>CANOCV010000007.1 GCA_947564465.1 uncultured Roseburia sp. | reverse complement strand
TGCAGAATATCAGCTTGCATTTCCGAGTATAGAAAAGCAACAGGAAATTGTGGATATGCTGAGTAAGTTCCATACTCTCTGCAATGATCTGACCGCAGGTCTTCCGGCAGAAATCGAAGCACGACAGAAGCAATATGAATACTACAGGGACAAGTTGTTATCTTTTAAAGAAATACAAAAGTAAGGGGGCGAGATTGTGCCGTACTTTAATATTGTAGCGGAGACATCGGAAAATACGGTAGTCACAGAATATGAGCCAACCAAGAAGCGCTCTGACAGCTATCAGAGCGAAGCTGCACTGGAACAGGAATTTATCCGTCTGCTGTGCGAGCAGGGATATGAGTATTTGTCTGTTCACACAGAGAAGGATCTGGTTGCTAATCTCCGTAAAAAATTAGAAGAACTGAATAAGTATCAGTTCTCCGATACGGAGTGGGAGGATTTTTTCAAAAATACCATTGCTAATCCCAATGAGCATATTGTGGAAAAAACGCACACCATACAAGAGGATCATGTAAAAGTATTAAAGCGTGATAGCGGAGAAACTAAGAATATTACGCTAATTGATAAAACAAACATTCATAATAACAGATTGCAGGTTATCAATCAGTATGCGGTCAGCAAACAAGACGGCGCAAAGCACGACAATCGCTATGATGTGACTATTTTGGTCAATGGACTGCCTCTGGTGCATATTGAATTGAAACGAAGAGGTGTTGCCATTCGTGAGGCTTTTAATCAGATCGACCGTTATCAGAGAGAGTCTTTCCGGGCAGGATGCGGCTTATATGAGTATATTCAGATCTTTGTCATTTCCAATGGTACGAATACAAAATACTATTCTAACAGTACCAGATGGAATGCGGAAAAGGAGAATGAGAAAAGAGGAGCAAGCAAGACGAAGACAAGCAACAGCTTTGAATTTACCTGCTTCTGGGCGGACGCCAACAACCGTGTGATCCCTGATCTGATTGATTTTACGAAGACCTTTTTTGCAAAGCACACGATTCTGAATATCCTCACAAAATACTGTATTTTTACCTCAGAGAATATGCTGATGGTTATGCGGCCGTATCAGATTACGGCAACGGAACGTATTTTGAACCGTATTGAGATAGCAAATAATTATAAGAAATATGGAAGTGTGGAAGGCGGTGGATATATCTGGCATACGACTGGTTCCGGCAAGACGCTCACTTCGTTTAAAACTGCAAGGCTTGCTTCGAAACTGCCATATATCGATAAGGTGCTGTTTGTGGTTGACCGTAAGGATCTGGACTACCAGACCATGAAGGAATATGACCGTTTTGAAAAGGGAGCAGCCAACAGTAATACCTCTACTGCCATACTGAAACGCCAGTTGGAAAGTCCAGACGCGCATATCATTATTACTACCATTCAGAAGCTGGCAACTTTTATTAAGAAGAATCCGGGGCATGAAGTATATGCAAAACACATCGTCATTATTTTTGACGAGTGCCATCGCAGCCAGTTTGGAGATATGCACACAGCCATTGTAAAGAATTTCAAGAAATATCACCTGTTCGGATTTACAGGAACTCCAATTTTTTCCGTAAATTCCGGCAGAGCGAAGAATCCGGAGTTTTTTACGACAGGGCAGACCTTTGGCGATCAGTTGCATAGTTACACGATTGTGGATGCAATCAATGATAAAAATGTCCTTCCGTTCCGGGTAGATTATATTAAGACGATGGACACGGATGAAGAAATCACAGACGAGATGGTATGGGACATTAACCGGGAGAAGGTTATGATGGCTCCTGAGCGCATCCGCATTGTGACGCAGTACATACTGGAGCATTTTGATCAGAAGACCTACCGGGGGGATAAAACATACATCTATAATACGCTGACCAATATTGAAGAGGTGGCAACGGCTAGGCGTGACGAAGAGGTGGAGGAAATCAAGCGGAAGCAGCGTATCAGCGGGTTTAATTCTATCTTTGCGGTATCCAGCGTACCGATGGCAAAACTGTATTATCAGGAATTTAACAAGCAGATGGTGGCAGAGCCAACAAAGAAGCTGCGTGTCGCAACGATTTTCAGTTATGGAGCAAATGAGGAAGAAGCGGATGGTATTCTGGATGAAGAAAATTCAGAGGACACTTCTGCGCTTGACCAGCCGTCCAGAGAATTTCTGGAAGAAGCCATCAAGGATTATAATGAAATGTTCCATACGAACTACGATACTTCCAACGATAAATTTCAGAATTATTATAAAGATGTATCTCTTCGAATGAAAAATAAAGAACTGGATATTCTGATTGTCGTCAATATGTTTCTTACAGGTTTTGATGCCACTACTATGAATACCTTGTGGGTGGACAAGAATCTGAAGATGCACGGACTGATACAGGCATTTTCCCGAACAAACCGCATCCTCAATTCTATCAAGACATTTGGTAATATTGTATGTTTCCGTAATCTGCAAAAACGTGTGGACAGTGCGATTTCTCTGTTCGGAGATAAGAATGCCGGGGGAATTGTTCTTCTGCAGAGCTTCAAGGATTACTATTACGGGTATGAGTCTGTGGATGGGAAACAAATGCCGGGTTATGTGGATTTGATGGAAGAGTTGAATCATAAGTTTCCGTTATCAGAACCGCAGATTGTTGGAGAGCAAAACCAGAAAGACTTCATTGCCCTGTTTGGCGCGATTCTCCGTATGCGGAACCTGTTGTTGTCCTTTGATGATTTCAAGGGGAATGAGATAATTTCCGAGCGTGATTTGCAGGATTACCTTGGACGTTATCAGGACTTACGGGATGAATGGAAACGGAAACGGCAGGAAAGTACGGACATCACAGACGATGTCGTATTTGAGATTGAATTGATCCGGCAGATAGAGATTAACATTGATTATATTCTCATGCTTGTAAAAAAATACCATGATACCCACTGCGAGGATAAGGAAGTGCTGATTACGATTCATAAAGCGATTGACGCCAGCCCGGAACTGCGCAGTAAGAAACAGCTCATTGAAAATTTTATTGCAGGAATCAATGACGTGGATGATGTTATGAATGAATGGCATAGCTATGTGGTGGAGCAGAGGGCGCATGACCTTGATGAAATTATAGCAGAGGAAAAACTGAAACCGGAAGATACCCGCAAATTTATGGAGAATGCGTTTCGGGATGGGGAGATAAAAACCTCTGGAACAGACATTGACAAGCTCATGCCGCCGATTTCGAGATTTGGCGGTGATGGGAGAGCAAAAAAGAAACAGGGAGTTATTGATAAGTTAAAGATATTTTTTGAGAAATACTTTGGTATTGGCGGTCCGGCATCTTTTACCGGACAGGAACAGAAGGTGATTACTTATGATTTTGACAGACAGGAACCGTTGTCGATGGTGGCAGAACCGAAAACGCCATATGGGGAAAAACCTTAAAAAAGTTGCACTGTGCCAGAATGTTCAGAAATAAGTAACGGATGTCTATGGCACTGGAAAATAGGACAAATTTTGCAGTGCCAATACAGTGCCATTTTTGATCGCTTTTACATTAAAATGTGTTATACTGTTTGGGGAGATGTGATAGACGATGAACTTGGGAAAAGAATCAGAGACATTGGAATTCAAAAAACTACCGGCGAACTGAAAGAGGCTATGATTTCAATTTCTTCTATTTTGAATAAACATGGCGTTGGAACTTTGTACTTTGGCGTGAAGCCGAATGGAGATGTGGTTGGACAGGATGTGTCGGAATCATCTCTTCGGGACGTGTCCAGATTTGTATATGAATCCATAAAACCACAAATATATCCTGTGATACAGGAAGAAGTTCTGGATGATCGCCATGTAATCAAAGTAGAGTTTCATGGGGAGGACTATCCTTATTCTGCTGCGGGAAGATATTATCTGAGGACAGCGGATGAGGACCGGGAAGTAACACCTGCAGAACTCATGCAGTTTTTTATTGCAAATGAATATAAGGAAAAATGGGAGAAAACAAAATCGCAATGCCTTGCAAAGTAGGTCGATAAAGCTACCGTAAAGACTTTTTGCGAAAGGGCGATTTCTGCAGGACGCATGGTGGATGGAAGATATACAGTACAGACCGTGTTGAAGAAGTTTGGCTTTGTGGATGGAGATCATCTGACAAATGCCGGAAATGTTTTGTTTGGAAATTCGCATCCGGTAACTTTAAAGGCAGCCGTTTTTGCGACGGATGAATAACTTACATTTTTGGATATGCAGATGTATGAAGACAACATTTTGAATCTTCTTGGAATAGCGGAAAAATATATTTTGAAAAACATAAACAGGAGAAGTGAGATTGTCGGTATGGAGAGGGAGGAAATCCCGGAAATCCCAGTTGCGGCGGTGAGGGAGATTTTAGCGAACAGCTATGCCCATGCAGTGTATAACGGTAGTACATACCATGAAATCTGCATACATCCGGGGAAGGTTACCATATATAGTCCGGGTTCTTTTGCGAGCACATACAGCCCAGAAGATTATATCAACAAAAATCTCCAGTCTTCTATACGGAATGCCGCAATTTCCAAAATTCTGTACTTGAATAAGTCAATTGAGCAGTTTGGCAGTGGATTTAAGCGTATCAACAGTTTGTGTAAGGATGTGGGGATAAAGTATTCGTATGAATTTGTGGACAATGGATTTACATTTATTTTTTATAGAAAGACAAAAAATATTCTTGCACGGAAGACTGAAAATAAGACAGATGGCACTGTAAATGGCATTGAAAGCGGCACTGTAAATATTTCCCTGAACAAGAATGAGCAGGCAGTATATGGTCTGCTTGGAAAGAATCCTTATTACACAAGACAGGAATTGGCGGATGCTACATCAAAATCATTGAGGACGATCCAGCGGACATTGGATTCTTTGCGAAAGAAAGATTTAATAGAAAGAATCGGAAGCGATAAGTCAGGATATTGGGAGGTTAAGAATCTTGATTGAATGAAATAAGCAATCCATGTTGACGAATAGAACAAATGTTCGTACAATATGCCTATCGCTACATTAGGATGATGTCGCACGGAAAAACTGACAGGTCGGTTGACTTTCCCTTTTCTGACTTCAGTATAGGAGGCGATGGTTACATGAAATTTGAAACGACGGAAGCTGCTGAATCTTCCATAAAGAAAAATAATGAGCCGAGAAAAGGTCATTTTCCACACAGCTACCTGCATTGACTATGATGAAAAGGACTGAATATCACGGAACAGACAGTAGTTGAGGAGGTGATTCAAAATGGCAAGAAGCGTTACCGTTATACCCGCAAAGAGGATTTTGACTGCGGAATCCGGAACGGCGCAGGCTGTGAAGAAACTAAGAATGGCAGCGTACTGCAGGGTATCAACCGACCAAGAAGAACAGTTATTAAGCTATGAGAATCAGGTTAATTATTACACGAACTATATCAGCGAAAATCCGCTGTATGAATATGCGGGAACCTATGCGGACGAAGGAATTTCCGGCACCAATACGAAGAAGAGGGACGAGTTCAACCGCATGATCGCGGACTGCCTGAACTATGTGCGGGAACTGAAGGAGTTAGGAATCGGGATTATTTTTGAAAAAGAGAATATCAATACCCTTGATGCGAAAGGGGAAGTGCTGTTGACGATCCTTTCCTCACTGGCGCAGGACGAGAACAGCGGCAAGCTGGTCATCAATAGGAAGCAGGAGCCGATTGTGGTGCGTCTGTATCAGGAATTTCTGGACGGGAAAACCACAGATTATATTAAGCGGATTTTTGAAAGAGAAGGGGTGCAGAATTGGAACGGCGGCACGAAATGGCAGGCCACAACTCTGATGAGTATGCTGGAGAATGAAAAATATAAAGGCGATGCCTTGCTGCAGAAAAGCTACACGGTGGATTTCCTTACCAAGAAACGGAGTCAGAATACAGGTGAAATTCAGATGTATTATGTGGAAGATGACCATGATGCCATTATTTCAAAGAGAATTTGGGAATGCGTACAGTTTTATGGAAATTATAATTGTATGTGACAAATTTGAAAAATGCCACATTCGGTAAATAACCGGAAATGACTAAATCAAGAGGTTTGAATTTGAATACTAAGCATAGTATAATGGCAGAAAAGGTTAAGGTGAGATTATGAAAGGGAATAAGATGTTATCACAAAGTGTTGCGGATAATATTCTGGCCATGATAACAATAGAAAAGAGATTTTCTGTCGGCGATAAATTACCAAACGAATTGGATTTGTCAGAGGAATTGAATGTAAGTCGTACTACACTGCGAGAGGCAATCCGAATTTTAGTTGCTTTGGATATACTGGAAATTCAAAGAGGAAAAGGTACATACGTCAAAGAAAATGCGTTTAAGAAGCAACAGGATTTAGAGCAGTTGTCAAACATTAAAGTCAATGCGAAAGACTTATATGAAATGCGTTTGATATTTGAACCGGAGGCTGCCTATTATGCTGCTTTAAGGGCAACAGATTCCGAGATAAAGAGAATTATAGAATTTGGTAAAAAGGTAGAAAAAGAAATCAGCAGTCATCAAGACAGAACAGATGACGAACATTCTTTTCACAAGGCGATTGCACAGGCTACCCATAATGAATTTATGAATAAACTCATGCCAATTTTGTATCAGGCGATTTCAAAGGGAGTATACTTATCTTTACAGAGTGATAAAGCCATTGAAGATACAATAAATGATCACAGAATAATTATGGAATTTTTAGAACAGCGTAATGCGGAGGGGGCAAAAAGTGCAATGAAGATTCATATCATGCACGCAATGAAAGAGTTGGGACTTGATTGATATTTTAGGTTCTTGTCTATGGGGCAGGAGCCTATGTTTTTTTGCAAAGACATAATACAACTAATTGACATCATACAAATAAAGAGATATAATCAGAGTGAAGATTTGATTATCGACATAGCAATTTTAGGAGGTATGATGAAATGAACAAGATTGATTTGTCTACATGGGAACGAAATCGACATTATCAAGTGTTTCGTGACAGTGCACAACCACAGTATTGTGTGAGCTTTGACCTTGATATTACAAACTTTTTGTCGCAAATCAGATTGAAAGGTTATTCATTTACGTTTTCCTTTGTATTTGCTGTTTCAAAGTGCGCAAATGAGATTAAGGAGTTCCGATACCGATTTGTAGATGGTGAGCCTGTTGATTTTGAAAGAATTAACACAGCATTTACTTATCTGAATAAAGAAACTGAGTTATTTAAAGTTGTAAATGTGGAAATGCAAGATACGCTGGAAGAATATGTGACGGTGGCGGCTCAAACTGAAAAAGAGCAAGAAGAATATTTTACTGCTCCATTAGGAAATGATGTTTTTCAGTTTTCTGCTTTTCCATGGGTGAGTTTTACTCACATTTCACACACGGATTCAGGTAAAAGAGATAATGCAACGCCTCTGTTTGATTGGGGCAAATATTACGAAAAGGACGGTAAAATTTTGTTGCCATTTTCCGTGCAGGTACATCATTCTTTTGTAGATGGTGTGCATATTGGGAAATTAGCAGAAAAATTGCAGCATTATTTAGATACTTATGAATGATGTGTGGGGAGGATGGACGTGAGTAATCGGAAAGCGGCTTTTTCGGCAGAAAGTTATGATCGAGATATTTTAAATACCATACCGTATTATGATGAAGTTTATAATCAGATAGCAGATGTGGTTTCAGTCACATTTTTAAATAAGGCAGTATCTTGGCTGGATATAGGCTGTGGTACTGGTAAAATGGCAAAAGTGGTCTTGGAACAATGCAATGTGGATAAGATGATTTGTACTGATCATTCATCTGCGATGTTAGAGGCAGCAAGACAAAAAATCAGTTCCTCTTATGTAGAGTTTTTAAGACTTCCGATGAAAGAAATAAATTATGATTCGCAGTTTGATGTGATTACTGCTATCTTGGTGAATCATTACTTGGCATACGAGGAAAGAATGATTGCCGTTAGAAATTGCTATAATTCTCTCAGGGAAAAAGGAATTTATATTACATTTGAAAATTTCGCGCCTTGTGATGAGACAATGAAAAAGTTATATCTGAAGCGATGGGAAAAATATCAATGTAACAAAGGGAAGAGTATGAAAGAGTGTAAGAAACATTTGAGCAGATACAATACGGAATATTTTCCCATAACAATACAAGAACAGATTAGGATTCTAAAAGAGTGTGGATTTATGAGTGTAGAGATTTTTTTATGTTCCTATATGCAGGTCGGTATTTTAGCAAGAAAATAAATGTTACATATGGATCGTATAGGTTGGTGAAAAGTAAATATAGAGAAATCAAAATGGAAATAAGAAAAATTTTGTTGTTGTTTTATTTCCTTGAAATGTCAGATACAGAAATCAGCGAAGTATTAGGGAATGCATGTTGTACCGTTTACAGAAACAGAATGTGTTCATTGGATTTTATCAGAGACAGATAAGGAATATACCCTAATCAGTTTGTATAACACGATGGTGGAACTGGAAGAACGCATCGAAGATGCAAAGCCGCGAAAAAGCTCTATTGAGATGGGAGCCATCACGCTTGATAATGTTTATAAAATCTTGCAGAATTTTGAAAAGCTATATGCTATAATGAATGCTAAAGAAAGTCATTAATTTTGCGCTGGTCAGGAGAAAAGGAAATATTCGGACCGGGAGAGAATGTGATGAAAAAAAGTTAGTGTGTTTAGTTTTATGTGCCGTAATGGCAAGTTCGTTGATGGCTTGTGGAACTAAAAGCAAAGAAAATGAAGACAACGTAGTGGTAAACGATTCAGAAGCTAAGGCGGGGAATCCGGCAGAGCCGGATTCTTTGTTCTATCATAGGAAAGACCTTGTTACTGTGAAGTGCTAAAACCTACGACTTTCCTATGATATAAAAGCTTATGCGCACGGATGCAAGAGGAATTTATTGCTTTGCAATATGCATCCGGCGCGGAAACAAAAGGTGCGCATTGAAAGCTGTTAATTCGCGAGGGTGTGCGAAGCGCACTTTTGCTCAGTAAAATGATGTTATACTGATTTTGAGGAGCCATGTAAAATGCAGAGAACCAAATATGATGAGAAGCAGACAATTATGATATTGGAAGATGATGAAGATTTAGCAGAAGGGATAAGTTTATCTTTGAACAGTAAAGATTTAGAATTTATCCTTTGTAAAACAATTGCCGAAGCAAAAGACATTTTGCAGCAGAGAGCGTTTGATTTGCTTATTTTTGATATCAACTTGCCGGATGGAAGCGGTTTGGAGCTTTGCAAAGAGGTACGCAGGTCAAGCCGGATACCAATAGCATTATTGACGGCCAAAGATATGGAATTAGATATTGTGAAGGGGCTGGAATGTGGGGCAGATGATTATATTACAAAGCCGTTCAGCCTTATGGTGCTTCGGGCAAGAGTGAGGGCATTGCTCCGGCGAAATTCAAGGGAGCAGAAATCAGAATATAAAGACGGTGTATTTCAGTTTTGCTTTGATACAATGAAATTCTATAAAGACGGCAGTTCCATTGAGCTTAGCAAAACAGAACAGAGAATTTTGTATTTGTTGGTTTTCAATGCGGGGCAGATTTTGACCAGGGAACGCTTGCTTGAATGGGTGTGGCCGGACGGGACGGAATATGTGGAAGATAATGCTCTGTCGGTAGGTATCCGCCGTCTTCGCGATAAGCTGGAGGATGTACCGTCAAAACCCACTTATATTAAAACTGTTTATGGAAAAGGATATATGTGGGAGAAATTTTGATGAACGGATATATTGTATTAACGGTATTAATGTTAGCGGGTTGTGTTCTGGCGTGTATATTAATAAAGAAGTATTACCAAAACAGGATGGAAGCGGTCTATCAGGAGTTACTGCTGAAATTGGATAGAGCTATTGGTGGGGAAATTCAGGATACTGCTTATGACGAGTCAATGGATGCGGCAGTTGCGGAGCGTTTGAATAGAATTGTCCAGATATCCGGGATGAATCAGGAGAGAGCAGAAAGGGAAAGAGATACCATAAAGTCTTTGATTTCGGATGTCTCTCATCAGGTAAGAACACCTCTTACCAATATCATGCTTTATGTAGGACTTTTGCAGGAACAGGAGTTGGATAGGAACACACTGCTCTTAGTAAATAAAATTCAAAAGCAGTCTGTGAAATTGGATTTCTTCATGAAAGAATTGGTGAAGTCATCCTACGCTGAACAGGAAATAATTTCCGTTCATTCGGAAATGGCAGAGGTGGAAGAAATCATAAACACAGCCTGTCAGATGGTGGAATTGGCTGCATTAAAAAAGAAAATTGATATTGTAAAGGACGGAACAGAAGCGCTTTGTTATGCGGATAAAAAATGGACAACAGAAGCACTTGGGAATATCCTGGATAATGCAGTCAAATATTCTCCGGAAGCTTCACAAGTAAAGGTGAATGTGATCCCCTATGAGTCATTTATCTGTATTCAGATTACGGATCAGGGCATCGGAATCAGAGAGGAAGAACAAGGGATGGTCTTTGAACGGTTTTATCGTTCCAAGGATGTAAGCAGTGAGCCGGGATTTGGAATAGGGCTTTATCTGGTAAGAGAAGTCCTGGCTAAACAAGGAGGATATGTAAAGATAAAATCTGAAATTGGAAAAGGCACTACAGTCCAACTGTATTTATCCCGTTACAAATCATAAATATATGTGAACGCAGCCGGATATACGGCTGCATTTTGCATTCGCAGAATATGTCAAAACTGTCACCATTGAGAAAGATTTGAGAAAGAATCCTCTGCTATTCTATGTAATGAAAAAACAAAGAAAGCAGGTGTATAAATGAACATACTGGAAACAGAAAATTTAAAGAAATACTATGACATGGGAGAAATTCAGGTAAAAGCTCTGGATGGAATCAGTCTGTCAGTCAAAAAAGGAGAGTTTCTTGCAATTGTAGGAACTTCTGGCAGTGGAAAATCGACACTTCTGCATATGCTTGGAGGACTGGATATTCCTACCTCCGGAAAGGTTATTGTAGACGGCAAAGATATTTCTAAAATGACAAAAGATGAGCTGACTATATTCCGCAGACGAAAAATAGGTTTTGTATTCCAAAATTATAATCTTCTTCCTCTTATGAATGTGTATGAAAATATTGTATTGCCGATTAAGCTGGATGGCATTAAGCCTGACCGGAAATATGTGGAACAGATTGTTGAGATGTTGGGTTTAAAAGAAAAGAAATACGCAATGCCGAATCAGTTATCTGGCGGGCAGCAGCAGAGAGTTGCTTTGGCGAGGGCATTGGCAACAAAACCGGCTATTATTCTTGCCGATGAGCCGACCGGCAATCTTGATAGCCGGACCAGTCAGGATGTTTTGGGTTTGATGAAAACTACCGGACAGCGTTTTGGACAGACAATTGTAATGATCACTCATAATGATGAGATTGCTCAGATGGCGGGCAGAATCATACGCCTTGAGGATGGGAAAATCTGTGGAGGTGGAAATGGATATGCTGAAAGTGAAGAATAAAAAAGCAGTAAGTGAGATTGCGGGAATTACCTATAAAGCAAATAAAAAAAGGAATATTCTTACGATTTTCGCAATTGTTTTGACTACGTTTTTGATTGCCGTTGTTATGGCTGTTGGTGTAAGTTATTGGAACACGATTATAGAGCGCCAGATCCGGATGGAAGGAATGGATTATGATATTGAGTTGAGTGAGCCGAGAGAGGATCAGGTAGAACAAATCCGTTCTATGGACAATGTAGAGTATGCGGGCATCGCCGTTAAATGCGCGGTTTTAGAACAGTATCAGGATAAGTCATTGGATAAGATAAAAATATACTGGCTGGATGAAACATGTTGGAAAAAGCAGACGATTCCTGCCTTAGAAAGTTATGAAGGAAGCTACCCGCAGAGCAAAAATGAAATCATGTTGGGAATGAATGCCCTGAAAGCTATGGGTATTCAAAATCCGGAAATCGGTATGAAAGTTTTTGTAACTTATTCTATTCTGGCAAATGATGCCAATATGGAGTTGCTGGAAAATGAATTTGTTCTTTCCGGCTGGTATATTGATTACAGCGGAGATAAGAGAGGTTATGTGTCGGAAGAGTTTTTTGAAACTACCGGTGTTAAGCAGACGGATTTTACACAGGGAACCTTAAAAATCACACTAAGAAATCCATTGTATTCGGAAAAAGATATTACTGAGATGCAGAATGCTATTGATCTGGACGGGAATCAGATCATTGATGCTGATTATGATACGAACTCAAATTTCTGTAAAATAGTGGCCGGACTGATCATTTTGCTGTTTATGATTTTTGCCAGTGGATATCTGTTTATCTATAATACACTGTATATTTCTATTGCCAAAGACATCCGGTATTATGGACAGCTTAAAACAGTAGGGATGACATCTGTTCAGTTAAAAACAATGGTTTATCAGCAGGCAATCCGGAATGCAGTAATAGGGATACCGCTTGGATTGATGGCAGCGGTTATTGCTGCAAAAATTATAATTCCTCAGTTATTGCATATTGTAAATCCTATACTTTCCGCTGGTGATGTTGTATCTGTAAATGTATGGGTATTTTTGATTGCAGGGTGCTTTGCATTTTTCACTAATATAATCAGTTGTAAAAAACCGGCGAAAATGGCAGGAGACTGCTCACCGATTGAGGCTCTTCGCTATACCATAGGTAGAGTCAAAGGAAAAAATCGTGAGAGGGAAAGTGGCGGAACATATTCTATGGCTTTACAAAATATGTTTCGGGATAAAAAACAAGCGGTTATTATCTTCGTGTCTTTTATTATTGCATTATCGGTTTTTCTGGTGATAAATGTAATTATCCTTGAAAATGATGCAAGATCTGTTTTAAATGAAGTTTATTGCTATGATATACGATTTAAAAACGAAACAATGCTTGACAATGACAGGAGGCAGCTTATTACTGACGATATGATATCTCGGATAGAAAGTATGGAGGGCATAAAATCGGTAAGAAAGGTAACTTCCACCGAGGCGGTAATACCCTATCAGGAAGATGTCTATGGAGCTTATTATGAAGAATTATATCAATCGAGATACAGCCCCGGAAATTATGAAGATGATATGAGGTTATATCAGCAGGATCCTGACAATGATCTCTTTACCGCCCGATTTATCAGTGTAGACGAAAAAGGCTTTGAAGCCTTAAACGAGAAGTTAGGAAATACTCTAAATAAGGACGATTTTGAAAATGGAAAAATCGCAGCGGCAGTGAAAACGTTTACAGAAGGCGATAATGGGATGATTGGAAAAACAATACGGTTTTATCTTCCGGACGGAAAAGAAGCAAATAAGAAATATACGATTCAGATAGCGGCTGTCGGTGATATTTACAGTAATCCTGCTTATTTTTCCGGCGGATATACACCGGATCTGATTGTCAGTGAAAAATATGCGGGGAAGCTTTTGGGTGAACCGTTAACAGAATTGATTGACGTAGAATATGAAGAAGCATTTTCAAAGGAGACTGAGCAGAAAGTAAAAGAGGTTTTTTATGATGATAAGCAGATTTCTTACGAATCAAAACTGGAACGATATTCTGAGATGAAGAGTTCGGAAACGCAAGTGAAGGTGTTGGGTAATAGCATAGGATTTATGATTGCAATGCTGGCAATATTGAATTATCTTAATATGATGGCGGCAAGCGTACAGAATCGTTCAAAGGAATTTGCAACATTGGAGAGTATCGGAATGACAACGAAACAGCTTAAGAAAATGTTACGAATGGAAGGGATTGGTTATGCGGCTATCTCAATTGTCATTTCATTAATAATAGGTATTCCGATCAGTTACGTTGTGTTTAACGGAATAAATATTTATCGGATTCCATTCTCTATTCCGTGGATGAGTAACGTTATTTTATTTAGTATTGTACTTGTTTTATGTATGACTGTACCTGTGTTTATTTATCAAAAAACTCAAAATTACAGTATTATTGAGCGCCTTCGAAAGGGTGAAGATCAGTAAGGTCGTCCGGACGATCCGTTACGATTGGGGTATGAAAAAACGGAAAGTATTCAAGTGAAGTATCGAAAAAGGAGTTAGGTAAGTATGATCAGAACGTTTGAAATGAAAGACACGGAACGAGTTATGCAAATTTGGTTAGAAGTGAATATTGAAACGCATAATTTTGTACCAAGTGATTATTGGTTATCGCAGTATCAGTCGGTACAAGAGCAGATTTTACTGGCAGATATTTATGTGTGGGAACAGGATAAGAAAATACAAGGATTTGTCGGCATGACGGATAATTATCTTGCAGGAATTTTTGTTGATAAAAAATGCCGTTGTATGGGAATTGGGAAAGGTCTTTTAGAGTGCGTCAAGAAAATTTATCCTACGTTTTCGTTGAATGTTTATCAAAAAAACCGGCGTGCCGTGGATTTCTACTTGAGAGAGGGATTGTCTATTGTGTCAAAAGGAGTTGATGAGGATACGGCAGAGGCGGACTATACAATGACTTGGAATCAAAAGAAAGTAAGGTGAGAACTGCATTAATTATTTGAAAGGAGTTTGCATATGCCGCAACACATTGTCAAAACGGAGCCAAGCAATGACATTTTCGTGTGCAAGGTGTGCGGAAGGACAGTAATCCGAATGGGGCAGTCGCTGATAAAATAGCGGCTGCCCAAAAGTATCATATATGTTTAAAGGAGGGGGCAGATGACAGATACAGATATTCATATCCATTAGTGCTTACACCGCTTAGGTCAGATGTGGAAGTCGATTTTAAAAACGATGCAGAGGCGGCAGAAGCGATTGATAGGGCGGTTGCAGAATATAATAAATCCGCATCAGCAAGCAGGACGTGTCCGAAGGAATTGATTGATATCAGAAAATATAAGAGACAGCTTGGCGTTACGTTAGTTGCTGCCGATATAATAAGATCGCCAGGACGAGCCTTAAGGACTTTATCGTTGAAGCTTTTAGAGTATGATTACTTTAAAAAATTAGTTACAGATGAACATAAATTATTTACGACGATATATGAGAAATTTGATGAGGATGAAGCTCAAAACTCGGATGACATATGCGTCAGTAATGATGTATTATTAAAAGCTGTTACAGACGTTATCTTTTCACCAAGTGAAGTTTATTCAAATGGGAACGCGGGCCATTACAATTGAGGAAGGAGATTGTGATAAATGAAGAAGAATGTAGTTTACTATCCATTGACAGCAACTCCTTTCAAAAAGAACATTTCCTATACGGAGATAGAGCCTTGTAAGGAGCTATGCTCTTATGTAAGGTGTTTTTGGGGAACGCAACAACCCGTCGTGCAGGCCGCACAAGCTTATACAGCTGAAATCGTGATTCCCGATACATGCGCAGATATTATTTACTACATAGATTATACAGATAATACCGTTTCCGGGGGCTTTTGCGGAGTAAATGACCATAGTTTTTATACTTGCGGAGAAGGAAAAACAGGGCATTTAATGTCAATGTTCGCGATTCGTTTTTATGCATGGAGTGCATATGCATTTACAGAGGATACTTTAAAATCTACGGTAAACGGATATTACGAAGTCGGGTCAAGATTTGGATGGCTGGATCGGCTTATTCGTCCCAGGTTAATGGAAATGGAATCATTACAGGAAAAAGTCTCTTATGCAGAGCGGTTTTTGATGAAAAGAGTACAGAATGCGAAGGAAAATAAAATTGTAAATGGTACGGTAAAGAACATTCTGTTAAATAACGGTTCCCTGGAAGTATCGAATCTGGCGAAGGAATCGTTCGTAAGTGTCAGACAATTAGAGCGTTTATTTCATGAGTATGTAGGCATTACACCTAAGAAATTGAGCAATTTAATACGCTATCAGCTTTTATGGAGAGATATTTTATGTAATCCAGACTTTGATATTTTAAATGCCGTTCATAAATACGGATATGCAGATCAATCACATTTATTACATGAATTTAAACGTTATCATTCTATGGACATACATAGTGCGAAGACGATTGCCTTAAAGGATGTCGAAAATATACAAGATACGTTAGACAGATTGTAGTAAAATAGTTTCAAATTCAAAAGAGAAGGAAAGGAATAGGAAAGTATGTATTCGGTTGACGGCAAACAGTTTGAAGAAGGGAAGAATATAGAAGAAGCTAAGCGCGAGTTTATAAGCGTATGTGGAACGGATTGCAGCGCGTGCTATTGCTTTGGGAAAATGTGCAATGGCTGTAATGCCTGTGAAGGAAAAGTTTTTCATGCGCCGGAAGGAAAACCCTGTCCTATTTATGGTTGTGTCAGAAATGGTAAGGGATTAAGGGACTGTGGGAAGTGCGGAGAAGTTCCGTGTAAGATATGGTTTGATACAAGAGATCCTAAGTTTACAGACGAAGAATTTAAGGAAAATGTAGCGATGAGAGTACAGCAATTGAAGAAAGGTTAGCGTGCGGATCATCCGGTGTGTTTAGTGTCTATATTTTGAATATAAAAAGTATAACCATAACCTTTAGGTAACAACTGATGAACGAATCGAGACTTCTGACAGAGTCTCGATTTTTTTATAATATGAACCATAAACAGCAAAGCGATCTATGGTTCGACGAGAGAAGTACGAAGTATTTTCCAATCTGTGAAAAGAAGGGCAGGTGATGTGATATGAGAAAAAAGGTGTTTTTGGCTGTTTTTTTCTGCATGATGATTTGTTTTTTCGGATGCAGTGGCAAGGGTAAAGAAAATAATTCAGATATAGAATACGGTCAAGATGTACCGGAAACAATCCGGCAGCAGGAGGTTGGAGAGGAGGAGTCTATGAAGGCGGAGCAAAATGCAGATATATCCTACACCGCAGATACAAAGATAATAGATGTTCTGTCAGACCCCGTGTTTGGAGAATATGGCAGACTTATTTTCCCGGTTGACGACAGCTATTATAGTGGGAATACATTGGGGGAGCTTCGGCTGGTATGGTACAACAATATTGATTCCGACAAGACAGTGGAGATTGTAAATTACATGAAAGACCACGCTAAGGCAGGTGATACGATTTTCTATGATATTTATACGGAGGAGGAGAAGGCGGCCGATTCGGCAAAGAGGGATACGGGCCTGTTTTTCTTTAAAGGAAATCCGGGTGAAAAATTTGCGGTCTGCAATGCGGGCGGCGGATTTGCGTATGTAGGCGCTATGCACGACAGCTTTCCGCATGCGTTGGAATTGTCGAAGATGGGCTATAATGCCTTTGCATTGATTTACCGTCCCGGTGCTCAGACTGCATGTGAAGATTTAGCGAGGGCAATCAGTTTTATCTTTGAGCATGCGGAGGAATTGGAGGTAAATACGGATTGTTATTCTCTGTGGGGAGGTTCTGCGGGGGGAAGGATGACAGCTTATCTTGGCACTTACGGAACGGCAGCTTTTGGTGGTGATGAGTTGCCCGGTCCGGGCGCTGTGGTGATACAGTACACGGGGCACAGCGAGTACAGCAAGAAGGACCCGCCCACCTATTCATGCGTAGGAACGAATGACGGCATTGCAAGCTGGCGTACCATGCAGGCGAGGCTTAACGCAATGGAGGCGCTTGGGATTCCCACGGAATTTCATGTCTATGAGGGACTTCGCCATGGTTTTGGATTGGGAAGCGGAACAGTTGCGGAAGGATGGATTAATGATGCGGTACAATTTTGGGAAAGTCAGACTTAACGCATAACTCCCAACACCCAAAATGTTCTTACCTCCAAAATAGCAATAGGTTACAAAAAAGTGCCTACTGTTCAAATGAACTTTTGGAGGATATATTAAATTTATCAGAAGACATCTTACCAACGATTTGCCTGTATTTGCAAAGGATTTTGGGAGAAACGAAAAAGGAGGAAGAACAATCATGGTGAAAAGAGGATATTTAAAATTATTAGTTTTAGCGGCGGCTCTAATTTGGGGGACACATTTTTTGATTATGGACTGTGAGGCTGCAGTGAAAAAACAAGGAGATATTATTTATATGGGAAGCTATCCCAAGGAAGAAATTGTGGGGAAGAAATTAACAGAGAAAATTAAAACTGCTTCCTATAATAAGAACGGCTATGCTGTTGTAAATGGGTAAAATATAAGAGAATAAAGAAGTCAGATGCCCGCTATATCGGAAGCGGGGAGAAATTTTATCAGTGGGAGGACAGTGGTTACCACTATTTTGAGTGTACGCCTATAAAATGGAGAATCATTGGGGAGCTAAATGGAAGGTACATATTGTTGGCAGATGAGATTATAGATAATCAGCAGTACCATAATAAGTTGAAGGCTGTGAGTTGGGCAGGCAGTTATATGAGAAAATGGCTGAATGGGGAATTTTATCGTACAGCTTTCTCCGCATCGGAACGAAAACTGCTGGCAAAGGTCTCCGTTTCTACATCAAAGAACAAAAAGTATGGGACATCCGGAGGAAAAAGTGTTAAAGACAAGGTGTATCTTCTGTCTGCGCAAGAGGCGGCAAAGGCATCATATGGGTTTACGTCAAATAATGCAAGAAAAGCAAAAACGACGGATTATGCCAAAGCTATGGGGGCACTGACACGGGACACAGGAATGGGATGTTGGTGGCCTAGAACGGCAGGAGTGAACAGAAAGTATGCGGCAAATATTCTTTCATCCGGAAAGATTTACTACAAAGGCTACAAAGTGACGATTTGTGATGGCGTACGCCCTGTTATACAGATTCGTGTTGAGGATGTAAAGTAGAGAAAGGAAGAGGGAAACAATATGAAGCGAAATATATGTCTGCAATTAGTGGCAATTCTGGCGTTTTGTTTTGCGGCCTGCGGCACAGAAGGGCGGAATGCTTCCGTTGCTACGGAGTCGGATGTAAACCGGGAAAGTGCGGCCGTACCCGCAGAAGAAAGTAATGCAGAAAATACGGCGGAGGCTAAAGCTTCAAACGCTAACATACTGATTGCATACTTTTCCGTACCGGAGGATGTGGATACGGATGGCGTGGAAGCCATTGCCGGCGCCAGTATCGTCGTCAAAGAGGGGGAAAAGCTGGGCAGTACGGAGTATGTGGCAAAGCTGATCCAACAGACCGTCGGCGGCGATCTGTTTCGCATTGAGACGCAGGAACCGTATCCGCTTGACCATGAACCGTTAGTGGATCAGGCGGCGGATGAGCAGGATGCCGGGCTTCGTCCAAAGCTTGCCGCACATGTGGAGGATTTTGACAAATACGAGTATGTATTCCTTGGTTTTCCTAACTGGTGGGGTGATATGCCTCAGCCCTTGTACACTTTTTTAGAGGAATATGATTTTGGAGCAAAGACGATTATTCCGTTTATCACTCATGGTGGCAGTGGGGCTTCCCGCACGGTGGATACCATCTCACGGCTGCAGCCGGGGGCGTTGATGATGGAGAATGAACTGGTTTTATCTCGCAATGATGTGGCGGAAAGTGAGGAAACAATTGTGAATTGGGCGCAGGGACTTGGGATTAATGCAAGAGCAGAGCTTTCGGAAGGCAGTGAGGGCGGCACGGTTTTAACTGCCACCGCCGATGGGATGATATAATCCTTTTACGGCAGGCTCAGCGTCGGCAGCACGGATGTTAAGATGCTGTGTGCGGACTGGTATTTTTGTATTAAATATTTCCATTCCCTAACGGAGGAAAAACAGTATTCTCCATTGTCCAACAATATTTGGTGATTTGAGGCGCTTAGTTCTACAATATGACGGATATTGACAAGGCAGTTTTTATGACATTGTACAAAATCGCTTCCCAGATGTTCTTTGACAGAAGATAGGGAGCCGGAAAAGTGATAAAGTGTTGATTGCAAATGCATGCATATTTTATGAGTGTTTTTGATGGATTCTACATAATAGATTTCATATGTCGGGATAGTGTAAAATGAGCCGGCGATGCGAATCGTTATGGTGGAGGAATCCTTTTCGGTTTGCTTCAAATAGTATTTTTCAATATGTGCCAGGCATTGATGAACCTGCACTTCAAGTGAGGAATTATCTTTGATAATATAATCTAAAACAGATAGTTTCAAGCGGAAAGTTTCCATAACCATTTCGTCATGAGAGGTAATGAAGATAATGGAGGCATATGTATCTAAAATGCGAATCTGTTTTGCAATGTCTAAACCATTTATGACAGTTTTGAAATCTATATCTAAAAAATAGATACCATGAGAAGGAGTATGTTTTTTTAGGTGCTGCAAAAGATTTTCTGGCGATGTGGATTGATATTCTATCGTCAGTTCCCAGTCACTTTCTACCAGATAATCAGCTATGGCTTTGTTCAGCCGATTCAGCCAGAACGGCTCATCATCACATAAGTAAATACGTATCATATTCGTTATCCTCGCATAATTTCAAGTATTTGATGAAACAGTCCATTGTATTGTGCAATATAGGAAACATTGTCTAAACTGTCACTGATTTTTTTTACGGTGTACAATCCCAGGCCATCATGGTTCTCTTTTGTGGTATATCCTTTTTCGTATAATTTAGAAACAGGGACTTCTATCGGAAGTGTGCTGTTCGTAAAAGAAAAGAGGAGGCTCTCTTCTGTGCAAATTACGGCTATAGAAATACGCTTTTCTGATGTTACAATGGCAGCTTCCATAGCATTGTCGAGTATAATTCCAAGAATATTAGACAACGTTAGTTCATCTATAAAAATATCAGTTAACGGTTCCGTTAATTCTAAGTTTAATGACAAACCTTTATTGAGAGATGCCGCCAACTTGGAGTAAAGTATGCTTTTAATAGAGGGAATCCTTATCATATGTAATTTCCCGAGAACATATTTGTTGGCAAATAAGGTTTCTCCATACGGCACTATTTTTTCTTCAAAATATATTTTCAGTTGAGGGAGATCCTCTGTTTCTATGTAGTAGGTAAGTGTGGAAAGAATGTTTTTATAATCATGTCGAAAAATGCGAAATTCTTCGTAGAAATCCTCCATCTTTTTAGCGTAGTCTTGCAACGTATTTTGTTCTTTTTGGTGAGCTTTTAATTTGTGATTTTCTTGAAGCAGCTTGTATAAAAGATAAAATAATATCAGGATAGATAATAGAAAAATGCCAAGAATTACTCCATGATAGGTGAAAACTTTTGTGGAGTATCCTGCCGGAATATCAGATTTGAAATATAGTATAGTGTACAACAAAAAAAGTACATTTTTCATAAGGCTCTCCTCCCCCGGAAAACGTTCATGTCGAAAAAAGCAACGAATAGGAAAAAAATGGTTATCAAAAAAAAAACACTGTAAAATAAGTGTAAACAAATTATATCAAATGTGTGAAAAAAATACAATACCGAAATAAGGGGGAAGTAAAAGGTATGAAGAAACAGGTATCATTAAAACTATATATTGGGACGGTAAGTGCGCTTATCGCGGTTATTTTAATTATGATAGTATCTGGTATTTTGTTTATGAAGAGCGATGGGGGTGATGTGAAGAGTTATGAAGCTATGTCTATGCAGTATGATGACTATATGCAGGGATTTAAAGTAAAAACGATAGATGGAGAAGTTTTGGAAGGGTTACCGGATACCGATGGATACCGAGTTGTCTTTTACTTATCATCAACTTGTCATGGATGTGCTGAAATACTTGACAATTATGACAGGCTAAAGAGCGTATTTGGGGAAGAAGATATCAATTACATTTTTTTATGGGTAGATAAAATTTCCGAGAAATTAATTGAGCAAAATAATATTGACAGAGAGATTTGTTATGAGATGGTAGATTATAAACTTTCTACCACTACGCCGACTTTTTACGTACTGGATAACAATGCTAAAGTGAAATTTTTTACTACTGACTCATTGTTATTGGTAGAAAAGTTGGTTGATATGAAAATTGTATCTGAAGATAAACTTAAAGAAAATGCAAATGAATACATTTTGAAAAACTTTTTTGGGGATTCTGACAAAAAGAAGATGATATATTTTGCGATGCAGGGATGCAAAGATTGTGAAGCCGCCGATCCCATTGTTGAATCGAAGGAAGTTGAAGAAATATATGATGTGGTGAAAATCTATAAGTATGATGATGTAGATAATTCACATGTCAGGGATAAGGATGCAATTTTTAAACATACATATGGCATTAAGTGGTATCCAAGTTTTTTGATATTTGGTAAGGATAATAAAATAAGTGTTATTGGTGAAACACCTGTAACAGAACTGAAATCTTTATTAGTAAACCAATAGTCTGCTTTCAGGCGAAGAGAAAGGAGAAGAATTATGAATAAATTAATGAAAAAAGGTGTAATTACAACGATGGCGGCGGCAATGTTCTTTGGTCTCTTTGGTGGAGTTGCGCAAGTGGATGCAAAGTGCACCGATTGGCATCAGGATAAAATATTAAAAACTTATTGTTCAACACCGATTTGTAACTATGCTGGCGGAGGCATCCCTTATAGGTATATGGACATAAGAGATAAGAAAACTTGTGTTACAGAAATGACAGGAGAATCTAGTGTAAAGTACCAAACAAGGACAATAAATGACGGATGCTGTTAAAAAAGAAACGAGAATTTAGCAGGGTTTGACTTTGGTATATTAGCCTGAAAGCAGGATTGGTTTTTGTTAGAGAGAGGAGCATAAGCTATGATAAGAAAAAAATTTTTGGTTGCGTTTTTGATTTTATGTGTTTTATGCAATTGTGCGTGCGGGCAGGAGAGGCCCAAGCAGGGATGGCAGTACGATGCGGAGGTAATTCCAGCTGCCCCGGAGACGGGGTATCAGATTGAAGAGTGCACGTTAGAGGATATGGAGCAGCCGGCGGGCATTTGCCGGTTTCAGGATAAAATTGTGGTTAGCGATAAAGAAAAACACTGTCTGTTTGTATTGAATCCGGACGGGGAGCTTTTGGAATGTATCGGCGCCTTGGGGGGCGGGCAAGTAGAATTTATGCAGCCGACAGGTTTAACGGTGCATGACGACAGACTCTATGTATTGGACGCGGGAAATGACAGGATACAGATATTGGATGGCGATTTTGAGTTTGTGGAGTCTATTGCGCTTGGAGCCTTGGTACATAAGCAGGGAGATCATTTTTATATTGATATCGCGGTCGATGGGGACGGTATTATCTATGTGAGCACGGACAGCACAGGGAGACTGGATTCCTTCCTGTATTTTGTAGAGGATGGAGAAGTAAGTCATTTGGAAACGCCGTTTGTAGGGTATCTGGCGGAGTGTGACGGCGAGGTGTATGCAGCGGATACCATGGAATTATTTGAGGAAGGCGGGGAGGAAATCGGGCAGTCGGGCAGCAACAGCTTATATAAGGTAAAAGATAAAAAGATGGAGAAAATCAGCCAGCTTCCCAACGCGATGACACCAAATGATTTTTGTTTTGTAAAAGAGGAGCTCTTTATGCTTTCCGCCGCATGGGGCACGCTTGTTAGAATGGATAAAGACGGAGAAAATGCGGAGTCTCTTTTTCATCTGGAAAACATAAACAATGGAATGTACCTGGCGTATATTGATGAAAAGGATGTATTCTATTTATCTGACATAAATGAGAATAAATTATACAGAATCTATAAGTAGGGGGATGAATCAATGTTGGCCCTAAAAAGCGTATGGAACAGGATTGTATATAACAAGGGTATCAGCCTTGTCCTGATTTTATCAATTGCAGCCGGGTTTTTATGTCCTATTTATGTACTCGGTGAAATCTACTCTTTAAATGTATTATACCGGGATAACCTTTATCCAAACGGTTCAGATATATTAGCAGTAGGCTGCTTTAGTGGTTTTATAGATAGCGAAATGGAAAGGAGAATCCTGGAAAATACAAAAGCAGACAAAATAATGTATGAATCAGTCTTTCAGATGACAGCAGGGTGGAAGGAGGATTTGATTTCTTCCGTGGGAGGCGTGTCGCCGGGCTTTTTTCAAGTTACGCCGTATCTTCTGACAGAAGGAAGGATGTTTGCAGACGAGGATTTTAAAGCGGATAAAAATATTTGTATATTAAAGGAAAGCTCCAGACTTGCGTTAAAGGGGGCAAGAGCAGGGGATTATGTGACTCTGAACGGACAGAAGTATCTTGTGGCAGGGATTATACGGGCTACCAGGGTGTATGCAGATATCATTCTTCCTTATTGCGAGATGGACGGTATTATGGGGGGAAGAAGTATGCAGCACCGCATCTTGTTTATGCCCCTTAAGCAGTTTGAGACAGAAGCGTTGAAAGGACAGCTGGCGAAAAGCGGCATAGAAGACGTGTATTCCGTTATGAGCGCGGAAGAGGAGGAGCGTGAAGTGATGGAGCCAAGCTATCGGGAAAATCATAAAAAGTGGCTGATGGTCGGGAGCGCGGTATTTGTTTTTGCCGCGCTTGGCATATGGATTATAACATTGGGGAAGGCGTCGGGGGAACGGCATTTATACGGCATACAAAAAGCTTTAGGGGCAACCGACGGACGGTTGTTTTTGGAGGAAGCGATTCAAAATATAATACTTGTGGCGTGCGCTTTTGGGCTTGACGGGGTAATTCTGATGCTGCCGATAGAGAAGGTCTTACCATTCGGAGTGGAATATGGAATTTCTGTTTTGGGGCAGATTTTGGGTATGGGGATCGTGCTTATCCTCTTTATGAGCAGCGTTTCTTTTCTTAAAATGAAAAGGGAGATTAGAGAGCTGATAGAAGGGGAGGTCAACTGGTGAGGTATTTGTTATATCGTGTTTGGAAACAGATGTGGAATAACCGGAGAATATATTGGCTGATTATCTTTGAAATGGCTGTGGGAATATTCGTTTTGGTAACCTGTCTGAATCTTACATTTACAAATCGGGAAGTGTTAGCGCGTTACAGGCAGGAGATGGCGGAAGGGATGATACCGATTCAATGGGAAGTAGGAGAGCGTGATAAAGAAGCGGAATATGAAAATGCTTCCCGTCTGGTCATAGATTACGATGGATATCTGCAATTGGAGCGGGAATATGAAAAGGAGCTGAATCTGTATTATACAGTCGTGGTTTTGGAGACTTGTTTTTTTGAAGGGAAGCAGGGGGAGCTGTCAACGGCGGAAGTATGGTATCTTTTTATGAATGATAACATGTTTGAGAAATGCTTTGGGTTTGCGAGGGAAAACGATCAGGCATATGCGGGAAGAAGGGCGTACAAATCACTGAGTAAAATGGAAAGGGCCGAGGAGGGAACCGTTAAGGCAGCCATGCGGGGTTCAAATGAATTTATGGCGAGGCACGGCAAGATATGGTTTTCAAAAGGCTGCGGCGTAGAATACAAAGAGATACCGGCGGGGGAAAAAACAGAATATATAGACCGGACCTCCGGAATCACAGAGCAGATACTTGTGGAAGACTGTGTTATCTGCCCGATAAACTTTATGGATGATTTTAATGCAGGAGAAGAGACGGACGATGTTATATTCATGGTACAGAATAAAAACATGGAAGATCAGTCAAGCCTGCTTCCTGAATTGCTCAATAAAATATCAGACATGCAAGATGGAAGATATATTATTTATGTTTCGGATGAATACCTTAAAATGGAAAAGAGGGCACAGGAGCAGGATAATTTAGTTAGAATGTTCCTTGCAGTGTCTATTGTTACGCTTGCCATTGTTACGGTAAGCATGATAGGAATATTATTGATTGCGCTGCAGAAAAGAAAAAAAACGGCGGCTGTCGCCTTTGCTTTTGGGGCTACCGAAGTCAGGAATTTCTTAGAGTTATTTGGGGAGGTGTTTCTGCTTTTTCTCACAGGCGGAGGTCTGGGGGTATTGTTTTCGGCTGTGGCTGCGTCAGGTTTCTCGGGCATTGCTACGGAGATAGCATTTTATCCGATTTGTGTAGTATATGTGCTGGTATTCTGTCTGGTCACATCAGCAGGTTGCTGTCTTATTGCATTAGCCGGGGTCAAAAACAGGGAACCGATCAAGGTATTAAAGGAGTTGTAGGACAATATGCAGATTATCACAATAAAAAATTTGGTAAAAACATACCAGTCCGGGGATGCGAAAAATGAAGTTTTAAAGGACGTATGCTTGGAAGTAAATAAAGGGGAATTTATTGCTATTATGGGGCGTTCGGGATGTGGAAAGAGTACCCTGTTGAATATTATGGGAGGAATGGATCTGGCAGACCGAGGAAGTTACCTGTTTGAGGGGATGCAAGTATCCGACTTTAACAGGAGGCAGCTGGCACATTTCCGCAACAAAAAGGTGGGATTTGTGTTTCAGGCATTTCATTTGCTGCCTGAATTTAGCATTATAGATAATATTTCGTTGCCTTTGGGCTATGCAGGAGCAAAGTCCGGTCAGCGGAAAAAAAGAGCGAAGCAGCTTTTGGAAATGGTGGGGCTTGCCGGAAGGGAAACAGGCAGACCTTTTCAGCTGTCGGGCGGTGAGCAGCAGCGTGTTGCCATTGCAAGGGCGATTTCTAATCAGCCGGAGGTTCTTTTGGCAGATGAACCGACCGGAAGTCTGGATGAGGAAAATGGGATAAAGATCATGCAATTGTTAAAAACTCTAAATGGTCAGGGATTGACAATCATTATGGTTACGCATGATAAAAAGGTGGCAGAGTATGCCGATCGTATTATTTATATGGCAGATGGTAAAATATAAAAGATATATAATAATCTTTGTAAAAATTGAATCACAGTTATAACCCGTGAGTATAAAGTGCTGAACAAAACGGGACTTCCGCAGAGAATTTTTTTTGTTTATATTATAACTAAACAGCATGGAGATTATATGCCGCTATTGTGGAAGGGAATACGGCTTGCGGCGGAAAGAGAGGAAATATGGAAAATAAAGTTTTGGAAACGTCAAAGAAGTTTTGGCAGGTAATGGAACAGGCGGATGAGGCAGGAATGCGTCAGATTGCCGATCCGAATTGCAATTTTGTGCATATCGGGATTAGCTGTAAGCTGGATAAGGAAATTGAGTTTTACACAAGCGGGGCCTTTCAGCCGACAGAGATCAAGTTCAATGATCGGAAGGCTGACATATTTGGAGATACGGCGGTGGTTATCACGGACTGCAATTATGGTTTGTTGCTGGACGGCAAGCCGACGACGCATCATTTTGCAGTAACCGAGGTTTATGTCAATCGGGAAAATGAGTGGAAGCTAATTCAGTTTACGTTTACGGCGCTGGTTTATTAAGAATGTCTGGGGAGTCGGATTCATCCTGTGATAGTTACAGAAGGCCGGAAAGTGGACGAATGTACATTTGAGCAGACAATTAGAGGTCGTGTTGTCCTCGCCTGTGATAAAATGGATTCGCCCGCTTTTTGTGTAGAAAAACTGTACATATCGCTCCGAATTGTTGTTATAAGCTCCATCCGGCCATGAATAGCAGTGAATGGTAAGCTATATGAAAGAGGGGTATAGATTATAGAAGAAGTTTATGGTAGAATAGGTGCGAGATGGAACAGGAGGATATTATGGGAAAAGAAGATTATAAAAAAGCACTAAAATTAGGGAAGAAGGATTATCAGATGAGGATGCTGCGGGGAGAAAGACCGATTTTGCAGGTCCTGGATGATATTTTGCCGGCGAGGGGATCTTACTCCGAGGTGCCGATTGGACAGGTGCAGATTCCCATAGAGCAGATAGAGGGAACGAAAACTGCTGCAAGGAGCAGCTCGTTTGCGGGAAATTTTATGCCGATATTGCAGGAGAACACCGAATTTGCCACTAAGTGGGTAAAGTTGTTGGACTCTCATGTGGAGAAGGGCATTCGTGATCCGATTAAAGTTTATGAATATATGTACAAATTTTATGTAGTGGAGGGAAATAAGCGCGTCAGTGTGATGAAATATACCGGAGCCGTTTCCGTTTTGGGAGATGTGATCCGTATCGTACCAAAGCGCACCGAGGAAAAAGAAAATAAGATTTATTATGAATATCTGGATTTCTACCGCCTGGCGCCGATTAATTATATTTGGTTTTCACAGGAGGGCGGGTATGCCAAGCTGCAGGAGGCAGTGGGAAAAGAACCGCAGGAGAAGTGGACGGAAGAAGAGCTGTTAGAATTCAGTTCCATTTATACGAGGTTTACCTCTGAATATAAGGCAAAAGGCGGAGATAAGCTGGATATTACGCCGGGCGATGCGTTTTTATCATTTATAACGCTGTACGGTTATGATGTGATTGACGGGAAAACCACCAGTGAGATGCAGGAGCTGATTGCGAAAAGCTGGGAAGAGTTTGTGCTTCTTGGGGAGGAATCGGAAATTGATTTGAAAATGAAGCCAAATCAGAAAAAGAAGTCGCCGCTTAGTATTTTGCATCTGCAGTCGCCGCGGAAGTTGAATATTGCGTTTGTTTATGAAAAAACGCCTGGAACCTCTGCCTGGACGTATGCCCATGAGCTTGGCCGGCTTCATCTGGAGGAGACATTTCCGGAGGAGGTACATACGGTTTGCTATGAAAACGGAATGCAGGAAAATGTGGATGCCATGATTGAGGATGCCATAAATGCGGGCTGTGATATCATTTTTACGACGACGCCGGCTTTTGTGCAGGCGAGTGTGAAGGCGGCAATTGCCAACCCGAAGGTCAGGATTTTGAATTGCTCCTTAAACACCTCCCACCGGTATATTCGGACGTATTATTCAAGAATGTATGAGGCCAAATTTTTAATGGGTGCGATTGCCGGAGCAATGGCCGAGAACAATAGGCTTACGTATATTGCCGATTATCCGATTTACGGTACAATTGCCAATATCAATGCATTTGCGTTGGGAGCAAAGCTGATTAATCCAAGGGCAAAGGTTTATCTGGAGTGGTCTTCTGCCAAAGAGGAGATGGAGATTGAGGAGCGTATCCGGGAAACAGGATCTTCCTGTGTATCGGGAAGAGATATGGTAATCCCGGAGGAAGCGTCCCGGTTTTTCGGTATCTATCATATTGAAGAGGGGATGCCAAGGAATTTTGGCATGCCGCTTTGGCACTGGGGGAAATTTTATGAGCAGCTGATTTGCGCGATTATGGACGGAACATGGAAGTATGACGACGACCCTTCTGCCAAGAAAGCCATAAACTACTGGTGGGGAATGGCCGAGGGTGTGATTGACGTAGTATTTTCCAAGTATTTGCCAATTGGACAAAAGCGTTTGGCGGGTCTTTTGAAAACAGCGATCAGTACGGAGGTATTTAACCCGTTTTCGGGCATACTATATTCTCAGACAGGTGTGGTATCGGATGATCCAAAGCGTAGCCTTACCTCCGAGGAGATTATGACGATGGACTGGCTGGCCGAGAATGTAATCGGAAGCATTCCGGATAAGGAAGAGCTGAAGGAACAGGCGGAGCCTGTGATCAAGCAGCAGGGAGTAAAGAAAAACGAGGGATAGTTTATACAATGAAGATATTGGCAATTTCGGATGAAGAATCTAAATATTTGTGGGAATATTTTGATAAGAGTAAGCTTGAGGATATCGATTTGATTATCTCCTGCGGTGATCTGGACCCTCACTATCTCTCCTTTTTGGTGACGTTTTCCTCTGCGCCGGTATTATATGTACATGGGAACCATGATGAAAAGTACGACAAATTTCCGCCGGAGGGCTGTGTCTGCATTGAAGATCGGATATATGTTCACAAGGGTGTTAGAATTTTAGGGCTTGGCGGTTCGATGCGTTACAGCTCGGGGACACATCAGTATACGGAGTGGCAGATGAAGCAGCGAGCTTCAAAGCTGCGTTTTCAGCTGTTCAGAAAACGCGGCTTTGATATATTGGTGACGCATGCGCCCGCCTATCAGTTAAATGACGGACGCGATCTGCCGCATCAGGGCTTTCGGGTGTTTCGGACGTTGATGGAGAAGTACCGTCCGAAATATTTTCTTCACGGACATATGCACTTGAATTACGGAAGCAGGCATAAGCGCTACGATAAATATCAGGACACGCATGTGATTAACGTGTTTGAAAAGTGCGTATTTGAATTTGAGGATGAGAATCCTCAAGATACGCTCTCTGTTCAGTGAGAAATATAAATTAAAATAAGGAGGAAAACGGATGGTAGAGGTTGATGTAACGGCATTGGGGGAGCTGCTTATAGACTTCACTCAAAGTGGCGAAAGTGAGCAGGGAAATCCTTTGTTTGAGGCGAACCCGGGAGGAGCGCCATGCAATGTGCTTGCAATGCTGACCAGACTGGGGCATACCACTTCATTCATCGGAAAGGTGGGGAAGGATTCTTTCGGGAGTCAGTTAAAAGAGGCGCTCTGTGATGTCGGTATCGGTGCGGATTATCTGTATATGGATGATGAGGTGCACACGACGTTGGCGATGGTACATACCCATCCTGACGGAGACAGGGATTTTTCTTTTTACAGAAATCCGGGAGCGGATGTAATGCTGACAGAGGCCGAAGTACCGCAGGAGTTAATCCGCAGCTCTAAGATTTTTCATTTCGGAAGCTTGTCTATGACCCATGAGGGGGTGAGAGAGGCGACAAAGAAAGCGCTTAAAACAGCCAAGGAAAGCGGTGTGCTTATCTCATTTGATCCCAATCTGCGACCTCCGCTGTGGAAGACTTTGGACGAGGCAAGGGAGCAGATTTTATACGGCCTGGGACAATGCGATATTTTGAAGATATCGGATAATGAGATACAGTGGCTGTCAGGAGAAACGGATTATACGAAGGGTGTGGAATGGATCCGTGAGAGATTTCAGATTCCGTTGATTTTGGTTTCTATGGGTAAGGAGGGGAGCCGGGCGTATTATAAAGGCGATATGGTAGAAGCGGCTCCGTTCTGGCAGAAGAATACGATAGAAACAACAGGTGCGGGAGACACATTCTGCGGATGCATCCTGCATTACATCCTTGAACATGGCTTGACTCAGCTTGGAAAGGACGATTTAAAGGAGATGCTTACATTTGCCAACAGTGCGGCTTCGTTGATTACAACGAGAAAAGGGGCACTGCGGGTCATGCCGTTTGAGGAAGAGATTTTGGAAAATATTTCGAAAGGAGGTTTTTCATGAAGGTATTGATGATAAACGGAAGTCCGCGGGCGAAGGGAAATACATATGTCGCTTTGCATGAGATGGAGGGTGTGTTTGGGCAGGAAGGAATTGAAACAGAGATCGTGCATGTGGGGAATAAAGACATACGGGGCTGCATTGCCTGTCTTGCCTGTAAGAAAAACGGGAAGTGTGTATTCGACGACCTGGTAAACGAGACGGCGCAGAAGTTCGAGGCCTGCGACGGGTTGGTTGTCGGAAGTCCGGTGTATTATGCATCGGCGAACGCAACGCTGGTGGCGTTTTTGACGAGACTCTTTTACAGTACGCCGTTCGATAAGACGATGAAGGTTGGGGCAAGCGTTGTGGCGGCGAGAAGGGGCGGTCTGTCTGCGACCTTTGATGAGCTGAATAAATATTTTACAATTTCAGGTATGCCGGTGGCATCGGGACAGTATTGGAACAGTATTCATGGCGCACAGCCGGGGGAAGCGCAGCAGGATACGGAAGGGCTCCAGGGAATGAGAACATTGGCTGGAAATATGGCGTTTCTTATGAAGAGTATTGCGCTTGGACGGGAAAAATATGGCATTCCGCAAAAGGAACCGTTTGCGCCGATGAATTTTATCCGCTAGGAAAAGAATATGAGACTAAGGCCCGCTGACGGAATTGCTTCCGTCGGCGGGTTTTGAATTTTATCATAGGAAAGACCTTGTTGCTGTGAAGTGTTAAAGCCTATGATTTTCCTAATTTCTTACGGGATTCTAAGTACCTGCCCAACCATAATGAGATCGCTCGTCAGCCCGTTGAGACGTTTTAGGGCGTCTACGGTAGTGTTATATTTGCGGGAAATCAACCAGAGGCTGTCGCCGGGCTGAACGACATATGTTGTGCCGGAGCCGGGGGAATTCTGCCCGATTCCCTGATACGTTTCATAGAGAGCTTTCCATGTGAGCGGGCCGACAAAGCCGTCGGGGTCAAGGCGCATTGTCTGTTGAAATGCGACGACCGCCCGTCTTGTTTCATTTCCAAATATACCGTCCTGTGCAGGGGCGGGGACACTCGGATAATATTCGGAGATTACATTCAAAAGATACTGCAGAGTGATAACGTCCTGGCCTCTTTGTCCCTGTCTGAGGACAACAGACGGGGGAACGGTTCCTATGCCAAGCGTCGTGCCCTCGCTGTCCAATTCCGCCAGTCTGGTTACAGCGGCATACAGACTTGAAAGTTTGTACCAGGTACTTTTTCCGACAATGCCGTCCGTGGCCAAATCGAAGATGCTTTGGAATTTCCTCACGGCATCTCTTGTGCTGTTTTGGAAGACGCCTGTTTCGTCGGTAATAGCGGGGATGGCCGGGTAATTTTTTCGTATTCTGTTCAGATACGTCTGTATGGTCTGAACGTCAAGCCCTGTGCTGCCGACCTTTAGCGGGGTTCCCGGATAGGAGGAGAGGACGTTGGTGATGATATTTGTCTCCGCAATTTCCACATCGTTAGGGTAGTACGAGCGCAGAATTTCAAGCGGAGTAAGGCCGCGGTTTGCAAGCGTTACGGTTCCCCACTGTGACATTCCCTGGCAGGTGGAGGTGGTTCCGTTGCAGAAGGAAGTAAAGTAGGGAGCAAGCTGTCCTTGTCTGCGGACATACTCATTGAAAATTTTGTCTACAATCCGGCTGATGGAATCATAGATCGGGCGGCCGTATACAAAGTACTGGTCATAAGCAGTGCTGTTTGTAATATCAAAGTTGTAGCCGCGGCTTTTGTACCATTCGGTGTAAACGCGGTTTAAGGCGAATGTGATAATGGCGTAAATATTGGCCGTCAGAGCGGCGGTCGGCCAGGTAGGATAAATTTCGCTGCTTGCAACATTTTTTACATAGTCGGGAAAGGATACCTGCACGTTTGATGCGGATGAAGCAGGCGTACCCAGATGTACGGTGATCGGATTCGGAATCACAACCTGGCGCAGCACATAAGGCGTTTGGGCCGCGCCCTCCTGATTGCGTACCTCCGGCATTGCGACGGCGGGTTTTCCGACAGATATCTCTGTCTGGGAAGGGCGGCGCTGCATTTGCTGCATCGGGACAAGCGCGAGCGGCAGAGTAGCTGTTTCACCTTCGAAGATTGGGATATCTGTGATGTAAAGGGAGTTAAAGCCGGATGCCTGTGCAAGAACATTGTAGCTAACATACGGCGTTCCAGAATAATATTGATTTTGAGAAAAGCTTTTATCCACAGTTTCCAGCGGGAGTCGTTCGGTTTCGCCGCTCTCATCTGTTGTCAGTGCATAGATCGTGTTTCCGAAATCATCCATAACCCGGATCTGCACGCCGCTCAGAGGAACGGCGTCATGGGCAGTCCGGGCCTGCATGATCAAATAACCGATAGACATAAATTCATGTTCTCCTTTTTCCTGATGTTATAAAATATGTTGAAAAAGGAGGATAGTGACAGCTAAACGCATAAAAATCGGAACGCCATCACTCTAATGTATAATAGACAATCTTGTTGCCCAAGGATACCGCTGCGTAAAGAGGCCCCTCTCCCTGGATTGCTTCATCAGCCACCTCAAAAATCAGCTCGCCGTCCTTTGACTCGCCCGGCTCTAAGGAGGTGCCGTTTAAGCATCTGCTGGCGCTCATGGCGTCGACACAATTGTAGAAATTCTCGCGATTTGCATCGGTAATCTGTACGATTGGATCTTTATCGACATAATATACCATAGGGAGGAAGGTATCGTTCTCGGTTCCGACATTCTTGATGGTAAATTCACCTCTGATGAACTGGCATCCGTCTTTCGCTGTGTAGCGGAACATGCCCTCATCAAATTCCTTTACGGTTTGACTGGAATGATATGTTATCTCCCAGTTTCCAAGAATAACGGATTCGTCTTTTGAGAGCTCGGAACCCAGACCGACAGTGTTGTCAAGCAGACTGGTGTAGGAATCCGGGGTGTTGACATTATGGTAAATATATGTCAAAACATCAGCGGAAGTAATGTCAGGATACTGAGCGGATTCCTCGGATAAGTCTTTAAAAATGGTAGACGGCGGCATCTCTGTGATATCTCCGAGATGGCGGAGTAATGTGCCGGTCTTTGCATCGTATAAGTCGATTGCGGTGGTTGCATACACCTGCTGAATTTTTGTTTCGTTTCCCGCATTGTCCTGATAATAGTCGCCGTACTCATAGGCCGGTGTCAGAACGAGATAGTAATCGGCTTCCTCCGGTGATTTCGGGCATTCCTCGTCGGCAAGTTCCAGCATGAAATCGCCCAAAAGCGCAAGCGGCGGCGGCGAATTTTTAAATTCTTCCGTGTGAGGGTTTCGGTAGAAAGCGGCGACCTTTTTGCCTTCCAGTTCTATGGAATCGGACGGATTGCTTTCTTCTCCATCCTTAAGTTCCGGGCCGTCAGCAATGGCAACGGTCATATTTGTGGAAAAATAATTCTCTCCTGTAAGCTCCGAGGCGTTTTTTAAGTCGTCTATGCCAAACTTTGATTCCAGCTCCGGCAGCATAGATTCACGCAGATAATTTATGTAGGTAAGCGCATTCGCAGTCGTATCTGTCCGCACGTGATAAGAATCTGAGTAATTATAGAAATACGCTGATTTCCAGTCGTCCAGAGTCCAGTCGTCAAAGAAGCCGAGTTCCGTCAAGGCTTCACTGATCTCCGGGATTTTTGTCGGGTTGGCATTAACCCATTTTTTAACGGTATCTGTAATGTTGCTGCCGTAGCTTGCGTCTGCTGGAAAACCGCTTAAGAGGTTCTTAAGGGTTTCTCCGTCAAGGCTGTCGGCAGCTGCGAACACGGGCTCAATACATTCATACGGATAGAAGGCATCGTCTAAGGATGCAAAAAATTCATCGCCCTCGGAATTCACCTTTGCCAGATAGTTGTTTGCATATTCCGCGCTGATCGGGTAATCAAACAGGAACCGGGAATCCTCACCTTCGTAGTTTTGGTATTCCGTTGCAGATAAAAGCGCGATCGCTTTGAACTGCTGGCTTAAGGTACTGTCAGAGGAGGAGGCTTCATTTTTTAGAGCCTCCATGTCAAAATCACCGGCATGTTCTTCGACGTAATCATAAAAATGTCCGGCTTCCTTAAGGTCGCTCCAGTAGGAGTCACCCATAGTGGACTTGGCGCTCTGGCATGCCGTCAAACACATAAGTGAAAGACAGGCGGCTGCAAATAATGATTTCTTTTTCATAATCTCCATTTCCTTTCATTTTCGTCAATTTACGATACATACATTATACGGTTTAAATTTTCCGCGTGTCAATATGGATGTGGAAAGCTATCTGCTGTTATTTTCATAGCGCCATTGTCTTGGAGAGATCCCATATACATTTTTAAATGCTCTCGAAAAATGGAGCTGGTTTGGGTAGCCGACCGCGTTTCCGATATCTGCAATAGAGAGTGTGGTTAACTTTAACAGCTCGGTTGCCTTCGTCATGCGGTACGAAATCAGAAATTCCTGCGGAGTTTTTCCGATGTTTTCGCGGAAGATTTTGCCGAAATAGCTGCGGTTCAGGCCACAGGAGGCGGCAATGTCCTCCACAGAGATGTCGTTTTGAAAGTTTTGTTCAATGAAGGCAAACGCTTCCTTAATGTAAAAGTCGCGCAGTTTGTTTTCCTGGACGAGATGCGCTGAAAAAGAAGAGCGGATAAGATTGTCAATCACCAGATAAAGATGTCCGATTAAGTGAAGCGGCGAGGCGTCTTTATTGTTTACAATGTAGAGCATTTCTGTTTTCATCGCATCGGAGATATTTTTATAGCGGGATTTGTATACCGGCTGATTTGGGTTTAAACCCGCCAGTTCCAGAGTTTCCTTGGCGCGCAGCCCGTCAAATTCAATCCAGGTGTATTCCCATGGAATCGTATTGTCCGCGATATAAGTACATATCTGATGAGGAAACATCATAAAGCCCTGGCCGCTTTTGATGTGGTATTCTATGGATTCACCCTTGGAATTTTCGGCATACAGGGTGCCGGTGCCGGATATAACATAGTGAAATAGATAGTGGTTTCTGGCTGCCGGTCCGAATGATTGGGAAGGGTCGCATTTTTCCCAGCCAAATTGATACAGACCTAAATCTACAAAATTTTCACTTGGAAATACCGAAAAGATTACCTCACTCATAATATGCCTCCGATTGTTTTTTTCATTATATATCAAAATGCTAGATGAATTCAACGAAAGGAAGTAAAAATGGCATAAAGGCATAAAATATCAAAAATGGTGGTATTTATTACAAGCATTATGGCATGTTATAATAAAAACATCAAAACAGAGAAGGAGAAGGTGCTATGAGAAGAAAACGGATAATGGGTATTGGGCTGACGCTGTCTTGTATAGCGGCGGGATTCTCCATGGAAGGCTGCGGGGGCGCAGGGGACAATGAAAAGGTGGAGATTGAAATTGTGCAGTACAAACCGGAGGCATCCAATTATTTCGAAATGGTGGAAGAAGAATTTAATGAATCACATGATAAGATTCATTTGACGATTCATTCACCGAATGATGCGATGGCGATTCTGCGAACGAGATTTATCAGAGAGGATTATCCGGACATCATAGGAATCGGAGGCGATATCAATTATTCCTATTTTGTGGATGCGGAAATTCTCGCGGATGTTTCGGACTATGAGGGATTGTCCGAGATCAAGCAGGCATATCGGGATATTGACGAGTCGCTGGAGCTGGTTGAGACGGAGGGGACGTTTGCGGTTCCTTATGTGGCGAATGCGGCGGGAATCATGTATAACAGAGAAATGTTTTCGGAGCACGGCTGGGAGATTCCAAAGACGTGGGATGAGCTGCTGACCCTGTGCGAGGAGATAAAGGCCGAGGGGATTCTTCCTTTTTACTTTGGATTTAAGGATACCTGGACTTGTCTTGCACCGTGGAATTCCATGGCGGTCGATTTGAGTCCCGCGGATACGGCGAAGCAGGTAAATCGCGGGGAAACGACATTTTCCAAAGAATACAGGGAGGTTTCGGAAAAATATCTTAAACTTCTGGATTACGGGCCGAGCGAGCCGTTTGCCTACGGTTACAATGATGCCTGTACCGCGTTTGCGAGAGGGGAGTCGGCGATGTATCCGATCGGAAGTTACGCGGCTCCGCAGATTTTGTCGGTAAATCCGGATTTGAATATTGATTCCTTTGTTATGCCGGCGAGCGATACCGAGGACGGAAATACCCTAAACTCCGGTATTGACCTTCAGTTTTGCGTGACGGCGGATTGTAAAAATAAAGAGGCGGCCTATGAGGTTTTGGATTTCCTCTTTGCGGATGAGAATATTCAAAAGTACGTGGATGCGCAGAGTGCGATTCCGTGCAAGGAGGGAGACTTTACGCTTCCGTCCATACTGGATGGGATGCTTGACTATATTGATGCCGGAAATATGACGGACTATCAGGATCACTATTATCCTTCCGAGATGGCGGTAGATGCTCAAATCCAGACATTTCTGATTCAGAAGGATGTGGATGCATTTCTGGAGAAATTCGATACGGACTGGACGCGTTATAACAGGGATATTATCCGGCTGGTGCAGGAATATGAGGAAGAAAAGGCAAACGCCCAAAAGAGCGGCGGCGCAGAATAAAGAAAGGGTGCATCTATTATGAAAAATGAGAGAAAGAGGACGTTTTTACTTATCACTATTCCGATTTTAGCTTTGTTTATTTGCTTTAACACGATACCGTTGATTCGGGGCGTGGTTTACAGCTTTACGAATTTTAAAGGATTTGGCAGCTATGACTGGGTTGGTTTCCGAAACTATATTGATCTGTTTTCCGATGTGCGTGTAGGAAAATCCTATTTATTTACATTTAAGCTTGCGATTGTAACGACGGTTGTGGTAAATGTAATCAGCCTGATGCTTGCGCTTGCGCTGAACAGCAAAATTCGGGCGAAGAGCTTTTTTAGGGGCGCATATTTCCTGCCAAATGTATTAGGAGCGCTGGTAGTAGGTTATATTTTCAACTATTTCTTTACTTATATTCTTCCGGCGCTGGCGGATATGGCAGGAATTAATTCTTTGAGCACCAGCATTCTCTCCAGCCAGAACACTGCATGGATTGGTATTATGGTTGTGTGTGCGTGGCAGGCAATTGCGATGAATACGATTATTTACATTTCCGGGCTTCAGACCGTTCCGGAGGATGTGTATGAAGCGGGAGGGCTTGACGGCGCAACCGGATGGAAAAAATTCAGATATCTGACGTTTCCGTTGATTATCCCGTTTTTTTCCATCAATATGGTATTGTGCGTGAAAAATTTCCTGATGGTGTTCGATCAGATTATGGCGTTGACGAAGGGGGGACCGGCGCAGAGCACAGAGTCCATTTCCTATCTGATTTACAACAACGGTATGTCGGGCGGACAGTTCGGCTTCCAGAGTGCAAATGCGGTAATTTTCTTTATTGTAATCGTTGTTATTTCGGTTGCGCAGATGAAATTTTCCAGTCGTAAGGAGGAACAGTTATGATGAAACGAAAAGCAAACTGGCCGGTAATGGCATTTTTAATACTTGGACTTACTACAATTGCGTTTCCGCTGTATATGACGTTTGTAATTGCGTTTAAGCAGCCGACGGAGATGACAAACAGCATCAGCGGGATTTTATCGCTTCCGAAGTCGTGGAGTCTGGACAATTTCAGAGAGGCGATGCGTGTAACGGATTTTTGGCATTCTCTGGGAAACAGCCTGATTATTACATTGGTTACAGTTGCGCTGTCTATTTTGATTCATTCCCTGATGGGGTATGCGCTGGGGAGGAATAAGGCGCGCAGCAAATTCTACGGTTTCGTGTATCTTTTTATCGTAAGCGGTATGTTTGTTCCTTTTGCAATTCTGATGATGCCTTTGGCAAAGCAGACAGCGGAGATGGGGCTTGGAAACTGGTTTGGAGTAGTTCTTTTATATGTGGTGTTTTATATGCCGATGAATGTTCTTTTGTATTCCGGGTATCTTGTAAATATTCCGATTGCATTGGAGGAGGCGTCGAGAGTAGACGGAGCCTCGACATGGACGACTTACTGGAAGATCATTTTCCCGATTATGAGGCCGATGCATGCGACGGTTGCGATCCTGACGGCGTTGGCGGTATGGAACGACGTTATGACGCCGTTAATTATCATGGCGGGCTCTAATCAGAACACTCTGCCTTTGGCACAGTTGAATTTCCAGTCACAGTTCGGAACAAATTATAATCTGGCATTTGCTTCGTATCTTTTGGCATTGATTCCGATTTTGATTTTCTATGTGGTCTGCCAGAAGCAGATTTTGAACGGTGTAGTAAACGGTGCGGTAAAATAAAAATAAATAGCGAGGATAAGCGTATGGCAATTATTTACAATGAGGAAAAGCATATTTTTACATTAAATACGGAACACACCACTTATCAGATGAAGGTAGACAACTATGGATTTCTGCTGCATTTGTATTACGGGAAAAAGACGGCGGGAGAGATGGACTATCTGCTTACCGGCTACGACAGGGGGTTTTCGGGAAATCCTTATGAAGCGGGTGAAGACAGGACATATTCTCTCGATGTGCTCCCGCAGGAATATCCTACGGCGGGTACCGGAGATTACCGTAACAGTGCGCTTATAATTCGCAATCAGGATGGCTCGGAATGTTGTGCTCTTCGCTATGTAAGCCATCAGGTGAAACAGGGAAAATATGGTTTGAAGGGACTTCCTGCGGTGCATGCACCGCAGGAGGAAGCGGAGACGTTAGAGATTCTTATGGAAGATCCGGTTACCCGGGTGCAGGCGCTTCTTTTGTATGGAGTACTTGCGGATAAGGATATCATTACAAGAAGCGCAAAGATTATCAATGGAGGAAGCGGGCGGATTGTTGTAGAGAAGGCGTCGTCAGCCTGTCTGGATTTTCTGGGAGGCAGCTATGATCTGATTAGTTTCTACGGAAGACATGCGATGGAGCGGAATTTTCAGAGAAGCGGAATTGTACATGGCACCGCTTCGATCGGAAGCCGCAGGGGAACCTCCAGCCATCAGTATAACCCGGCGGTTATCATTGCGCAGGAGGGGACAACCGAGGACGCGGGGAGTTGCTATGGAATGATGTTCGTTTACAGCGGAGGCTTTTTGTGCGAGGCGGAAAAGGATCAGTTCGGGCAGACACGGGCAATTATGGGACTTTCGAGCGACGGGTTCCATTATTTGTTGGAGCGGGAGGAGGAGCTTGTTGTGCCGGAAACGGTTCTTGCGTATACACATGAAGGATTTTCCTGCTTGTCCGAAAAATATCACCGCTGTGTCAGAGAAAACATATGCAGGGGAAAGTTTGCGGATGAAATCAGACCGGTGTTATTAAACAGCTGGGAGGCTTCGTATTTTCATTTTACAGGGGAGACGATTTGCAGCCTGGCGAGGGAAGCGGCAGAGATCGGAATTGATATGGTGGTTATGGATGACGGCTGGTTTGGCAAGCGGGATGATGACAACAGCGGATTGGGCGATTGGTATGTCAATGAGGAAAAGCTGGGCTGTACGCTGGCAGAGCTGATACAGCGGGTAAACCGTTTGGGGGTGAAGTTTGGGCTTTGGATTGAACCGGAGATGGTGTCCGAGGACAGTGATTTGTATCGCATGCATCCGGATTGGGCAATGCAGATTCCGGGAAGAAAACCGATTCGCGGCAGGAATCAGCTTGTGCTTGATTTTTCAAGAGCGGAAGTCAGAAATCATATTTTGGAACGAATTTGCGGTGTTCTGGATCAGGGAAACGTAGAATATGTCAAATGGGATATGAACCGAAGTATTGCAGAGCTGTATTCTAAGACAACGGATGCCGGAAAGGCGGCTTACGATTATGTGTTAGGCGTGTATGATTTTTTGGAAAGGCTGCGGGAAAGATATCCCGATATGCTGATTGAGGGCTGCAGTGGAGGAGGCGGAAGATTTGATGCGGGAATGCTGTATTATACGCCGCAGATCTGGTGCAGTGACAATACGGATGCGGTGGATCGGGTGAAAATTCAGTATGGAACGTCATTTTTTTATCCGGCGTCTACGGTAGCCTCCCATGTATCCGCAGCGCCGAATCATCAGACCGGACGGAACAGCAGTCTTCATACCAGAGGGGTTGTGGCGATGGCGGGAGTCTTTGGGTATGAGCTTGATATCTGTAAGCTTACTCCGGAGCAAAAGGAGGAGGTAAAGGAACAGATTGGGCAGTATAGGAAGTATGCCGGGCTGATTGGCCGGGGAGATTATTATCGTCTGTCAAATCCTTTCCGGGATGAGATTGCGGCATGGCTTTTTGTCTCAGAGGATAGAGGGAGAGCTCTTCTGAGTGTTGTGATGCTTGAAGTTCACGGAAATATGACGGTAAATTACGTGAAATTAAAAGGATTGGAGGCTGACAGTATTTACGAGGACACAGAAAGTGGCAGATGCTATTACGGCTCTGCGCTAATGGAGGCGGGGCTTGCAATGCCGATTGAATTGGGAGAATACCGGGCATACCAGATTGAACTGAAGCGGAAGGAGCTTTAATTATGTAATATAATTTGAGCCTTCCGCTCAATTTTACTTGTAGGATTGACGAAAAAAGAGTATTCTATAAGGAGAACAACTGGCTGGGGGAAGAGCCTATGAGAAAAATTAAAGTGAAGCGAATCTGGTTTATACTTGCCGTGGCGCTGTCTTTGTGTATGTCTGAGGCGGTGGCAAGAGCGGATGACGGTATAAAAAATAAAACGGTGCGCGTCGGCTATTATATATTAGACGGTTTTCAGGAGCGCGACGATCATGGGAATTATACAGGCTATGGCTACGACTTTTATGCGGAAATTGCACAGTACACGGGTTGGGAGTATGAATTTGTGGAGGGCAGCTATGAGGAATGCCTTGACATGCTTGTAGATGGCAGCATAGATGTGATGAGCGGTCTGGATGTGAGCGGGGACAGCCGGAAGGGGCTGGAGTTTTCACGTTACAGTATGGGAACGACGCAGCCGGAGTTGTATACTATGGCCGATAACGACGACCTGATGTATGATGATTATGAAGCGTTTGATCATAAGAAGGTTGGCGTGCCGAGGGAGAGCGAAAGAGAAGATGTGCTTGATGAGTACTGTAAGGGCTATGGGATTTCACTGGAGAAGGTTTATGCGGCGGACGAGGGGAGCCTTGATGATATGCTGCAGAACGGTGAAATAGACATGGTGTTTTCCGGCAGAGAGCGGAATCTGACAGACAGAAAGATTTTGGTGTATTTCGATGCCAAGCCCGTCTGCTTTGTGACCTGCAAGGGAAGTACCTTGATGGAAGAGATAAACGGCACCATGGAAAAGATCATGGTGAACTCTCCGGAATTTCAGCTGCAGTTGAGTGAGAAATATCTTGATTCTCTCATATTGGAGCATCCGAATTTTACGAGGCAGGAGATGGAATATATCGCATCGGAGCCGGTTTTGCGGGTGGTTTATGACCCAAGCTGGGAGCCGATTGAATATTATAATGAAAAGAGCGGAGAATATGACGGGATCTCCGCAGAATTATTTGCGTTGATTGAAAGGTATTCCGGACTGCATTTTGAGTATGTGCATACGAAGGATTTTTCTGAAGCCTTAGAGTACGTGCGGGAGGGGAAGGCGGATATCCTTACCGGAATTACCAGAAGCTACAGTTGGGGAAATGAATGTAATGTCTATCTGACTAACTCTTATTTGGAGGCGCCGGTTGCCCTGATTGCACAAAATATTGACAGGCAGGAGGGAATCCGCAGGCTCGCGCTTCCGGAGGATTACTATATCACCGGGCAGTTGGAGCAGCAGTATGACAGAGAAGCCATCACTTATTATTCTTCGGTAGAAGAATGTATACAGGCGGTGGCGGACGGAATGGCGGATGCAACATATGCGAACAGTTATGTTGCCAATTTCTATTTGAGCCGGGGGGAATTTCGTAAGCTGCATCTTGTCGAACTAAGCGGGTATACGGGAAGCATTTCGGCGGCGGTCTCTAAGCGGTGCGATCCGCTGTTACTTGGTATTATCAACAAGTCGCTGAATTGTGTGCCTGATTCCAGCATGGATCAGATTCTTTTAAACAACACTCTCGAAAAGAGCAGCTCACATCCGATACGGGATTTTATATATGAAAATCCGATGGATGCGATTCTGGCTATGTTCTTAAGCGCATGTTTTATTATGGCGGTTCTCGCGTATATTGTGTGGTTGCGGTATCGAAGCGAGAGGAAGATTAAAGAGACATCCAGAATTGACGGGCTGACAGGGTTGTATAACCGTATGGAGACGGAACGTTTGGTACGTATCAGACTGGAAGAGGCGGGGCGTCGAAACAAAAAGCTGTTGATTTTGTCATTGGATCTTGACAATTTCAAGCAGGTAAATGATACATACGGCCATGTGGAGGGAGATATTTTGCTTCAAAATGTGGCGAGGACGTTTAAAGAAAGCGCGGGCTCGGGACATATTGTCGGACGTATGGGCGGGGATGAGTTTTTGATCTGCATTTCCAGGATTTGCGACAAAGAAGAGGCGGTAGTCTGGGCAGAGAAAATGACAGGCGCCATCAAGGAACTTAGTCAAAGAAAGGCGGAATGGAATAAAATCTCCGTCAGTATAGGGCTTGTCGTGGCGGACGGAAAGGAGAGCTTTGAAACTCTTTATCAGAGGGTGGATGACGTATTATATCAGGCGAAAAATGCCGGTAAGAATTGTTATAGGGTCTATGAAAGATAAGGTAACAGCCAGGTTACCGGGATTTTTACAAGATAAGAGACAGGAAGGAAAAAGATCATGCAGCAGGAAAATGAAAATATACAGGATGTTACGCAGGAGGGGGCGCCGGACGCAGCGGGTGAGAATCGTACGGCCAGGAATATCATAAAAGAAATTATAAGCTGGGTGCTGACGATTGTGGCGGCGGTTGTACTTGCTTTCTTTTTGAACAGGGTGGTTATAATCAATGCCAGAATCCCGTCAGGTTCCATGGAAAATACGATTATGGAGGGGGACAGACTGTTCGGTCTCCGTTTGGCGTATACTTTTTCGGAGCCTAAGCGGGGCGATATTGTAATATTTAAGTACCCCGATGATGAGACGCAGAATTATGTGAAGCGCGTAGTCGGGCTGCCGGGAGAGACTGTGGATATCCGGGAGGCAAAGATATACATTAATGGAAGCGATACGCCTCTTGAGGAGAAATACCTTAAGGAGGATTGGATAAAAGAAACAGGGCCGTATCATTTTGAAGTGCCGCAGGACTGCTATTTGATGCTGGGAGATAACCGTAATAATTCGTGGGATGCAAGATATTGGGCAAATACGTATGTCTCAAAAGAGGAGATCTTAGGGAAGGCATGGCTTAGATATTATCCGTTATCGACGTTTGGCACATTGGATTAAGAAGAGCGGTAATTATTTTACGAAAAAGGGGCTGACGCACTAATTATTTAGTGCGTCAGCCCCCTTTGATTATGCTCACCAATTATGGTGTCTCTGTTTCCGTGTCGTCTTCTGAACCATGGTAAATCATTTCATTGGAGCTTCTGAATACGGTACTGCTTGAGCCTACAATATTGGCTGTTAAAGTATCGCCGCTGCTTATATCGTCCTTGCTGATTCGAAGTATGGAGCTTGAGACAAAGGTTGTCGGTATTTTAGAACCGTTTACATAGATTTTTGTCCAAGGTGTAAAATTGGTTCCGTAAACGCATACCCTGTCGTTAAAGGACTCCCATATGGTGCTAATAGTGACATCGTCCACTCCCATAACCAGCTCGCTGGCAGGATATTTATCCTCACCGTCGTATGCGTAACGCTTACCGTAGAGCAAATCATACTGAAGATTTTCGAAATCCTGCGAGTAGGTAGGAGAATCTTTCTGCGTCTGCGTGAACGTGAACATGGTTCCCTCGTGAATCCCCATCTGATCTAAGGAGTTTGCCAAAAGCTGATACGATGCGAGATCACAGTCGGATTTCTCTAAGCCGAAATTATTCCAGGTTACGTATTTGGTTTTGAAAATATCTCCTGAAGCCATATCCGCATCCTCCAGTCCCATCGTTGGAAGATGGTCGCCGAAGAAAACAATCATGGTCTTCTCATCGCGCTTTGAGACTTCATCAATCAGGTTGGCAATAAATTTATCTACTTCATGAATCATGTTTACATAGTATTCCCAGCTGTTTAGTTTTCCCTCGTCCGCTGCGCCGCTGACTTTAATCTGCGGGTTGGCAAGGATTTTTTCTTCAGGATAATTGCCGTGTCCCTGTACCGTAATCGTGTAAACGAGATCGGATTGATCAGGGGTGGAATCCATCGCCTTTATTGTTTCACCGATCAGAATATCGTCTGTCGGCCAATCGCCGAGCGGCGTGTATTCCTGAATGTTCATACATTCCTTGCTTGTAAAGGAGTCAAATCCCATCATGGAAAACGCATTGGCGCGGCTGTAAAAGTTTCCTCCGTTATTGTGTACGACGTGAGTGCCGTATCCGATGGAGGACAAGGCGGAAGCAATGCTTTCGCAGTCTGTCTGTTTCAGCGTCGTTTTATACGGATACTCGCCTGTGCCGAAATATTGAAGACTCATGCCGGTCAGGATCTCAAATTCTGTATTGGCGGTTCCGGCGCCTACGACCGGAACTGTTAAATAACCGGAGGTGTAATTCTCATAGAGAGAGTGGAAGGTAGGAACCGGGTCTTCGGAAAAGTTCAAAAAGTTTACGTCGTAAGGATCAATAAAGGATTCCAACAGCACGACAATCATGTTAGGGGCGTCCTCTGCGGCGACGCTTGTTTCCTTTTTGGAATCGTTTACGGCAGCCTGGATTTCTTTTACGGTATCTTCGGAGTAGTTATCCGGCTTGCTCATACCCCGGTCAACGACGCTGGAGGAAAATCCATATACAAATCCGTAGTTTTCGTATCCCTGTGCAATATTTGAAAAGTAGGAAGCTACAATGTTTGTGCTCTGCGCAGCCTTTGTGGTCAGCGGAAGCAGCAGGCAGCTTGCCAATACACACAGCGGGGTTAAGTATTTATGTGTCTTTCCCTGGAACTTCGGCCCCTTTATAAACATCCAGATACAAAAAGCTATGAAAGAGCCGACAATACATACGACAAGAATTGCTTCCTTCGCCGTAAAATAATTGGTGTTCTGCATGGCAAACAGATCGGACAGGCATTTTAGATCCGTGAAGCCGAACGGCGTGACACGCTTTGATAAAATGCATCCGTTGACAGTTCCAAGGAAGATCCAAAAGCCGCTTACAAGCAGTCTTACGAGCGCTCTTCTGCGCACAAGGTACGCAAGGGAAAGGCTTGTGAATATAATAAAGGAATTGTACAGGTAAGCCCCTGTGTGTCCGCCGACAAACGTCAATGCGGAAATAAAGGAACGTCTTGAAATGCACTCAATGACAAAACAGAGCAGGCATGCAAGAATTCCATGAAAAATAAGAGAATATTTATTCAGATATTTCACGGCATTACTTCGAAAAGAACTCATATGGTAAAATCCTCCTTCATTTCTATTATTTATATCCTGCATAAACCGCAGGTAAATCATATGTGAAAACTATTTCAACTATGCTTGAAACAGAATAAATCCAAATCGCAAAAAAAGCAACGGTAATCTTTGATAAAATTTTATTAAGTTTTCCTTAAAAACAATCAATTCTGCATAATATGTAAGTTGGCAAATTGAAAAAATTATGATATGCTTTTGCTGATAATGTTTATTGAATAATAGAGCAGACGAGGAAAAATAGATGTTGGAATTAAAAAATATCAGTTTTCAGGTGAATGATGAGAATGACAAGGACAAGGAAATATTAAAGAATATTAATCTGACAATACAGGAACGTTTTGTGGCTGTGACAGGTCCCAATGGGGGCGGGAAGTCTACGCTTGCAAAGATGATTGCAGGAATTATCAAGCCGACAGGCGGACAGATTCTTTTGGACGGCAGGGATATTACGGACATGTCTATTACGGAACGTGCGAGAGCGGGCGTGAGCTTTGCTTTTCAGCAGCCGGTTCGTTTTAAGGGGCTGACAGTCCGGGATCTTATTACACTTGCGGCCGGAAAAAGTATTTCGGTGTCGGAAGCATGTTCCTACTTATCTGAGGTGGGGCTGTGTGCAAAAGATTATATCGGCAGGGAAGTAAATGCAAGCCTGTCGGGCGGAGAGCTAAAGCGGATTGAGATTGCGATGGTGATTGCGAGGGGAACAAGGCTGTCTATCTTTGACGAGCCGGAAGCGGGAATTGATTTGTGGAGCTTTAATAATCTGATACAGGTATTTGAGGAGCTGCATAAGAAAATTAACGGTTCCATTTTGATTATTTCTCATCAGGAGCGCATATTAAATATTGCGGATAAAATTATTGTGCTTGCAAACGGCGAAGTCAGCGCAGTGGGAACTAGAGAAGAGGTTATGCCGACGCTTCTTAGGACGTCGGAGGCATGCTCAACACTGATGGATAAGATTGTGTGATTTCGCATTGCGATAAAACGGAATAGAATGGAAATGGATAGGTGAAAATATGGATCAGATACAAAAAAGCTTGTTAGCTCAGGTGGCAGATCTGCACGAGGTGCCGGAGGGGGCTTATAATATAAGAACAAACGGAAAATTAGAGGGCAGAAATACGACAGCGAATATAGACATTGTAACAAAAGAAGATAAGCCGGGGATTGATATTATCATCAAACCGGGGACGAAAAATGAGAGTATGCACATACCGGTTATTTTGAGTGAGAGCGGATTGAAGGATCTTGTATATAATGATTTCTATGTGGGTGAGGATGCGGATGTGACGATTGTCGCCGGGTGCGGTATTCATAACTGCGGGGTGGACACATCGGAGCATGACGGAATCCATACGTTCCATATCGGGAAAAATGCGAAGGTGCGCTATGTAGAGAAGCATTACGGCGAGGGAGACGGAAGCGGCGAGCGCATTTTAAATCCGACGACGGTGATTCATATTGATGAGGGCGGTTACATGGAGATGGAATCCGTTCAGATTAAAGGCGTCGACTCGACCGAGCGTATTACGGAGGCGGATTTGAAGGAGGGGGCGACTCTGATCGTGAAGGAGAAGCTTATGACGCATGGAAAGCAGAAAGCGGAGAGTAAGTTTACCATAGATTTGAACGGAGAAAATTCAAGCGCCAATGTGATTTCGCGGTCTGTCGCAAAGGGGGAGTCCGAGCAGACATTTATTTCACATTTAAATGGGAATAATAAGTGTGCCGGACATACGGAGTGCGACGGTATCATAATGGATCAGGCAAAGGTCAATGCGATCCCGTCGCTGTCGGCGGCGAATTTGGATGCCAGCCTTATCCATGAAGCGGCGATCGGTAAAATAGCCGGAGAGCAGTTGATTAAGCTGATGACGCTTGGGTTGACAGAGCAGGAGGCGGAAGAACAGATTGTGAACGGTTTCCTGAAATAACAGTAATATTTTCGGCAATTTGTGCGGGGAAGGTGGAAGCATGAGCCAAACAGAAAAGGGAAGGAGACGGCAGCTGGAAGTAGATATCTGGGATGGGGTCATAATCGGTTCCATGTGGCGGGTGTATATCATTTGCATGGTAGTAGAATTAACGAAGCTTGCTGTTTTTCGGGTGGGAGAGGATTATTCGTACCAGAAATATCTGGCTTTGTATTTCGCCTTGCCGTCCGTTATGCAGGGAGCGCTGCTGCTGTTTTTGAAATTTTTTATTTATAATGCCAAAGAACGGTGCAAGGATTTGACGGTTGATCTGGTTTCTGTCATTACCTGTAATTTGTTTGCCTGCGTTACGGTATTTATACATGCGGGTGTACAGATGGTTGGGATGGCGCTGATCATGCCGATTTCGCTTTTATCGGTTTACAGGCGCCGGGGACTCGTGCGCATTCAGCTTGCTATAACGGTCTTTATGTACTTTTTGCTGTGTGTTTGGCGTTATTTGGAGTGGTGGAGTTATCCGCCCGAGACAATTTTGGATAATATGATTGTCTTTGTGGCCATGGCGTGTGCGTATGCTGTGATTGAAGAGCAGGTTCGCAAATCGTCCTTGCAGCGTGACGCGCAGGTGTGGAAGGATTCTTTGACGCAGCTGTACAATCACGAGGCTTTTTATGAAGAACTGGAGAACTATATGGAGAAGTTTAAGACGGACAATGAGTACTTTTCCATTCTTGTAGCGGATATTGACAATTTTAAATCTGTAAATGACACATACGGTCACGCATACGGGGATGAGGTGATCCGTGCGGTGGCGCGTGTGATGAATGAGAATTGCGGTTCAAGGGATTTCGCCGCAAGGTACGGGGGAGAGGAGTTTGCGATGATTTTTCCGGGAAAGCGGGTTTCGGAGGCCGTTTTGGCGGCGGAAAAAATACGCCGCGATTTTGCCTCATGCAGCATTGTATCCAAGGATGGACCCAAGAGCTTTACGATTAGCATCGGCGTTGCGGAGTATACGAGAACTTACCGCACAAGCAGCTCTTTCTTTGAGGAGGCGGATACCGCATTGTATAGGGCAAAGGCGGACGGCAAGAACAGGGTTTGCTGTAAGAAATAAAATAATTCTGATTCGCCGTTTTTCTTACCGAAATTTGTAGTTAAAATTGGAAACAGTTATCGGACAGTGAGAATCAAACTTGCCTTTATGCCGTCCTCCTTGGCATAGATATATGCCTTGCCGGGCTGCCGGGCGTAAATTTGGCCGTTTTCATCCACTTCTGCGATATTGATGTTGCTGCTGGAAAAGACGGGTTTGTTGCCGGAAGAAACCGTTACTTTTGGTGTGAAGGTTTCGCCGGCTTTTAAAGTCAGCGTGCCGGGATTGAATGTGATTTTCGGTTGTTTTACGGTCAGCCGGCAGGTTTTGCTGACATTGTCTACGGTGACGGTGATGACGGCGCTTCCGTGCTTGAACGCTGTGATTTTTCCGTTTTCATCCACGGAGGCAACGCTTTTTTTGCTGCTTTTCCACTTTGGCTTGCTCTTGGAGGTTGAGGTGACGGAAAGCTTGATTGTCTGATTGCGGTAGCAGGAAGCGGTCGTGCGGCTTAGCGTGACCTTGGGATTTAAGACTGTAATTTTACAGGTTACGCTGGTTTTGTCGGCGGTTGCCGTAACAGTTGTACTGCCGGGCTTTTTCGCGGTTACCACACCGTTTTCGCTTATGGAGGCAATGCTTTTTTTGCCGGATTTCCAGGTGATTTTATGGCCGGTGGACACGGTGGCGTGCAGCCGGAAGCTGCTGCCGTTCTCTAAGGAGAGCTTTGTTTTGTTCAGCCGAATGGTGGTTTTGTTTACGGTAATCCGGCAAATAGCTTCGGCGTTCTTGGCTTTTGCCGTGATTGTTGCATTTCCCGCTTTTTTGGCTGTGATTTTGCCGCCGGAGCTGACCGAGGCAATTTTGGAATCACTGGAAGAAAAGGTGGGCTTTTTGCCGTTTGAGACAATCGCGGCCAGATAAAATTCATCCCCGATATTTAAAGTTTTGGAGTATTTGTTAAGAATAATAAAATTGTAGCCGGAGGCTGCGTTGACATTAAGTTTGAAATTGCCAAAAACAGGCAGGACTGCAAGGATAAAGCTTAACAGAAAAATGAATGGAAACTTGACTTTGCGTGACATAGAAATTCCTCCCTTCAGGAACCGGTGAGAAATGTCACGGCGAATCAGAAACGCTTGATATACAGCGTAAAAATAATATAGCATAAAGGCATTGCAAAAACCAATCAAGAAAGTATAAAAAATCTTAAAAATATAAGAAAAAACGGGCGCAAACACGTTTTGACAATTGTAAATTATTTTGTTACTATAAAAGTTACCGTATCAGGATTGGAGGGAAACGTATGAAGGAGATTTTAAAAAGAATAAAAGCGGATGTAGTATTGTCCGCGCTTCTGTGCATTATAACGGGAGTGGTTGTTATGGTGTGGCCGGCGGCCATTACGATTTTGCTCGGAAGGATGATCGGACTTGTGCTTTTTGTTATGGGGCTGGCGCATGCGCTTTCCTATCTGGCCAACAGGGAGGAGAGCCGAATCGGACTGGCAAGCGGAGTCGTTATTTTTGCGTTGGGCGTATTAATATTTGTCCGTCCTGAGCTTGTCGCACAGATGGTATCGGTTGTGGTAGGCGTGGTCTTGATTATGCATGGCGTTGAGGATTTGCAGCTCGGACTTGAGAGCAGGAGAAACGGTGACGATATCTGGTGGCTGTGTATGCTGCTTTCCGCGGCAACCATTATATTCGGTGTATTTGTAATCTGGAAATATTTTCAGGTGGCAGAGGTGGCGACATGGCTGGTCGGGCTTGCGCTTGTGTTTGACGGTCTGGGCGATTTGTTTGTAGTATACAGGGTGACAAAGGCTGCAAAAATGATGCAGGAAGAAGAGGATGCGATTGACGTGGAGTATAAAGAGTAGGGATGTGGAGTTATGCGTCAGATGAAATTTAAAATGGAGCGGCTTGGACTTTTAGAGGTGGGGGATGTGCTTCCGGTGACAGAGGGGAGGCTGCCTGCCTCTTACTATTACACTTTGGGAAAATCCTATGCCATGTCGGGGAATTTTTCTTTCCGTGAGCGTTTAAAATCTACGGAGGGAAGGGTTGTAGATATAGAGGAGACGCCAAAGGGGTATTTTGTCACGGTGGAATTTAACGAATAAAAACGTGTTACGGTAGATTTGAGATTAGATTTTAGAAGGTTGGTATATACAATGGAGAAAACGAATACAGTACCGCAGGAAAATAAGATGGGTGTCATGGACGTCAATAAGCTGCTGCTGACGATGTCGGTGCCGATGATGGTATCCATGCTGGTTCAGGCGCTTTACAATGTGGTGGACAGCATTTTTGTGTCCAAGATTGATGAATATGCGCTTACGGCCGTGTCGCTTGCGTTTCCGATGCAGTCGCTGATGATCGCGCTTGCGGCGGGAACCGGAGTGGGCGTAAATGCGCTGTTGTCGAAAAGACTTGGGGAAAAAAGGTTTCAGGAGGCGAACATTGTAGCGAATATTTCCGTATTGATTGCTTTTGCAGAATATGCCGTTTTTGCGATTTTGGGCGCGCTTTTTTCCGGCCCTTTTTTTGCCGTACAAACCGAGATCCCGGAGATTGTCTCTTACGGCACAAGCTATATGACAATCTGTACGACGGTCAGCATCGGTATGTTCGGGCAGATGTGTATGGAGCGTCTTCTGCAGGCGACAGGGCGGACAGTCTGTTCTATGATTACCCAGCTTTCCGGAGCGGTGATTAATATTATTTTAGATCCGATTTTGATTTTCGGACTTTTTGGATTCCCGAAAATGGGGATCGCAGGGGCTGCCGCCGCAACGGTGACAGGACAGATTTGCGCGATGATTTTGGCATTTGTTTTAAATTGCCGGCTCAATGTGGAAGTCAGCTTTCAGATTAGGCTTATGAAGCCTGACAGGGCTGTAATCAAGGAGATATTTGTAGTCGCGATACCGTCTATTCTGATGCAGTCGATCGGTTCCCTTATGGTATTTTTAATGAACAAAATACTGATGGGATTTACCTCTACGGCAGCCGCCGTTTTCGGTGTGTATTTTAAACTGCAAAGCTTTGTGTTTATGCCGGTGTTTGGGCTGAACAACGGTTTGATTCCGATTGTCGCCTATAATTACGGGGCAGGGCATAAGGATAGGATTAAGAAGACAATGAAATACGGGGCGACATATGCGGTGCTTATCATGTTTATCGGACTGCTTTTGGCGGAAATATTTCCGGGACCGATGTTAAAGCTTTTTGATGCGTCGGACAATATGCTAGAGATCGGAATACCGGCCATCCGCATTATCTGCATCAGCTTTGTATTTGCGGGCTTTGCGATTGTGTCGAGCGGAGTTTTTCAGGGCTTGGGAAAGAGTATTTACAGTCTCTATGTTTCCGTCACGAGACAGTTGGTTGTTTTGATACCGGTTGCGTATCTGTTATCATTGACAGGAGAGCTGAAGTTGGTGTGGCTTGCGTTTCCGATTGCGGAAATAGCATCTATTTTAATTACCCTTTGGGGGCTTCGGCGTGTGATGCGTCACCTGGATGAGTGTTTTAAAGAACAGGAGGATTAACTATGCGGAAAGTAAAAGGCGCACGAGGTTTGTATTTCGGAGTTTTGCTGGGACTGTTTTTGGCATTCTTCGTGTGCGTGGACTCCGGTCAGGCTATGGCTGCGGAACAGACGGCGACGGTGCAGTCATGTAAGATTGGATCCAGCGGGAAGAAGGTCACCGTCAAGGCGAAAATCAAAAAGAAAACGAAGGCAATGGGGAAAAAGCTGTACCTGATTGCCTATGATTCCTATGAGAGTGTGGGTAAGACGACGAAAAAGAATCCGGTTGCGTCCGTAAAGGCAAAGAAGGGAACCGTGACATTTTCTGTCGCTCTAAATGCCGGTGAGAGTAACAGTAAGCTTTTTTCGAAATTTGCGGTGGCATATAAGAGCGGGAAGAAGTATAGAATTATCAGTACCGCAAAATACATAACGAATCCTGAAAAGCTTGCATCTTATAAGAGCACATATCCGAAGACGTATTCCAAAAAGGGACTGCAGGCGGAAGATCCGGCCGATTCTATTGCGCTTGGCACACAGCATACGGTACTTAACTGGACGATTAACAGTATTTTGCAGCAGGGTGGCGCCGGTTATCGTTATAAGGGGAAGACATACTATTTCAATTATCAGCTTCTGGATTACTATGACGAGCTTGTGCATCAGTATAATGAGAGCGGCAGCAAGGTGACGGTGATTTTGCTGCTTCAGAATTCGTCGCGCAAGGATTTAGATTCTATAATGTATAAAGGCAGCAGTGCCAATTACAGCGGAATTAAGATTGCATCAAAGGCGGGGTGCCAGACTTTTGAGGCAGTGATGAGTTATCTGGCCGAACGTTATGGAAAAAAGTCTCATCTTGTTTCCGGGTGGATTTTGGGTAATGAGATCGGAAATACAAAGGAATGGAATTACGGAGGAGGAAAGAGCCTTTCTTCCTATGTGGATAATTATGTGAAAGCGTTCCGCATTGTGAATACGGCGGTAAGAAGCGTCAATAAGAATGCGCATGTTTATCTGAGTCTGGATTATCACTGGAATTATGATCCGGACGGGGACGGAAAGGCATACTTTTCAAGCAAGAGCGTGCTGGATACATTCTATAAGAAATTAAAAGCGCAGGGAAAGGTAAATTGGTATATTGCATACCATGCATATTCACAGGGATTGATGCCGCCTGAATTCTGGGATGATACGATGGCGACAGATTCCGTGGATTCACAGATTGTCAACTTTAAGAATCTGAATGTTCTTACCAATTATGTCAAAAAGCATTTTGGCAGTGCGGTAAAAGTAATGCTTTCCGAACAGTCATTTACCGTGGATAAAGGTGAGATGACACAGGCTGCAGCTTACGCATATGCCTATTATAAGTCCGAAGCGAACAGTATGATAGAGGCATTTATTTACGGCAGACATGTAGACAATGCCGCGGAGCTATCGCCGGGCGGTGCGATGATACGCTGGGGCTTAAAATCGAATACCGGCGCAAGGCGTTTTATATGGGATGTCTATCAGTATATTGACAGTCCTGACAGCCTGAAGATTACCAAAAATCTTATCGGATATGTAGATGGGCTGTCATCGTGGAAAAAGGTGCCGGGAATTAGCACGAAAAAATTTGCGAAAATGCCGTCAAAGCGGAAAAAGATTACCGGCTTTACTGCGGTATCCGCATCGAATACAAGTATTAAGCTGACCTGGGACAGATGCAGTACGGCAACGGGTTATCAGATTTACCGTGCAACTTCAAAGAACGGTACATATAAATTGATTCATGGAATTCCGATTGATACACAGACTTCTTATACGGATACGGGACTTACCATGGGAAAGACATATTATTACAGGATCAGGATGTACAAAGCAATTCCGGGCGGCGGTACGCTTACGGGATCCAACGTTTCGGCAAGCGCGATGGTGACGGTTGGTAAGACTTCCATAAGCAGTATTTCCGTGGGGGGAGCTTCGGCGAAGCTGTCATGGAAGAGTATAACTGCCGCGGATGGCTATTATATATTCCGCTCTCTCTCGAAGGATACAGGATATGTACGGGTTGCTGCTGTAACAGGACAGAAGACGACGACGTATACCGATACAGTGGCCGCAGGACAATGCTATTATTATAAGGTGGCGGCGTATGTGCAGATTTCAGGAAACGCATATCAGGGAGTGGCATCGGAGGCGGTCAGCGCAGTACCAAAGCCGATAAAGCCGTCGGTAACTCTGATTACGCCGGGACCAAAACGTATTGGCCTGCAGTGGCAGCGTGTTCCGAATGCGGTGGGATATCAGGTATATTCATCGCGGACAAAGGAAGGTACATATGTCAGACAGATAACAATTACGGATGGGGCGACCTGCAGTTATGTTCACGATCCGAATTACACGGGGCAGGAGTATTACTATAAGGTTCGTGCATTTGTAAAAGTGAATAATAAAACGATTTATTCGGAATTTTCTGAGCTTGCATCCGCTACCGCATACAGCAAGGAGCTGACAATAGAGACGGCAGGGCGCGATGAGAGCGGCAGCGCAGTGCTTCGCTGGACGAAAAACGAAGCGGCAGCCGGATATCAGATTGTACGAAGCGATGAGGAAAACGGAACGTATGTGCCAGTCGCGAACCAGATACCGGAGACGGGAGAGAGCACATATACCTTTACGGACAGTGATTCAAAAACAGATGCAGCGGTCTATTATAAGATAAGAATATATGAAGTAAATTCTGCCGGATTGACGGTTTACGGAGAGTGGTCGAAGGCATACCGTGTAGATGCATGGGAGAATCCGGGCACCGAGGAGCCGGATACACAGGAGCCGGATACAGAGAATACCGAAACAGACAGCACCGAGGCAGATAATACTGAGGTGCCGGGAACCGAGATGCCGGATACAGAAAGCACAGAGACGACCGGAACGGAAAGTACGGAAGAGCCGGATGTTAACGGCACGGAGACAGAAAAGCCGGAGCCGGAGGAGACAGAGGCAAGTACACAATTATGAAAGCTTAGTTAGAGAGACGGACATCGGAAAGCAGGACAATATAGATCACCGCAGACAGGGATAACATATCGTCCCTCCCTCCGGCGTCCAGTCTCATATTCCGGCTGAACCGTAATACAATTCACATAACTATGCGAAAATGATTGTATTTGGCTAAAAAATGGTTTAAAATATGCGTGCAGGGATTTGTGTTTGAAAAGACACAGTGGAAAGCACTGTGGAGTGAAAAGGAGTAACCGATGAGATATCTTCCAATAGAAAAATTAAAAGATAGAATGATACTGGGGCAGGATATATTTGACGGTGAAGGCCGCATGCTTTTGGCGGGAAATGAGGAGCTGAATCCTGACCATATCAGGAACTTGAAGAAAATGGGATTTCACGGAGTTTATATTAAAGATGATTTCTCCAAAGATATAGAGCTTAACCAGCTGATGAAACCAAAGATTAGAAGCCGCGCGCTCAATATGGTACACAGTCTTTTTACGGGAACAGAGGAAGATGAAGCGGCGAGAGAGCAGAGGCTTATGGAGCTTGTTGTGGATGTTGTGGAGGAAGTTTTAAGCGACGGTGATATCATGTATAATATGATGGATCTGAAAGCGTATGATGATTACACCTTCTATCATTCAGTCAACGTTGCCGTGTTGTCCGCAGTGATTGGTGTGCGTTACGGGATGGAAGAACCGGAGCTTCGGATTTTGACGATGGCGGCTCTGCTGCATGATATCGGGAAAAAGTTTTTAGAGGATGATATCCTGAATGCGAAGCGTCCGCTTCGTGAGGAGGAGCGCCATATTATGCTTCAGCATCCAAAGCTCGGATATGAGTTTTTGATGAAGCATTATGATTTCACACCGGAGGTTGCTACCGCAGTGTTAGAGCATCATGAGTGTTATAACGGTGAGGGATATCCGATGCGAAAGTCAGGTCTTGAAATCAGTATTTTTGCAAGGATTATTAAGCTGGCGGATGTATTTGACGCAATGACATCGAAGCGGCCTTATCGTGATATGCTGCCGCCGTCCGATGCGATAGAATATATTATGGCGATGTGCGGAAGCGAATTTGACCCTAAGCTGGTGGAAGTGTTTTTGAAGTGGGTTGCAGTTTATCCGGTGGGCTGTGAGGTTGTGCTCTCAGATGAACGGCGTGCGGTTGTCACAAAGAATTTTCCGAATTTTGTTTTGCGTCCGGTTGTGAAGCTTCTGGAAACCGGCGAGATTATCAATCTGAATCAGGATAGAAATGCGAGAAATATCACGATTGTTCGTCTGGTAGTGTAGGTGAGGTATTTATGACGGGTCAGGGTAGGAGCACAGTGGATCTATTACTGGCAGAGAGCTTAAAGGAACTGGCGGAAGACCATCCAATAGAAAAAATAACGATAAAAGAGATTACAGATAAGGCAGGCGTTATACGTCCGACATTTTATAATCACTTTCAGGATAAGTATGAGCTTTTGGAATGGATTATTATGACCGAGCTGCTAGAGCCGATCAAGCCGATGCTGTGGAATGGAATGGTGCCGCAGGCGCTGATACTTCTGTTTTCTACAATAGAGAAGGATAAAAAATTCTATACGAAGGTCTGCCGTTTAGAGGGGCAGAATTCCATTGAGAATATCACAAAGGAGTGCATAAAAAATGTATTGCTGGAGGTGCTTTTGGGGAAGGCCACCGGAAAGAAAAGCGTTCATCCGTGGATTGATCCCGGGCTGATCGCCGAGTATCATGCACAGTCCCTAAGCTTCCTCGTTTTAAGGTGGATGAGGACAGGGATGAATGTGTCGGTTCAGGATATGGCCGATACCTATGACTATATGATACGTCATTCCATAGAAGATATTCTAAAAGATATATAGGAATATACAAATGAACTGATTTGTATATTTAAAAAGACAAAACACAAAAAATGTATATTTTTGAAATACATAAAAAAGAGATTGAATATTTAAAAATTCAATCTCTTTTTTTATACTCCTTAATAGTAAAACAAATGTAAGGAGTGTGAAGGATGATTAAGTTTGGAAAAAAAGTTGTAAGGTACAGGGCGGCGATTCTGATTATCAGCTTTCTTTTGCTGATTCCGTCCGCAGTCGGATATTTCAGTACCAGAATAAACTATGATATTCTGTCCTATCTGCCAAAGGACATTGAGACAATGGAAGGGCAGGAAATTCTGCTTAAGGATTTTGGGACGGGAGCGTTTTCCCTCTGTGTGATAGAGGGAATGGATGAAAAAGGCGTGGTGAAGCTGGAGGATCAGATGCGTCAGGTTGCGCATGTGAAGGATATTATCTGGTATGACACATTGGCGGATATCTCGGTTCCGATGGATATTCTGCCGGAGGATATAAAAGAGGCGTTTAACAACGAGGAGAAAAACTCGACAATGATGATCGTGACGTTTGACACGTCTATGTCGGCGGACGAAACCTTAGACGCAATTGAGGAGATTCGGGGGCTTACGGATAAACAGTGTTTCTTAAGCGGTATGTCCGCGGTTATCACGGATATCAAGAAAATCTGTAACAGCGAGGCAATCATGTATGTCGTGATAGCGGCGGGGCTGTCGGCTCTTGTGCTTGCGGTTACGATGGATTCTTTCCTGATACCGGTATTCTTCCTGTTAAGCATCGGAATGGCGATTATCTATAACCTCGGAACGAATTTTATTGCCGGCGAAATGTCATTTATTACGCAGGCCTTGGCGGCTGTTTTGCAGCTTGCGGTCACGATGGATTATTCGATTTTTCTCTGGCACAGCTACCAGGAAAATCAGGAGAGGTTTCCGGGGGATAAAAAGCGTGCGATGGCGCATGCCATTTCCAATACAATCAGCTCGGTGGTCGGAAGTTCCATTACGACGGTAGCCGGATTTGTGGCAATGTGTTTTATGACCTTTACACTTGGCATGGACCTTGGAATTGTGATGGCAAAGGGCGTTGTCTTAGGCGTGATCGGGTGTGTTACGATACTGCCGTCAATGATTCTTGTATTTGACAGAGCGATAGAAAAGACAAAGCACAGAGCGATTATTCCTGATCTTGGAAGAATCGGTAACTTTGTAACAAAAAAGTATCCGCTGTTTCTTGTATTGTTCTTTATAATCCTTGTGCCTGCGCTGTACGGATACACGCATACAGACGTGTATTATGATTTGGCGGGGACACTGCCGAAGGATTTGGAAAGTGTTGAGGCAAACAATAAGCTGGAAGAAAATTTTGATATGGGAGCAACCCACATTATCATTGCGGACAGTGATCTCTCATCAAAGGATGCGTCTGCGATGATTGAGGAGATTAAGAAGGTAGACGGAATTGCCGCCGTGCTTGGGAAGGATGCGTTTTTGGGTCCTTTGATTCCGCAGGAAATGATGCCGGAAAGAATAAGGGAGATTTTAGATAACGGAGAGATGCAGACCATCTTTATTATGTCAGAATACAAGACGGCATCGGATGAGGTAAATGCACAGTGTGATGCGATTAAGGGGATTATCAAACGATATGACGAGACGGCAATGCTGATTGGCGAGGCTCCGTGTACGGCGGATCTGATCACGATAACGGATAAGGACTTTAAGACGGTAAGCGCCGTATCCATCGTATTGATTTTTGCCATTATTGCACTTGTCTTAAAATCCATATCTCTTCCGGTGATTTTGGTGGCGGTCATTGAGTTTGCGATCTTTATCAATATGGGCATTCCGGCTTATACGAAAACAGTGCTGCCGTTTATTGCATCCATTGTTATCGGCACGATACAGCTTGGCGCGACTGTGGACTATGCGATTTTAATGACAAACAAATATAAAAAGGCGAGACATAAGGGCGCAGGAAAACAGGAAGCAGTTTCACAGGCGCTCAACAGCTCTTTACAGTCAGTGTTTGTCAGCGCATTGAGCTTTTTTGCGGCAACCTTCGGAGTCGGCGTCTATTCAAGTATTGATATGATCAGTTCCCTTTGCAGTCTGCTTGCGAGAGGCGCATTGATCAGTCTGCTTGTAGTCGCATTCGTTCTGCCGACAATGTTTATGGTATTTGACAAGCTGATTATCCATACAAGCAAGGGATTTCAGCCGGAAACAGTAAAAAACACAGGTCTTAAGCCGGAAACAGCAAAATAAGAGAGAGAGGAAAAGAATATGAAGTATTCAGAATTGAAAAGAAAGTTTAGTCATAAATATATAATCCGTGTGATGGCAGGCGTGCTTACAGTTGCATTGCTGGGAACCGGAGGGGGAATCTATTCCGTAAATGCGGCTAAAAATGCGGCTGTGGAGGAGACGGACACACAGGAGGATGCGCAGGAAGAGATTAAGAGTGCGATAAAGGATATCCTGGGAGGCTCGTCGGAAGAAAAGACTGTCGGAAAGGAGGAGACGGTTTATCTGATTGCAGATGAAAAAGGCGAGGTCAGGGAAACGATTGTGAGTGACTGGCTGAAGAATCCTGATAAGAGCGACACATTATCGGATGCTTCTGATTTGGAAGGAATCGAAAATGTAAAAGGGGATGAGGCGTTTGAAAAGAGCGGAGATACGATGACATGGCAGGCCGGAGGAAATGATATTTATTATCAGGGTACGACGAAGAAGGAGGCGCCGGTTTCCGAGAAAATCACCTACTATCTGGACGGGGAAGAGATTGAGCCGAAGGAGCTGGCAGGAAAGAGTGGAAAGGTGACAATCCGTTTTGACTATACCAATAACGAGAAAACAACAAAGACCGTAGACGGTGAAGATTATGAGGTGTATGTGCCGTTTACTGTCGTGACAGGTATGATACTCGGGGATAATTTTTCGAATTTAAATGTGACAAACGGAAAGGTTATTTCGGACGGAAAGAATAATGTAGTTGTCGGCATGGCGATGCCGGGGCTAAAAGAAAGCCTGAATGTCGAAGAGGAGGACTTCGAGGAGGAGACGAATTTTCCGGATTATGTGGAAGTGACGGCTGATGTGGAGGATTTCTCGCTTGACATGACGATTACATTGGCTACAAGTGAAATTCTTGGCACGATAAACGCAAACGGAGAATTTGACCTGTCCGCACTTGATGATATGATTGATGAAATGACGGATGCTTCTGGACAGCTGATGGACGGAAGCGGCGAGCTGGCGGAGGGGCTTGATACCCTAAAGGAGAGCATGGGGACATTTTCCCAGGGTGTTTCGGATCTGAAAAACGGCATTAAAGATTACACCGACGGGACAAAGACATTAGGTCTTGGAATTAAGACCTTAAGCGACGGCAGCGCATCTCTTGTGGACGGCGCAAATACCTTGAATTCCAGTGCAAAGACGATCAGTGACGGTATTGCAAAGCTGGATAAGACGCTGAAAAAGAAATTCAGCGAGAAGGAGAAAAATGCACTGTTAAAGCAGGTTGATGCAACGATTGACGCGCAGAAGGCCGCGATTCAAAAGAGCGCGTCAGGTTCCGTAGATGCGCAGGCCGGGGCGATCAGAAATCAGGCGCAGGCGGCCGTGGACGCGCAGGCGGCGGCAATTAAGGGGCAGGCGGAGGCAGCCGTAGATGCGCAGGCAGAGACAATCAAACAGCAGGCAAAGGCAGCCGTGGATAATATGTTCGGCGATGCGGGCGATGAGAACAGCTACTATAACAATATCAAAAAACAGGCACAGGAGCAGGTGAGTGAAAAGCTGGGAGGAATGTCCGGGACAATTTCGGATGGCGTGACGGAATATACAAGACAGGTCGCGCAGGGAATTTATACGCAGGTTGTCACTTCGCAGGTCGTGGAGCAGATTAAGCAGGCAGTCATGGCGACAGGAGTTGACGAGGCTACGGCAGCGGCGCAGGCGCTTCAAATGGCGCAGACGGAGCCGTATGTTTCACAGATTCAGAATGCCGTGAGCGGATATGTGAGCCAGACAATGTCGGATTCTGCGATTACGGGAGGAATCAATACAATGACCGGGAATCTGATGGGCGGAATGTCGCAGGTTGCAGGGGAAGTCGGAACCGCGGTTGCCGATGCCGCAAAGAGCGGCGCCGAGGGTGCGGCTCAGGAAGCGGCCGTTACAGGAGCGAGATCGGCAGCCGGGTCAGCGGCCATAGCCGGCGCAAAGGCGGCGGCAGGCGAGGCGGCGGTGACCGCGGCAAGACAGGCAGCCGGGCAGGCGGCCTATGAGGGCGCAAAGACAGCGGCCGGACAGGCGGCAATTACCGCGGCGGAGGAGGCGAAGCAGACGGTTGCGGAAGGAATTGAGGCAAAGGATAAGGAATCGGGTTACAGCCTGGTAACGGGCTCGGCGGCGCTGGCAAAAGGAACCGGAGATCTTGTAGGTGCGATTCCTACGCTGACCGGAGGGATTTCGCAGCTTTTGACGGGAGCCAATACATTGGTATCCAACAATGAAACCCTCAATAACGGCGCGGCTAAGCTTGCAGACGGAACGGGGCAGATCACGGAGGGGGTAGATAAGCTGGAGAGCGGCTCGAATGAGCTGGCGGACGGCATGGAAGAATTTAATGAAAAAGCGATACAAAAGCTTGCAGATACCTACCAAGGTGATGTAAAATCATTATTAGACAGAATGGAAGCGTACGCTATGGCAGGAGAAGATTATACAACATTTTCCCAAGTGGCGGAGGGAATAAACGGCAGTGTGAAGTTCATCCTGAAAACAGATGCCGTAAAAGCGGAGTAAAGTGCAAGGAGGCCTGATATGAACTGGATAGAGACGCTTGTTGTAACAGTAGGCTTGTCACTGGACATATTTGCGGCAGTGGAATGTCAGGGGGCGCTGGTGGCCAGCGTTAGAAAAAGACATCTTGTTCTTATATGTGCGGTATTGTCCGTATGGCAGATGGCAGCTTTATATCTTGGCAGTTTTCTGGCAGGTCTCCTGTGCCGCTACGATTTGAAGGATACAAGGCTTGTCACGGGCAGAATTATTGCATCGGCGATATTTATATGTCTTGGACTGCGCATGATTTTCAAGGCATGGAAAAACGACAGTGTCGTTGAGCGCAGAATAGAGAAGTTTAGCATAGAGGTTTTCTTGAAAATGGCTGCGATTACGAGTATATATACGCTGCTGACAGGCATTGCGTTTGGTTTTTTGAAGGTGGATGTATTTCTGATGCTGGCGATGATTGTGCTTTTTACTGTCTTAGTTGTAATACTTGGAGTGTATACCGGATACCGTTTCGGCTTTGAGCAAAAGACAAAGGCGTATCTGGCAGGCGGAGGGCTGCTGGTGATAGGCGGAATTGACGTAATTGTCCGGTATATGTAAAAAAGGAGCCGTTCTATGCCTAAAATTAAAATATACATTTCACGAACCGATAACAAATATAACGAGATTTTTCAGTATCCCGGTGAGACGCTGCTAAAGGCGTTAAGGCGCAGCGGATATGCGCTGACATATCCCTGCGGCGGAGGCGGCAGCTGCGGAAAATGCCGTTTTCGCATTGTACAGGGGAAAGCGGCATTGACACCGGAAGAAAAACGTCTTTTGACGAAGGAAGAGCTGGATTGCGGCGTACGTCTTTTATGCCGCGCCAGCTTTTTTTCCGATGGAGAAATTCTTTTGACGGATACCGGGGAAGGTGAGATATCAACGCCCGGTGTGAGACAAGCGCCGGTAGAAGCGGCTTCGGAAAATTTACGGGGCGGGACGCACTTCGATGTAGCCGCCGATATCGGGACGACAACGATCGCGCTGTCTCTTGTCGATGGAGCCAGCAAAAAAAGCCTGGCGGTTGTCGCCAAAAATAATAGCCAGCGTGTATTTGGGGCGGATGTTTTGAGCAGAATCAAGGCGGCGAACGAAGGCTGCGCAGAGGCGCTGAAGCGGCTTATCTGGCAGGATATTACTGCGGGTATGGATGAGCTTTTAGAAAAATATTCGGGTACGTGTCAGGTTGACAGGCTTGTAATTGCGGCCAATACAACAATGCAGCATCTTTTGGCAGGAGACTCATGCATGGGGCTTGGCGCGGCGCCGTTTTGCCCTGTTTCCCTGGAGCTTCGAGTGAAATATGCACGGGAAATGTGGGAGGAGATGCCCGAAAGGTATGCAAAGACAGAAGTGACGCTGCTGCCGGGAATATCGGCGTTTGTCGGCGCCGATATTGTTGCGGGCATTTACAGCCGTAACCTGCATCAGGCAAGAAGGCCGACGCTGTTTGTGGATCTTGGAACGAACGGAGAGATGGCGCTTGCGGCGGGCGGTGAATTGATTGCGGCTTCCGCCGCTGCCGGACCGGCGCTTGAGGGCGGAAATATCAGCTGCGGCGTGGCGGGAATTGCAGGCGCAGTCTGCAGCGTGTCAAGTATGGGCCGACGCATGGTTGTGCGTACAATAGGAAACAAGCGTCCGATTGGTCTCTGCGGAACAGGCGTGTTGGAGACGGCCTATGAGGCAGTTAAAACGGGGGCTGCCGATGAAACCGGAACCTTCCGCGGCGGATATCTGGAATATGGATTTCCGGTAACAGAGACAGACGGCGGGCTGATTCGCTTTACGCAGGAGGACATGCGTCAGATACAGATGGCAAAGGCGGCGATACGCGCAGGAATAGAGCTTTTGAAACAGGAGAAGGGACTTGTATCATCGGATATTGAGAAGATATATCTTGCGGGAGGATTCGGCTGTAAGTTAAATGTTTATAAAGCAGCGGGAATCGGACTGATACCGCATGAGCTGAAGGAGAAAACGGAGGCTGTCGGCAATACGTCGCTTCTTGGAGCCATCCGCTATCTTGCGGACAAAGAGGGCGCGGACGTCGTAAGAAAAATAGCAGAAGGGGCAAGAGTTGTAAATCTTGCCGCGCATCCGGATTTTGAAGAGAGATATTATACATATATGAACTTTAACGGGTAGAGGGTAATCCCACAAAGGAGCATTTTAGTCAGTCTAATACCCCGCAGGGCGCTTAGCGCGGCTGCCCGGCTCATTGCCCGCGGGAATAAAAGAGAAAAAGGAACAGGAGAAGTGAGAAAGAGATGAAAATACTGCTTACGGCAATCAACGCGAAATATATTCACTCTAATTTGGCGGTTTACGATTTGAGGGCATATGCGGGTGAATATAAAAGTGAAATTGCGCTGGCTGAATTTACGATCAACCAGAGAACAGAGTATATTTTGAGTGAAATATATAAAATGAGGCCGGATGTACTCTGTTTTTCCTGTTATATCTGGAATATTTCATATGTGCGCAGAATTGCAGAAGAGTTCCATAAAATATGTGAAGAGGTTCCGATCTGGCTGGGCGGACCGGAGGTATCTTATGAGAGTGAAATGTTTCTGCGAGACAATCCGTTTGTCGCGGGGATTATGATGGGGGAGGGAGAGAAGATATTTAAAAACTTGTGCCGCTATTATCACGGGGAAATTGGGCTTTTGGAGAAAATACCGGGGCTTGCGTTTCAAAAGAACGGTGAGATATGCGTCAACCTGCCGGAGACGGCTTTGGATCTTAGCACGGTACCTTTTCCTTATGAGGAAGAGGATTTTAAGAATAAAATCGCTTACTATGAATCAAGCAGGGGCTGTCCGTTTTGCTGCAGCTACTGCTTATCTTCTGTGGATAAAAAGCTCCGCTTTCGGGATATGGGGCTTGTGAGAAAAGAACTGAAGTTTTTTATTGACAGAGAGGTGGCTCAGGTAAAGTTTGTAGATCGGACCTTCAATTGCAACAGAGAGCGTGCGATGGAAATCTGGCGTTTCTTAAAGGAGCATGACAGAGGGATTACAAATTTTCATTTTGAGATAGCGGCGGATTTATTGACCGATGAAGAAATTGAGTTTATCGCGGGTCTTCGTCCCGGTTTAATTCAGCTGGAAATCGGCGTACAGAGTACAAATCCCAAAACCATAGAGGAGATACGCCGGAGCATGGATCTTGCGCGTGTAAAGAAGGTAGTGCAAAAAATAAAGGCGGGGCGAAATGTTCATCAGCATCTGGACTTGATTGCGGGGCTTCCGTATGAAGATTTAGAAACCTTTGCGCATTCCTTTGACGAGATTTATGAGATAAAGCCGGAACAGCTTCAGCTTGGATTTTTGAAGGTTTTGAAGGGTTCTTATATGTATATGCATGCCGCCGAATATGAGATTCTTTATACCTCGCATCCTCCTTATGAGGTGCTTGCCACAAAATGGCTTCGCTTTGAAGAAATCCAGGAGCTGAAGCTGGTTGAGGAGATGCTGGAGGTTTATTATAACAGCGGTCAGTTTTGCCGCTCTATTTCCGTTTTGGGGGAGGCCTATGACAGTGCTTTTCTCATGTTTGGCAGTCTGGGCAGGTATTATGAGAGTAAGGGATATCTTGCATTGAAGCATACGAGGAACCGGCGCATGGAAATTCTTCTGGAATTTGCCGATGAAACAACGGCAGCGCATATGGAACGCCTCAGGGAGGCGGCGGTCCATGATATTTATGCGAGGGAAAATGCGAAGAGCCGGCCTGCGTTTGCGCCCGAAATGGCGGAATGGAGAGAGATGACGCGCGAATACTGTAAAAAGGGAAAGCTTTGCCATCTGGAGCGTTTTTTTTATGAAGAGGACGGGACAAAAAGAGAGAGGCCGTATTACATTTTGTTTGATTATGAGAAAAAGGATGCATTTTTGCAGAATGCCGGTGAGGAGCGGATTGAGGAAAAGTGATGCAGGATTATGTGGTAATTGATTTGGAGATGACCGGACTGAATCCAAAACGGGACGCCGTTTTGGAGGTGGGTGCGGTCCGGGTCAGGGGGAAGCGTGTAGAGGATGTTTTGGAATTTTTTGTAAATCCGATGCGCCCGTTGACAACGGAGGTGGTGGAGCTGACAGGGATTACACAGGAAATGGCGGACGGAGGAATTTTGCCGCAGGAGACCATCCGTCGGGTTGCATCCTTTGTCGGCGACGACATCTGGGTTGGGCATAATGTGATTTTCGATTATAGTTTTTTGAAGCAGCTTGCTGTAAATGAGCGGATTCCTTTTGAAAAGAGAGCAGTTGATACCTTAAAGGCAGCAAGAGGGCTGCCGCTTTCTCCGGGGAAAAAATCATTGGGAGAGCTGTGTGAATGTTATAGGATCAGCAGGGGAAGGGCGCACCGCGCGCTGGATGACGCGCTTGCAACTATGCAGCTGTACGAGATATTAGAGCAGAAGTATGGAAGGGACTATAAGGAGATTTTTTCGCCAAAGCCGCTTTTATATAAGCCGAAGAGAGAGACACCGGCGACGCCGGTGCAAAAAAAGCACTTGAAGGAATTGTTGAATTATCATAAAATAGACGAGGATATTTTATTTGAGACGCTGACGAGAAGCGAGGCGTCAAGAAAAATAGATAAAATACTGTCGCAGTTCGGGAGAATCCCAAATAAAACAGGCTGAAGCTTACAGGGGCTCGGAAGGCTCTTTCGCTTCCGCCAGGGCAAGCTTCTTTAGAATTATATCTTTGCGGTCGAGGTCAAGGGCGTTTGCACAGTCCGTCAGGGAAGCAATCTTATCTTCCTCTCCTAAGGCACGGTAAATGTCGGCCAAGAGAGTGTAGTTAGAGACAATATCGCTGCGGCATGTAATGCCAAACCAAAGGACGGCCGCGGCATCCTCTAAGTGTCCGAGCACAAAAAGCCGGTTTCCGTATGTGACAAGTGTTTTGGCGAGGACGGCAAAATTTTCGTCGCATTCGGAGAGAAATTGAAAATTAGGTACGCCGTAGTTTAGCTTTAAGTCGGTATTGCTTATACCGTTCAGGTTGACAATCTGTTTGCCCGACAGTTCGGTTAAAGCGGCTTCGCTGGCAGACAGCTCGTCGTCTTTATATTTTCCGATTGGGAAAGTATCAAGCGGAATTGTGATATAGGAAAGCGAACTGATATCCTTTTTGCGGACTGTGTTGGAGTGAAGCTCACGGTCCCAGAACTCGTCCTGTATTTTTTGGTCGCGGCTGGAAAGCCTGCGCAGCAGGATTGTAAACACTGCAATAAAAATAATAAAGATAATCAAAAACATAGTAACAGCCTTTCTAAAAATAAACATTTTATGGATGGAGGTGAGAAAGATGATGAATTTTAACAACTCTAAAAAGAAAAGAGTGGTTGTGGGTGTCATCGCAGTAGTCCTTGTTGCGGCAATGCTGATACCATTGCTGATTGCGGCGTTTGTCTAGGTAAGAAAACTGCTGCCGCCTGGATCGCGTCATACACCGCATTACATGTCATAATATACAGAAAACTTTATTTTCTGTCAAATATATTAGTGGATATGCACCTTGAAAAACAGGATTTTTGTGATAAAATATCAAATAAAAAGAAATTGGGCATTGCCCGCCAAAGGCAGGTAGGAGAAAATACTATGAAGATATTTAAGAGAATTCTTCCGGTTGCAGCGATTGCAGTTGCGGTTGCAGGAATTGCAGTGGTTACCCAAATTGTGGGGGCGGAGGAGAATGATAATTCAGTGATCCCTTCCAAGGTCTATGTCGGTGATATCGCAGTGGGGGGAATGACGCCGGAAGAGGCGCAGGCGGCTGTTCGGGCAGCCGTAGAGGAGCAGATGGGTGCGGAATTTACGCTGAGTGCCGGTGAGAATCATGTTACAGTCAGCGCCAGAGAGCTGGGAGTTGAATGGGCGAACACGAATGTGGTGGAGGAAGCCGTTAATATTGGAAAGACAGGCAATCTGATTCAGCGTTACAAAGATATGAAGGATCTTGAAAAGACGGATAAGATTTATGACATTTCTTACAGTATAGATCACGACAAGACGGTAGAATGGCTGAATGAGCATGTAAATGAGCTGAACAGGGAATCTGAGAATAACAGCTTAAAGCGTGAGAACGGACAATTTATTTTTGTGGAAGGTCATGAAGGCATCGCGGTGGATGTGGAGGTTTCCGCAGATAATATCGCGGCATATTTCGAAGAGAGCTGGAACGGAGAGGACGGAAATATATCGTTGACAGCGAACGTTGTGGAGCCGGAAGGGTCGAGGGAACAGCTGGAGAAGATTCAGGACGTGCTGGGCGCGTATTCTACGGATTTTAGCGATTCTTCCGCGGGACGTGTGGCGAATGTATTGAACGCGACAAGTCTGATAGACGGTACGGTGCTTTTTCCGGGAGAGGAATTTTCCGTATATGATTCGATTGGACCGCTGGATGCTTCCAATGGCTATGAGCTGGCAGGGGCATATGAGAACGGAACGACGGTGGAATCTTATGGTGGCGGTGTCTGCCAGGTGTCGACAACCTTATATAATGCGGTGATACGGGCGGAGCTGGAGATAACGGAGCGTTTTGCGCATTCTATGCTTGTTTCCTATGTAAGTCCGTCTATGGATGCCGCGATTGCGGGAACATATAAGAACCTGAAATTTAAAAATACATTGGATACGCCGGTTTATATTGAGGGTTATGTGGAAGGAAGAATTCTTCATTTTAATATATTTGGCGAAGAGACAAGACCGGCAAACCGAACGGTGGATTTTGAAAGCGAGACAGTCAGCGAGGATGATCCGGTTGTGAAGTTTGTTGCGACGGCAGAGCCGATCGGGGCGATTCATCAGACGCAGTCGCCGCATATCGGCAAGTCGGCAAAGCTTTGGAAGATTATACGCATTGACGGTGTGGAACAGAGCAGAGAAGAGTTCAATTCCAGCAAATACAATTCGTCGCCGCGTATTTATTCCGTGGGAACGGCTTCGGCGAATCCGGACGCGGTTAACGCGATCAATGCTGCGATAGCGACACAGGATGAAGCGACAATCCGTGCGGCAGCCGCGGAGTGGAACGATGCGGCGATTGCGGAGAGAGAACAGCAGCAGCCGCCGGAGGAAGAACAGCCGCCAGAGGACGATTCCGAAAAGAAGGATGGTTCGGACAAGAAAGGTAAATCGGATAAAAAGAATAATTCCGATAAGAAGGACAATTCCGATAAAAACGATAATTCAGACAAGAAAAGCGGAGACGATGAATCGGGGGAGGATGACAAACCTGAGGAGGATACGCCGGAAGAATAAACATGTAAAAGGCTGTTTCAGAATTGAGACAGCCTTAAACTGTAAGTATGGCAGGGATGAAAAATGAAAGTAGGGAAAATACCGGAGAACGTTTTGAAGCGTTCCGTAATCAGACAACTACATACCAGGAGGCAAGAAGTGCTCGTTGGAGCCTCGGTGGGAGAGGACTGTGCGGCAATTGCGCTGGCGGAGGATGAAATGTTTGTTATTTCTACGGATCCGATTACCGGAACGGCGCAGGATATCGGGAAGCTTGCAATCATCATTACAACGAATGATTTGGCCAGTGCCGGAGCGGAGCCTGTCGGCGTTATGCTTACCCTGCTTTTGCCAAGCGGATTTGAGGAAGAAGATTTGAAGGCATTGATGCAGCAGATTGAGGCGGAATGCGAGGCGGCTCATGTGCAGATTATGGGCGGGCACACGGAAGTGACAAAGGTTGTCAACCAGCCGGTTGTGAGTGTCTGCGGTGTTGGAAAGGCGAAAAGAGGGGCGCTTGTGACGACAGGGGGAGCAAAGCCCGGCATGGATATTATTGTCACCAAATGGATTGCGCTGGAGGGGACTTCAATCATTGCCAAGGAAAAGGAAGAGGCGTTAAAGGCGCGTTTTACCGAAGAGTTTTTGCAAAAAGCAAAGCGGTTTGACGAATATTTATCGGTCAGGGAAGAGGCTGCCGCCGCCACACGCTCCGGCGTGGGGGCGATGCATGACGTAACGGAGGGAGGCATATTCGGAGCGCTTTGGGAAATGGCAGAGGCTTCCGGAGTCGGACTGGAAATTGATATTAAAAGGATTCCGATTCGGCAGGAAACCGTGGAGATTTGCGAGTTCTTTGATGTGAATCCTTATGAATTGATTTCCAGCGGCGCAATGCTGATGGCGGCGGAGAACGGCAGCACGCTGGTGCGCGAGATAGAAAGGCTCGGCGTGAAAGCGACGATTATCGGAAAGGCGACGGCGGGTAATGACCGGGTGCTGTATCATGGAGATGAGAAACGTTTTTTGGAGCCGCCGAAGACGGACGAATTGTATAAAATTGTATAGAAAATCTGTTGGAGCACGGAATATGTGTCGGAAGAAGGAGAAAGTATGCGTGAAAAAATATTAACATTTATCGAAAAAAACAGCAGAATTGATATGAAGGAGCTGGCAATTGTCCTTGGTGTGGACGAAGCTGCCGTTAAAAAAGAGCTGGAGGCGATGGAGCAGGAAAACATTATCTGCGGTTACCATACGCTAATCAACTGGGATAAGGTTGAGGTGGAAAAGGTGACGGCGTTGATAGAGGTCCGGGTAACGCCGCAGCGCGGCATGGGATTTGACAAGGTCGCGGAGCGGATTTATAACTATCCCGAAGTAAATTCCGTGTATCTGATTTCCGGCAGCTATGATTTGATGGTAACCTTAGAGGGGAGAACGCTGCGCGAGGTTTCTCAGTTTGTTTCGGATAAGCTCTCGGCGCTTGAATATGTTTTGAGCACAAAAACCAATTTTATTTTGAAGAAATATAAAGATCACGGCACAATAATGGCGGAACCCGCAAAGGATGAAAGGATGTTGATGACACCATGAGAAACCCATTATCAAAAACAATTGTAACCATTGAGCCTTCCGGCATCCGCAAATTTTTTGATATTGTCAGTGAAATGAAGGACGCGATTTCTTTGGGAGTGGGCGAACCGGATTTTGACACACCGTGGCATATTCGGGATGAGGGAATTTATTCGTTGGAGAAGGGCCGGACCTTTTATACCTCCAATGCGGGCTTAAAGGAGTTAAAAATAGAAATTTCTGCTTATCTTAAGCGTCACTATGGGCTGGAATACGATTTTAACCATGAAGTCCTTGTGACGGTGGGAGGCAGCGAAGCAATTGATATTGCGATGCGCGCTATGCTTGATCCGGGCGACGAGGTGCTGATTCCGCAGCCAAGCTATGTTTCCTATCTGCCGTGCGCGGTGCTGGCGAACGGAACGCCTGTAATTATCGAATTAAAAGAAGAAAACGAATTTCGCCTGACAAGGGAGGAGCTGGAGGCTGCGATTACACCGAAGACAAAGCTTTTGGTGCTGCCGTTTCCGAATAACCCGACAGGAGCTATTATGGAGCGGAAGGATCTTGAGGCGATTGCGGAGGTAATCAAGGAGCATGATTTATATGTGATCAGTGACGAGATATATTCGGCGCTTACCTATCGGGAGGAGCATGTCTCAATTGCATCGCTTCCGGGCATGTGGGAGAGGACAATTGTTATTAACGGTTTTTCGAAGTCACATGCGATGACGGGCTGGCGTCTTGGCTATGCCTGCGGGCCGAAGATCATATTGGAACAGATGCTAAAGATCCATCAGTTTGCGATCATGTGCGCACCGACGACGTCACAGTATGCGGCCGTAGACGCGCTGCGCTGCGGAGACGAGGATGTGAAGCAGATGCGTGAGGAGTACAACGGAAGAAGAAGATATTTGCTTCATCGTTTTCGTGAAATGGGACTGCAGTGCTTTGAACCTTACGGTGCATTCTATGTTTTCCCGTGTATCAAGGAGTTTGGAATGACGTCGGAGGAATTTGCGACAGCGTTTTTGAATGCGGAGCGTGTGGCGGTCGTACCGGGTACTGCATTTGGCGATTGCGGCGAAGGATTTTTGAGGATTTCCTATGCGTATTCGCTTGATAATTTAAAGGAAGCGTTAGACCGTATGGAGCGGTTTATCACAAAGCTGCGGGAGAATAAGTGACCGTATAGCAACGGGGGACAACGAATATGGCGAAGTTGAATATTGTTTTGTTTGAACCGGAAATTCCGGCCAATACGGGGAATATCGGAAGAACCTGCGTGGCGACAGGGACAAGGCTGCATTTAATAGAGCCCCTCGGATTTCAGTTAAATGAAAAAGCGATCAAGCGGGCAGGCATGGATTACTGGAAGGAGCTTGATGTAACGACATATATTAATTATGAGGATTTCCTTGAAAGAAATCCTCATGCTAAAATTTATATGGCGACGACAAAAGGACGGCATGTGTATTCCGATGTTTCCTATGAGCCGGATTGTTATATTATGTTTGGAAAAGAGAGCGCCGGCATTCCGGAGGAGATTCTGGTGGAGCATGAGGATGACTGCGTGCGGATTCCGATGCTTGGGGAGACGCGTTCTCTTAATTTGTCTAATTCCGTGGCAATTGTATTGTATGAGGCGCTGCGTCAGAATCAGTTTGATCATATGAAGCTTGAGGGAGAACTGCACCGCTTACATTGGCAGTCCCGGTGAAAGGAATGATATGGGAATTATCAAGGCAAGAAAATTAGTGCATGAATATATCAGAAGAGACGAAGAGGGCAATGTGGAGTCGATTCAGACAGCGCTTGATCGGGTGGACCTTGATGTAAAGGCAGGAGAGTTTATTGCTATTTTGGGGCATAACGGTTCCGGCAAATCCACGCTGGCAAAGCATATTAATGCTATTTTGGAGCCGGGGGAAGGAAGCCTGTGGGTCGACGGATACGATGTTTCCGACGACGCGAATATCTGGAATGTGCGTCAGAGCGCCGGAATGGTATTTCAGAATCCGGACAATCAGATTATTGCGAGCGTAGTCGAGGAAGATGTGGGATTCGGACCGGAAAATATCGGCGTGCCGACGGATGAAATCTGGCAGCGGGTGGAGGACAGTCTTAGGGCTGTCGGGATGTTAAAATACCGTACGCATTCTCCGAATAAGCTGTCGGGAGGGCAAAAACAGCGAGTTGCCATTGCCGGTGTTATGGCAATGCAGCCCAAGTGCATTGTATTGGATGAGCCTACGGCCATGCTGGATCCGAACGGAAGAAAAGAGGTCTTAAAGGCAGTTCATAAGTTGAATAAGGAAAAGGGCGTTACAATTCTTTTAATTACGCATTATATGGAGGAGGTTGTAGACGCCGATAAGGTTTACGTTATGGACAAGGGGCGTGTGGTGATGCAGGGGACGCCGCGGGAAATTTTTTCGAAAGTGGATGAACTGAAAAGCTATCGCCTTGATGTGCCGCAGATAACGCTTCTGGCACATGAGCTTAGGCGGGAAGGACTTGCAATTCCCGAAGGTGTGTTGACACGGGCGGAACTGATGGAGGCAATTGAGCGGATATGTCAATCATATTAAATAAAGTGAATTATGTATACAGCGCGGGAACTGCATATGAGATACAGGCATTGAAAAACGTGAACCTGAAGATAGAGGACGGAGAGTTTATCGGGGTAATCGGACACACCGGTTCCGGGAAATCGACGCTGATTCAGCATTTAAACGGTTTGATGCGGGCAACCTCAGGCGGCATTTACTATAACGGTGAGGATATTTACGACAAGGACTATGATATGCGCGGGCTGCGGAGCAAGGTGGGACTTGTCTTTCAGTATCCGGAGCACCAGCTGTTTGAGACGACGATTTTTGACGATGTCTGTTTCGGCCCGCTCAATCAGGGTCTTTCCAAAAAGGAAGCCGGGGTCCGAGCGTTTGAGGCCTTAAATTGCGTAGGACTTTCGGAGGAACTGTATTATCAGTCGCCGTTTGATCTCTCCGGCGGGCAGAAGCGCCGCGTGGCAATCGCGGGCGTGCTGGCAATGAAGCCGGAAATGATTATTCTCGATGAACCGACGGCAGGGCTTGACCCCAAAGGGCGGGACGAGATTCTTGATCAGATTGCGAAAATGCATAAGGAGCGGGGGATTACGGTTGTGCTTGTCTCGCACAGTATGGAGGATGTGGCCAAATATGTCGGCCGCATTATTGTGATGAATCAGGGCGAAGTAATGTTTGATGATACTCCGAACGGAGTGTTTCGGCATTACAGAGAATTGGAGGCGGTCGGGCTTGCGGCACCTGCCGTTACATACCTTTTGCATGAGCTTTCGGAGCGGGGACTGCCCGTTGGGACAGAAGCGACAACGGTTGAGACGGCGAAAAAAGAAATTCTTAAAATGCTTGCGTCACTGGAGAAGCGTTAAGTTCCTTACAGCGGAAAGAACAAATCAAAGAGAACGGGTAGAGACATGATTAGAGATATAACAATAGGACAATATTATCCGGCAAATTCACCGGTTCACAGGTTAGATCCAAGGGTTAAGCTGCTTGGCACGCTGATTTATATTATATCGCTGTTTGTATTTAAAGGTTTTGCGGCATTTGTTCTTGCCGCAATCTTTCTTGTGGCGGCTATAAAGATTTCCAGGGTGCCTTTTTCCTATATGGTGAAGGGGTTAAAGGCAATTGTGGTTTTGATGGTTATTACGGGATTGTTTAACCTGTTTCTTACACAGGGAACCCCCTGGGTATCGTTTTGGGTATTTACCGTCACCTATGAAGGCGCCGAAAATGCGGCGTTGATGCTGATTCGCCTTGCGTTTTTGATCATCGGGACTTCTCTTATGACGCTGACGACAACGCCCAATCAGCTCACGGACGGTCTGGAAAAATCGCTTCATCCGCTTTCAAAGATAGGCGTTCCGGTACATGAAATTGCAATGATGATGTCGATTGCGCTTCGATTTATACCGATTCTGATAGAAGAGACGGATAAGATCATGAAGGCGCAGATGGCAAGGGGCGCGGATTTTGAAAGCGGAAATATTTTCAGGAAGGCAAAAGCGATGATTCCGCTTCTTGTTCCGCTGTTTGTTTCCGCATTCCGCCGCGCAAATGACCTTGCAATGGCGATGGAAGCGCGTTGTTATAACGGCGGGACAGGGCGAACCAAGATGAAGCCGCTCTGTTATAAGAGACAAGATTACATCGCCTATGCGGTTCTTTTTCTCTATCTTGCGGCAATGATTGCGCTGCGGTTTGTGTGGACATATTTGTCTGCTCTTTTTGGATGGTGATTGTATATGGCGAGACGAATTATGTTAATAGTTGCATATGAGGGGACGAATTACTGCGGCTGGCAGGTGCAGCCAAACGGAAGGACGATTGAGGGAGTATTAAACGAAAAGCTGACGGAGCTTTTGGGGGAGCCGATTACGGTGGTTGGAGCGAGCCGAACCGATTCCGGGGTACATTCGCTTGGAAATGTGGCGGTATTTGATACGGAAGCGAGGATTGCGGCGGAAAAAATTTCTTATGCCTTAAATCAGCGTCTGCCGGAGGATATCGTAGTACAAGGTTCAAAAGAGACTGCGCCCAATTTTCATCCGCGGCGCTGTAACAGTGTAAAGACTTATGAGTATCGGATTTTAAACCGCAAATTTCCGTTGCCGATGTGCCGGCGCGATACATACTTTTATTATCGTCCTCTGAGTGTAGAGAAGATGCAGCGGGCAGCGGAATATCTCGTCGGTGAGCATGATTTTAAGAGCTTTTGCGCTCCGGCTACCTCGGCTGTGACTACGGTTCGGACTATCTATGCGCTTACCGTGGAAAAGGAGGGGGATCTGCTCACGATTCGGGTGAGCGGGAGCGGATTTTTATATAATATGGTGCGTATCATAGCGGGGACCTTGATTCAGGTCGGCTCGGGGGCGAAGGAGCCGGAGGAAGTAGAGGGGATATTAAAGGCCTGCGACAGAAATGCCGCGGGACCGACTGCGCCGGCGCATGGACTTACTATGATCGGGATTAAGTATGATTTTTGCATGTGACAAGGTAGCTTGTCTGAACGATTACATGCAAAAATCAGGAAGAAAATGATTGACACGCGCGGGGACGTGTACTATAATATCTAAGTCTGACATAGTATAGAAATATCAAGCCAAAGCCCCGGATTGATATTTTGACTATAAACAAGCAGTAAGGCGTGTGTGAATGCGGCCGGTACATCCGCATGTGAGCAGAGCCTTGGCAGAATATCAAGGAGGAAGACCAATGAAAACTTTTATGGCTAGTCCTGCTACAATTGAGAGAAAATGGTATGTAGTAGACGCTGATGGCATGACATTAGGACGTTTAGCATCTGAGATTGCTAAAGTGTTAAGAGGAAAAAATAAACCGATATTTACACCGCATATTGATACAGGTGATTATGTAATTGTTGTAAATGCCGAGAAGATTCAGGTAAGCGGTAAGAAATTAGACCAGAAGGTTTATTACCGTCACTCTGATTATGTTGGTGGATTAAAAGAGACCACATTAAGAGAAATGTTAGCAAAACATCCTGAGAGAGTAATTGAGTATGCAGTTAAGGGAATGCTTCCGAAGGGACCGTTGGGAAGACAGATGTATACGAAGTTATTCGTATATGCAGGACCGGAACACAAGCATGCGGCGCAGAAGCCTGAAGCTTTGACATTTTAAGGAGGGAAACAACATTGGCTAATACAAAATATTACGGAACGGGAAGAAGGAAATCATCTGTTGCCAGAGTATATTTAGTACCGGGTACAGGTAAGATTACAATAAATAAAAGAGATATTGATGATTATTTCGGATTAGAGACATTGAAGGTTATCGTTCGTCAGCCGTTGGCAGCTACGGATACAGCCGATAAGTTTGATATTCTGGTAAATGTAAAGGGCGGCGGATATACAGGACAGGCAGGCGCTATCAGACACGGAATTGCAAGAGCGCTGCTTACAGTTGATACAGAGTACAGACCAGCCTTGAAATCTAAAGGCTTCTTAACAAGAGATCCTCGTATGAAGGAGAGAAAGAAATACGGACTCAAAGCAGCCCGTCGTGCGCCGCAGTTCTCCAAGAGATAATCTGTGGAACTTCCCGAAATCTCGAAAATGGCTTATTTACTGGGTTTCAGAAGTCTTGGGTGTCGCTGAAAAGCGCTTAATTTGACTCAGAAAGTAACAATAAAGTAACACACAAGTAACACAAGAATTGAATTTTAAGAGATGTTCGATTGAATGCTAGATCATTCTAAGAACATCTCTTCCTTTTTGTTTAATCATAATACGTATCCTTTCGCTATAGATTTAAATAAGATTAATTGCTTTTACCAGTTCACCTATATCCATATGGGTGTAAACTTTTTCAGTAGTGTCATTGTGACAATATCAATGATATATTAAAACTATGGAACAGTACGGAACAGACACGGCGTGCAATGAATCCTGTGGATGATACCCGTGAAGGGACTGCAAGATATTTGAATCGTAATCCGAATACATGCTTTACTGCAATAGCAGATGGTGAAATTGTTGGAGTGATTCCGACAGGAGAGTAAGGAGAAAAATTGATGAAGCAAAAGAAATATTAACGGAATACTTTGATTCAGAGGAAAAAGAAGTATTAGTGCAGGAAGTTTCCGGAAAATATGTGGGACTTGCACTTTGCAGTTTGAGACATGATTACGTGGAAGGCTGTACTGAATTTGTTAGTGATTGCGAATTGGATAATACAGAGTCGTTAAAGTTTCACTTGAATCTTGGATTTGAGGAAGAAAATAGAATTATATGCTTTAAAAAGATGATTTGAAACCGAATTAACAAAAATATGTGATCAAGAAGTGTAAAAGAGGAGTGAATCAGATGGACTATACGATTAGAGAAGAAAGAATAACGGCTGATGAATATATTGATTTTTTGAAACACACAGATTTGGGGGCACAGTATCCAAAAGAAAGATTTCATGAGAGAATGGAAACGTTAGTGAGCAGAGTGGCGATTAGTCTCATTGCAAGAAACGAAGAGGGTGATATTATCGGTGCTTGCTTTGGGATAACTGATTTTGCATATTGGCTGTTTATAACAGACCTTGGAGTGGTTCGTGAACATACAGGAAAAGGAATAGGAAAGGCATTAGTCAGCAGATTGCATGAGGTGGCAGGAGGCACAGATAACATAATAATGTATACATGTGTCAATGAAAATGCGATTCCGTTTTATGAAAAAATAGGAATGAAGAAGCCGGATGATGTTATGATGCTTAACAAAATCGAGTGGACGGATTTTGTTGTTGAATAGATTTAACTATGGAGATAACTGAATTTTTTAAGAAGAAAGAACATAGAAGCGGCGACAAAATGTGTAATATAGGATTTGTAACTGAAGCCGGGCGCTTTAGATTCAGAGGTGTTGGGATTGTAATTAAAGACGGAAAAGCATTAATGGTACACGATGAAAAAAGAAAATACTATTATGCGATTGGTGGTGCTGTAAAAATCGGGGAGACTTCATCTGATGCGGCAATACGTGAAGTTTATGAAGAAGTTAGAAAACGGAGATAATAGATGATAAATAATGGACAGGATAAAGAGTTAAATATAGAATTACAGGACAATGAGTGGCCGTTGGAATACATCGATCACGACAGACAAATAGCCAGAGCGATTGTTTTTGATGATGAGGGTTACTTTTATTTTGTCAGAGCGATTCGCGATGATGATTTTGGAAAGGCAACACTGATTGAGACAGCAGGTGGAGGAGTCGAGAGCGGAGAAGATTTACGGGACGCCATTAAACGAGAATTGAAAGAAGAGTTGGGTGTTAGTGTAGAGATTATTTGTAAGCTCGGAATGGTGAGCGATTATTATAATTTGATACACAGACATAATATTAACAATTACTTTCTTTGTAAGGCGACTGAATTTGGAGAAAAGAATTTGACACAGGAAGAAATAGAAGATTTTAATTTATCTACTTTAAAACTGAAATTTGAAGAGGCGGCGAAAGAATACGGGAAATGTTCTGACACAAAATTAGGAAGACTTGTTGCAAACAGAGAGTTGCCGATATTACAATATGCAAAAGATATAATTGGAGAGTGAGAGATTATATATGAAATTATATTTGGTAAAACCTGATTTATTATATTATGAACAATATAACGATATGATGCAAGAATGGTGTGAAAGTAACACCAGAATAGCACCATGGTTTTTAGATGAACCGATTGATACAATAGAAGAATTTGAAAGACTGATTAGATTGCTGGATGGTTGTGAGCATGGTCTTGGCGATGGGCAGTTCTCGTCGACTACCTCTTTTTTCGTCGTGGATGAGGACAACAAGCTGATTGGAGCAACAAGTTTGAGACATTATCTTACATGTGAAGGGTATAGAACATGGGGACATATCGGATTTGGAGTAAGACCATCGGAAAGAAGAAAAGGTTATGCGACACAGATGCTTAATATGATGTTAGAAGAAGCAAAATCAGTGATGAAGAAATGTTACGGACATTTAATTGCGGTGTAGGTTTTAATGTGGTTGTAGCACAGAAAGATAAAGATATGGTGATGAGACATATTAATCAGTTTTATAATTGTTATGAGATTGGATTGATAGAAGAGGGAGTGCACAAAGTAGTATTTGAAAATCGTATGAATTGGCTGTATCATACATAAATTCAGCAATTTAGGAACAGCGAATAATCAGAATATGTTTTATAGTATAACTACCACGTGGAAATGGAAGGTGATGGTTGTGAATCAGATTATTCTATATATTGAACTACACTTAGAAGATGGCTTAAGTATAAAACAGTTGGCAGATGTAGCTATGAAATATGGGTGGAAATCCCATAGTGCATTTTCTAAGTCATTCAATAGAGAATTAGGTTTTTCGCCATCGCTTCTTAGAACAATGAAAACACAGATTGATTGTTTAGGAGGCAGTTATATGGATCAAATTTTTTTAAAATCCACTGAGATAATTTAAGCAAATATTGCCCCCAAATTATTGACATTTATATTTCATGATGTTGGGGTCAAATAAATAAAAATATTTTGCCCGTATTTGGTCAGCACC
>CANOCV010000006.1 GCA_947564465.1 uncultured Roseburia sp. | reverse complement strand
ATTTGTGTGAAATTTTCAAGTTGCTAACTGGGGCTATTTGACCCCAACATCATCACATTAGGAAAGAACTTGCTATGGAGGTAAATGGTATGGAGTACAGATTGGCAAAGCTTGAGGACACAAAAGACATATATGAAATAGTACAGAACACAATCCGGAGGATATATCCGAAATATTATCTTCCGGAAATAGTAGATATGTTTTGTGAGTTTCATAATAAAGAGAATATCGGTGAAGACATCGAAAACGGAAATGTTTATGTTCTTCTGGAGAATAACAAAATAATAGGAACCGGAAGCAGAAAAGAAAATCACATTACAAGAGTATATGTATTGCCGGATTTTCAGGGAAAAGGTTTTGGAACCTTTATCATGAATCGGCTGGAAGCGGAAATCGGAAAGCGATACGATAAGGCAGAAATAGATGCCTCTTTGTCCGCATGCAAATTATATTATGATCGGGGATATAAAACGATAGATCATGGTATATGGGAATGCGCAGGCGGTGTAATACAGATTTATGAGATTATGGAAAAAAGACTTAGTAAAATAGGGGATGAGCGAAGTGGTTTAAGATTACGGCCTTACAAAGCTTGCGATGCAAAGACAATTGTGGGTTGGATTCATGACGAAGTATCTCTCAGACAATGGAGCGCAGACAGATACGGGTCTTATCCCGTTACAGAAGAAGATATGAACAAGAAATATATGGATTGTAATGGAGACTGTTTCAATACGGATGATTTTTATCCGGTGACAGCCTTTGATGAAAGCGGGGTTGTAGGACACTTAATTATGAGGTTTACAGATGAGGAAAAGCAAGTTCTGCGATTTGGATTTGTTATTGTAGACGATACGAAGCGCGGCAGGGGATACGGAAAACAAATGCTTTTGCTTGCGATTAAATATGCATTTGAGATATTAAAGGTTGCGAAAATAACACTCGGAGTTTTTGAAAATAATAAAGCCGCCTATTATTGCTATAAAGCCGCAGGATTCAAGGAAATAGCTTCTGAAAAAGAAGAATACTACAATATATTAGGGCAGAAATGGAAGTGCATAGAAATGGAGCGGCCATGGAACCGGTAAGCAGATAAGATATTCGGCTTAAGTTTTCGACTCTTTTGTCCGACATAAAAAATAGAGAAAATGGTTACGGCATATGGATTGGATTTTGGAGATATGCAGAGATAGGTTGGAGGAAAGACATGAAAGTAGATGCAGCAACATTGCTTGACGGTACGGTGAATATGACAGGAGCCGCGAAAAGAGAAGATAAGACGGTCGGAATGGAAGAGCGGGAGACATTTGCCGTTTACAAACCGGAGAGAACAAACGGTGTATTTGGCGATGCTACATATGGTAAGCCCCGGATGGACGGGGAGGAAATTCTTGAAGATATTGCAAATCAGGCGGGGGTATCCGATGCGACACAGATGAAAAACGAGATGCTGTTTGCCGTAAATACCACGTCCGAGGAGGATAGCGGGAAGTTGGAGGATGACGGATTTTCCTTAAACTCCACGGAGATAGAAACGGTTGTAACGGAGACGGATAAGATTAAGGCCGAGCTGGCAAAGGCAGGCGTGGATATCAGTATTTTCGGAGACGGATTGACAAAGGAGCAGTTAGAGGAGATTGCAGGAAATGCGGCGCTTGCCCGGCAGATGGAAGCCTTGTTTGCGCAGGCCAATCTGCCGGCAAGTGAGCAGAATGTCACGGAGGCGAAGGAGAGCCTTGCAATGACAGGAGAGCTGACGCAGCTTAGCGACGGTGCGATAAAGTATTTGCTGGATAACGGGTTGGAACCGACCATAGAGAATCTCTACAAGGCGGAGTATAGCGGCAATTACCGCGCTCCGGAGGGGGCGGTCGATTATGATTCGCTGAGACAGCAGATCGAAGAGGTAATCGAAAGCGCGGGATTTGAAGTGAACGCCAAGACGGTGGAAGACGGCAAGTGGATGATTGCAAATCATATATCGTTTACGTCCGAGAATTTTGCATATATGCAGAAATTAAAAGAGCTTTCGCTTCCGGCGGATGAGGCGAAGGTGATGGGTGCAATGGTGCAGGCGGTTGCAGAAGGCGCTCGTCCGAAGGATGGAATGCTCATTGAGGGATATACGCTTGCGGATCAGGCCAAGAGGGCGGCGGAGATCGTAGAGAACGCCGAGGATGCGGATCTGGCATGGATTGTGGAAAACGACAAGGAGCTTACCGTAGATAATCTGGAGGAGGCAGCGTCCCATAGAGCGGACGAGGCGGGAGCAGAGAATCTGACGCCGGAGCGGGAGCTTGCGCTTTTGACGGCCCGCAGACAGTTGGAGGAAGCAAGGCTAGCAATGACGGCGCAGGCAAATTATTCTCTGTTAAAGCAGGGCATTTCCATAGATACAAGACCGCTGGCAGAGTTGGTTGATGCGTTAAAGGCGCAGGAGAACAGTTATTATGAGCAGCTGCTTACGCAGGCAGGGATAGCGGCGGATGAGTCTAATGTCGCTGTTTTCAGGGAAACGGTGGAGACGGTAGAGGCACTGAAGAGCGTACCGGCCTATACGCTTGGAATACCTAAGGCCGGCGAGGAAGCGTTAAAGGATCTGTATAAAGCCGGAAAAGAGCTTCAGGATACACTGGATAAGGCGGGCGAGCGATATGAGACTATGATGACAAAGCCGCGCGCCGACATGGGAGATACGATACAGAAGGCGTTTGCGAATGTGAATGATATTCTGCGTGACCTGGGACTGGAGGAGAGCGAAGAAAATCAGAGGGCAGTGCGTATTCTGGCATATAATAACCTGGAAATCACAGAACAGTCTGTTATGGAGATGAAGGCAGCGGACGAGGCCGTATCAAGAGCCTTTAAAAATATGACACCGTCGGTGGTGCGGGAAATGATAAGAGACGGTGTGAATCCGCTGGATATGAATATCGAGGAATTGAACAGGAAGGCAGTTGAAATAAAAGAAGAGCTTGGAATTGAGGAGGAAGAGCGTTTCTCAAAATATCTTTGGAAGCTTGATAAGAGCGGAGGTATTTCGGAGGAGGAGAGGAATGCATTTCTCGGTGTTTACCGCTTGATAACTCAGGTAGAGAAGACGGACGGAGCGGCAATCGGAGCGCTGTTAGCACAGGGCGGAGACGTGACTATGCGCAATCTGTTGACGCAGATTCGTTCGGCAAAGCATGGAAATAAGGAATATGCGGTAGATGATACTTTTTCCGGCGTTGACGGAGTAAAGAACGGCCTGTCTATTACCGATCAGATCGAAATGGGATATCATATGGACTGTATTCGCGACGTGCTTGATGATATGACGCCGGATAAGATGGCAGAGCTTATGAAGGATGAAGGCTGGCAGGATATGACGCCGGAGCAGCTTGCGAGGGCGCTTGCGTCCATGGATGAGGAGGAGCTTGACACAGAATATCAAAGAGAGCAGATGACGGAATTTGAGGAAGCCGCAATGGCGCCGGAGGAGGTCTATCGAATGCTTTCGGAGTATGACCTGCCGCATACAGCCGAGTATGTGACAGCGGCATATGAAATGATAAAGAACCGCAACAAGGCGTTTGCGGGATTCTTTGGCAAGCCTCTCGCAGAGGATACAGAGGACACCGGTGTGGATTTTGAGGAAATTAAGCGGGGACTTTTGGAAAAATTTGCGGAATCCTTAAAAACACCGGAGGAGATGGCAGAGGCGCAGAAGGCGCTTGCAGATACGGCGGAAAATGTTATGAAGACTATGATTACGGAGGATGAGGATGTAACAAGCATTGATCTGCGGCAAATGAAGCTGCTTAATACGCAGATTGCAATCGGGACCAGGCAGGCGAAGGAGGAGACGTATGCGATACCTGTGCTCGTCGGAGATGAGGTAACCAATATATCCCTGAAAATCGTCAGAGGGAAAGAGAAAAAAGGACTCGTAGATATTACGTTTTCCACAGACAAATTGGGCAAGGTGGCAGCGCAGCTGAAAGCGGGCGGACACGGAATCGGCGGCTATGTGGCTTGCGAAAAAAAAGAAACGGCCGATTTGCTTGCAGGAAGAGACGGGATGCTTTCGGAGGCGTTAGGTCAGGCGGAGCAAGAGGTTGACATTCGTTACGTTACGTCGGATAAACTGAATCTTTCCGCGTTTGGCAGAGAGGATGTATCGGAAGAAGGGGAAGAGGATGCCGTTATGACGAAAACGCTTTATCATATGGCGGAGAGCTTTATCAAGACGGTAAAAAGCCTGGAAGTATAAAAATAAAACTTAAGTAAAGGCGGGAAACTGTCGATATAGAATACAGTATAAAATCATATATAAGAAAATGGGGCAGGGACGTCCGTAGGGCCGCATGGAAGCGGAGAAAGAGAGAGGTATTTCCATGAAAGTAAATTATAATATGTCAGCAGTTATTACGAACAGTCAGTTATTACGGACAGAGGGTAATCTGACAGTTGCAATGGAAAAGCTGTCCTCCGGTATTCGTATCAATCATGCGAAGGATGATGCGGCGGGGATGGCGATTTCCAATAAAATGCGGCTGCAGATTGACGGCCTTGATCAGGCATCTCAAAATGCGTCGAACGGTACATCCGTACTCCAGACAGCGGACGGTGCGTTAAATGAGGTGACGAGCATTATACAGCGTATGCGCGAGCTTGCGGTGCAGGCTGCGAATGACACCAATGTAGAGAGCGACAGGAAGGCAATACAGTCTGAGATTGCTTCTTTGCGGGAGGAAGTGAACCGTGTGTCTAAAGATACGGAGTTTAATACAAAGCCTCTGTTAAACGGAACATTGGACAATCGTGTTTATGCGAAAAATATCAGCAGAATGGATGTATCAATTTATGTGGATCCGGGAATGTATGAGGTGGACGTTACCACCGCGGCGGAAAAAGCAAATCTGACGGCAGATTCCGCGCAGTTTGCAGATATGACAGGCTATGTCGGAGCGTCAGGAAGAATGAAAATTAACGGTTATGTGATAGACATAGAAGAATCCGATACGATGGAGGAGGTTTATCAGAAGCTTCGTGAGGGCGCGGAATTTGGAGAAGCGGAGGCGGATATTCTGGATGACGGCACACTGAGCTTGACGTCGGCATTTTATGGAGAAAAAGGTGTCGTAAAAGTAGAGTTTGAAAACACACAGTTGGCGTCTGCTTTGGGATTTGCAAGCACAGAGCCGAACATTGTGTTCGGTGAGGATGCGCAGATTGTACTGGGCGACGGATTTTCGGACACCGCAACGACAAGCGTAGACGGAAATAAGGTTGTAATTACAGATAAATCGGGATTTGAGATTGCATTTATGGTAGACGAGAATTATCCGGCGGCAGGGGCGACGAATACCACCGTACAGATTGAAGTGACGGAAATCGGTTCCATGACATTGCAGATCGGTGCGAATGAGGATCAGACCATGGAAGTGCGGATACCGGAGATCAGCGCCGAGACGCTGTATCTGGATGAGGTGGATGTGACGACTGTAAATGGCGCCAGCCGTGCAATCGACAGAATGGATACGGCGCTTGACAAGCTTATGGGTGTGCGTTCTTCGCTTGGTGCATTTGAAAATCGTCTTGATTATGCCGTACAGGCGTTGGATGAGACGAATGAGAATATGACAGCGGCGCTTTCCAGAATTGAGGATGTGGACATGGCGGAAGAGATGTCGAATTATACACAGCAGAATGTGTTGGAGCAGGCAGCGATTTCCGTATTGTCACAGGCAAACGATTTGCCGCAGCAGACATTGCAGTTATTACAGTAAAGGGTGATAGATCATGGATGCCGAAAAAAAGCAGGAATTTACAAGACGGATCAGTGTAAGTAACCGCAGCGGTCTGGTGGTAATTATGTATGAGATTTTGCAGGAGTATCTTGAGGAAGCAAAAAGAGCGCATGAGCAGACCGATTATGAAGCATTTAAGACGGCGATCCGGAACGGAGACAAAGTTTTGGCGGAGTTATCGGACGTGCTGGACTTTAAGTATGAATTGTCTGCGCAGCTTTATCCTTTGTATACATTTGCACGCAGATCCCTGATGATGAGTATTGTGAAAAACGATATGAAGGGAATAGAGGACGCCAAGAAGGCTCTGGCTCCGCTTCATACAGCTTTTGAAAAGATCGCACAAGCGGATACCTCAGAGCCTTTAATGCGCAATACGCAGCAAGTCTATGCCGGCATTACATATGGAAAAGAAAATTTAAAAGAGAGCTTTCAGGAGCCAGAAACTTCCAGAGGATTCTTTGCATAAGAATCCTCTATTTGTTTGAGCCTGCCGAGCAGAAACTTATAACGAAGCTGCATGGCGTTTACTTCGTAAATGTAGGAGTCAATTAAATCGGGGTCAACCACATTCTGGAAGTTGGCATAAGCAAAGTCTAAATCGTCCTTTGTCTTTGCTAGATCATCTAATAAAAGTGAGTAGTGTTCATCATAAGTTTTTGCGTTTTTCACAATACCAAACAAAAACATCCCTACCTTCTTCTGGGGAAAAATCCTCTTTTTACTAAGTATAATCACAGAAAAATGATTCTATACAAAAAAAGGCATATTTTTTTTCTTTGGGTATATATTTAAAACGAAAACAGCCAGAAAATGGGTGGGATTATGAATAAGGAGATTGGGATTGCAGCGATACTTGTAATTTGTATTGTTGTGTTATGCATCGGAATGATGAAACAGAAAGCGGAGATTTTGCTGAATTTTGTAGTGCGTGTTGTAGTCGGGGCAGCGGCAGTGTATTTTACAAATGATATTCTGGCAGCGCAGGGGAGCAGTATCGCGCTTGGGATTAATCCGACCAGCCTGTTGACGATTGGGGTGTTGGGTGCAGGCGGGTATGGGCTTTTGTATGGTATTATGATTTATCAGTCATTTTAAAAGTTTATAAAACTTTCCCGAAACGACATGGTCAAAGGATAAAGAATACGATATAATGCAATTACAGAAGAGAGGTGATAGGTTGGGGAAGTTATACGGCTTGGATTGTTGCCGGTGTTGCTTCTGGCGGCGGTAAGTGATGTCAGAACGGGCAGGATCCGTAACCGATTGATTTTTATGGGCCTGGGTCTGGGTCTGGTGTCCTGCGTTTGGCAGGCGGGGGCGGCCGGTATTGCAGTATTTATATTTCATATCACAATTCCAATTATTCTATTTTCGGTACTATTTCTAATGCGTGTCCTTGGGGCAGGCGATATCAAGTTATTTTCCGTAATCAGTAGTGTTTGTACTTGTCAGCAATTGTTTTTCTGCGCTGTGTCATCGTTTGTGGCAGGGGCAATTCTGGCGCTTTTCAAAATCGGCAGCGTCAAAGCGCTGCGCATTCGTATCGTATATTTCTTGCTCTATGTGGCGGACGTGATAGAGGAAAGGAGGATCATTCCGTATCCGTATATTTCCGAACGCAGGGAGGAGACAATTCCATTTTCCGTAGCAATTATGCTGGGATATCTAATCAGTCTGGGGGGATGTCGTTGAAAAAAATCAATCTTATTATTTTAGACGAGGAAGAAGAATATGTAAAAAAGCTGGCGTGCGGAATCAGGCAGAGAGAAGGAGAGAGGATCGAAGCTGTCTGGTACAGTGACAGGGAAAGCTTTTTGGAAAATCAAGCGAAAGCAGATCTTCTTTTGCTTGGCGAAGAGTTTCATGAGAAAGGGTTTATCGAAAGCCTTGCGAGAGAAGAACGGGGAATGAAGCCGGTTCTGCTTGCGGACGAGTGTGTGAAAAAGGAGCTGGCAAAATATCCGGTCATTTTGAAATTTCAGTCCATAGATCAGATTATTCGTAATATTTACCGCGTGGCGGCGGAAGATGATGGGGATGATATGGTGTGTCCTTTGGCGTCTAAGGAGATCGTCGGGGTATATGCACCGTGGAACTATGAGATATCCGTGTTGTTCTCAAAGATAATGTCGCAGATTATGGCGGAAAGGAGAAAACTTTTGTATGTCAGTCTTGCGGAAAACTGTTTTGAGATACAGCAGGAGGAGGATTTGGCGGATCTGATTAGTTTTTTGCGCATGGAAAGGGGAAACGCGCAGGCACGGCTGCAAAGCATCTTAAAGAAGAGGGGGAAGGTGCATTATCTTCCGGCAATGGGAAATCCGCAAAATATGTGGGATATGTCGGGAGAAGATTATAGAAGACTGTGGGAGACATTGTCCGCGGATATAGATCATGATGCGTTGCTGTTTGAATTTGGGGCTGCATATGAGGGTGTCTATGAGGATATGTGCCGCTGTATGAAAATCTATTGTCCGTATCAGGAGGCTTTCGGGAACGGGGCGAAACGGCAGATGGAACATATCATTTGTCTCTATAACCAGAAGGAACTGGAAGCCAAGGTTGAATATGTGAAAATGCCGTATATCAGAAGAGAGAGGAGCGGAACGGATAGTATGAACGGGGGTCTTGTGCAGGAGCTGTTATATAGTGAATTTGGCGATAAGCTTCGGGGGAACCGGTATGGAGAGTGAACTTGAAATGATACGGGAAAGGATTTTGGAACGGATGGACGTGTCCCGGGTTGTGACGGACGGCGAGCTTGAGGAAATAATAGAGGAGGAGCTTGTGAAAAAGAGTCATGAATCGGCAATGTCTTTGACCAGGCGTGAATTTTGTTTTAGAGAGCTGTTTAATTCCATGCGGAAGCTGGATGTAGTGCAGGAATTATTAGAGGATGACTCGGTGACGGAAATATTGATCAATGGCAGCGGCAATATTTTCTATGAAAAAGAGGGGGGACTGCGCCGTTTTGACAGGGAGTTTGCTTCGGAAAGAAAGCTGGCGGATGTGATACAGCAGATTGTAGGAAAAAGCAATCGCATAGTCAACGAGGCATCGCCCATCGCGGATACAAGACTTGCGGACGGATCAAGGGTGAATATTGTGCTTGCTCCGGTTTCCATAGACGGTTCGGCCGTGTCAATCCGCAAGTTCCCCGGGCAGCCGCTTACAATGAAGCATCTGGTAGAGCTAAACGCGCTTTCGGAGAAGGTCGCAGAGTATCTTGGGATTCTCGTGAAAGCGGGCTATAATATCTTCATTTCGGGCGGTACGGGAAGCGGAAAAACAACGTTTTTGAATGCGTTGTCGGAATATATACCGGGAGATGAACGGGTAATCACTATTGAGGATTCGGCAGAGCTTCAGATAAAGGGCGTGAAAAATCTTGTGCGCCTGGAGACGAGAGGCAGGGGAGGCGGAGAGGCGGCGGAAATTACCGTTCGTGATCTGATACGCACGGCGCTTCGTATGAGGCCGGACAGAATTGTGGTCGGAGAATGCAGGGGAGGGGAGGCGCTTGATATGCTTCAGGCGATGAATACAGGGCACGACGGGAGCTTAAGCACCGGTCATGCCAATAGCGGGCGGGATATGATTAGCCGTCTGGAAACCATGGTGCTGATGGGCATAGAGCTTCCGGTGGGCGCGATTCGCGGGCAGATTGCTTCGGGGATAGATATTCTGGTGCATCTTGGCAGACTGCGTGACAGAAGCAGAAAAGTAATCGAGATTTTAGAGCTGGACGGGGTGAGGGAAGGGGAAGTTGCGCTCAGGAAGCTCTTTCAATTTGCAGAGGAAGGGGAGGAGCGCGGGAAAGTATCGGGGCGCTGGGTAAACTGCGAGCCGCTTTTGCACCGGGACAAGCTGACGGCATCAGGATTTATAAAGGAGTTAGAAAAATATGAACTATGAAGAATACCGTTTTACCGTTTGGGAGCTTTTGCGTTATATGTTTTTTTATGCGGGCTTATCCGTGATTTTGGGAGGGCTGTTTTATCAGAGTATGTGGGGAATGCTTTTAGCGGTTTTTCTGATTCCGTCGGGCTTAAAAAGAAAACGAAGGGAGTTAAAGCGGCTAAGGCAGCAGCGGCTTGCCCTGCAGTTTAAGGACTGCATCCGCCTTGTGGCGGATGCCCTTGCGGCGGGATATTCAGTGGAAAACGCATGGCAGGAAGCGGAGCCGGATTTGTGCAGGATGTATGGGGAAAAGGCGGATATGTGCCGGGAATTGGCGTGTATAAATTCAAAAGTAAAGCTGAATGAGACGATTGAAAGCTCACTGGCCGATTTTGCAAAGCGCAGCGGACTTGATGACGTCAATAATTTTTATCACGTGTTTACTTTTGCAAAGCGAAGCGGCGGAAATTTTGTGCGGATTATCGAAAATTGCGCAAAACAAATCGGTGAAAAACGGGAAATCATGCAGGAAATAGAAACCGTGATGGCGTCAAAATGCTTAGAGCAAAAAATTATGAATGTAATACCGATACTGTTGCTTGCCTATGTGGAAATATCTTCTCCCGATTTTGTGGAACCGCTGTTTGGAAATGTATTTGGGGTATTGGTGATGAGTATATGTCTTTTGGTCTACGGAACGGCATTTCTGATCTCGGAAAAAATAATAGAAATTGAGGTGTAGTATGAAACGGAAAAGATATTATGTATGCGTGGTTCTGATAACGCTGCTTTTGGCGGCAGCATCATTTTGGATGGATGAGGGAGAAGGAATTGAGGGAGAGGGAGTTGCAAGAGGAAGTCCGGGTGAAGGGGAAAAGGAGATTTCACTGTGCTTAGAAGTGCCGGAGCTTGGGGAGGAGGAAACATACCGGCTTACGATAGGCGAGCGGGCATATACGCAGGAAGAGAGGGAAGAGCTGTTTCTTCGCGGGGTAGCGGAGATTGAGAGAGGATTTGCCGCGGAGGGTGAAGATACGGGACATATCACGAAACAGGTCAATCTCCCGGAAACGCTGCAGAATGGGCAGATTGACGTAGAATGGAGCGTAGGCGAGCCGGAGGTAATCGGTTTTGACGGTAACATTGACCAGGAGTATGTAGAAGAAAGCGGGACGATGACAACGGTCTGTGCAAAGTTAAGTTACAGAGGATATGAATACCTTTATGAGTTTCCGGTCTGCGTCTATCCCGAAGCCGTTGAGGGGATGGATGCGGTAAAAAAAGAACTTCAGGAGTATTTTGAAGAAAAAGAGCTTCTTGGGGACAAGGAGCTGGCACTGCCGCAGAAAATGGGCGGATATAAGCTGAAATGGGAAACAAAGAAGGAACGGACGCCGCTGTTAATTCTGGGCTTGGGAGTAATTGCATTGTTTGCGGTTCATTACAGCGCTTACGAGGCGGATATTAAAAAGAGAGTGAGAAGGCGTCGTGAGTTGGAGCGGGAGTATCCCGTTATGGTATCGCAATTTGCTTTGTTAATTGGCGCAGGGATGACAATAAAATCGGTATTCGAGAGAATTACAGAGCAATATACCCGCAGTCTTGCGCAAAAAAAGCAAAAAAGGAATGCGTTGTATGAGGAAATGCTTATCGTTCTGCGGAGAATTTCGGATGGTGTGGGTGAGCGGAAGGCGTATGAAGAATTTGGGGATCGTTTGGAACTGGCGCCTTACCGGAGATTCTCCATGCTGCTGATTCAGAATTTGCAGAAAGGAAGCGGCGGGCTTGGTGAGACGCTGGAAAAGGAGGCGGACCGTGCGTTTGAGGAGCGGAAAAATCAGGCGAAAAGAAAGGGGGAGGAGGCGGGGATAAAGCTGCTTCTGCCAATGATGCTTATGTTATTTGTAATTATTGCAATCATGCTGATACCGGCATGTATGACAATGGAAATGTATTGAAAGGAGAATGGATATGGGAGAAATAAGACGTTTTATATCGGAGGAAGACGGAATGGCGGTTGTGGAGGTCGTACTTATCGTGGTGGTCCTGATTGCACTGGTTATTCTTTTTAAATCGAAAATCACAAGTCTTGTAGAAGATATTTTCAAGACAATCAGTAAAAAGGCGGCAAGTGTTTAGGTACATGTACCGCCCAAAGGGCAGCAGCAGCGTATTCTTCGCACTCATACTGCTGCTGGTATCTTCGCTTGTTTTTACGCTCCTGGAGGGTGCGAGGATCGAGGGATTAAAAAGCTGTGCGAAACAAAACGGCGAGCTTGTCAATGAGTCCGTTCTGGCGGGATATGTAAGGCCGTTGTGGGAGAAGTACCATCTGTTTCTGCTGGACGGCGCCGGTAAGAATGGCAGCTTGGATGCGGTAAAAATAGAGGAAGCAGCGTTGGCGCTGGCCGAGGAGAACCTTAAGAAGGATGCCGAAGGGGGAAGTAATTACCGCATGTTTGGACTGGAAGCCGAAAGCGCCTGTATGGAAGAATATGCGCTTGTGACGGATGACGGCGGTATGGATTTTTATTATCTGGCAGCGGATTATATGAAGGATAATATCGCTATGGAAGCCGCGGAGATTTTACATAAAAAGCTCAAAGAAGCAGGCGGCGTGACGGAAGCGGCAGGCGATATGGATAAAAAAGTAGAGGATGCAAAGCGCGGGATAGAGGACGCAAAAGAAGCGGCGCAGCAGGAAGTAAAGAGAGAAAAAAAGAAGAGTGTAAAAAAATCAAACGAACAAGAAAAAACTTCCGTACAAGAAGCGTCTGCTACAAAGAATCCTTTGGATTATATCGGGAAATGGAAGAATACCGGAATACTGGCGCTTGTAGGCGCGGATGTAAGGCAGATTTCCGACAAGGCAATTGACGCAGATACCGTTTTGGAGAAACGCTCAAAAAATAAGGGAAATATGAAAACGGATCAAAAGGGCGGCTGGTATGAGGATGTTTTGTTTCAGGAATACCTTATGAAATATTTTACCTCCTATCAAAGCCCGCCGGAGTCGCAAGACGAACATGCCCTGGATTATGAGATTGAGTATATGATAGCGGGAAAAGCGTCGGATCAGGCTAATCTTGTGTCCGTGTGCGAAAGGATTTTAGTTATACGCGAGGCCGCCAATTATGTATATTTGCAGACAGATGCAGAGAAATGCTCGCAGGCGCTCTCGCTTGCCACAATGCTTGCCGGTTTTAGCGGCAATCCTCTTTTGGTGAAGGGGGTGCAGCAGGCAATTCTTGCGGTATGGGCGTTCGCGGAAAGCGTATCGGATGTTAAAAGCCTGCTTGCGGGGGAAAAAATACCGATCATAAAAACGGCGGCCGATTGGTCTGTGGACGTTGGAGGATTAAAAGAAAATCAGCAGTTTGCGAAAGCAAAAACATGTGAAAGCGGGCTTTCTTACGAGGATTATCTTAGAATACTTTTATTTTTCACAAAAGACAAAAAAGTATGTCTTCGGGCAATGAACCTGATGGAGCAGAATATCGGAAGAGAAGAAGGATATGAAGGTCTGCGTATGGATTGTCTGATACACAGCTTTTCTATGATGTATGTTTATCGGGCCAACGTGCTGTTTCTGTCGCTTGCAACTGTTGGGACAGGAAAAGAATTGAATTACAGATGGAGCTTTTACAAAGAAGCGTCATACTTTACTTGAAAATCAAGGGACAGAAAGTGATTTGGAATATTGACAGGAAAAGAGGTGCAAAACGGTGTCTCCTAAAAGAAGTATGTATAAATATACAAATAAAAGTAAAATAAAAAACTCTCTCACACATTTCAAAGGGCTGACTATGCCATTTTTTCCCGAAAATGAGGAGACACCGTTTTGTGCCTCTTTTCCTGCCTCGTTTACTGTGGAGGCAGCGGTGAGCGTTCCGGTATTTCTGTGTTTTTTTGCGGCGCTTCTGTTTTTCTTCCAGGTGATGAAGCTGCAGATGCAGACACAGGACGCTTTAAATTATACAGGCAGGGTGTTGTCAGAGTACGCGTGCCTTGAGGCTGATAAGGCGAGCACGGCAGGACGGGCTGTAACAACGATATCGGCCGGAACACGGTTGATTGGAAGACTGAAAGAGAGGGAGACGGTTTTCTCATATATAGACGGCGGCGCGGCAGGTATTCGAATTTGGGATGCAGGGGAAGAGGGAGATTATATCAAGCTGCATGCGGCGTACCGGATAAAATTTCCGATAGGCATATTTGGAAAAATCACACTGCCGGTAAGGCAGCATGTAAAAGTACACAAATGGACCGGGCAGGACATTGGAGGAAAGAAAGAGGAGGAGGTATGGGTCTATGTCACGGAGAACGGCAGAGTATATCACAGAACGAGAAAATGTTCCTATTTGGATTTGACTATCCGGGGAGTTTCTATGGGAGAGGCTGCCCGTTTGAGAAATAAGTCGGGAGCGAAGTATAAGCCGTGCGGAAGGTGTATGAAGTCTGCATGTGCATATGTCTATATTACGGATTATGGGGATGCATATCACGGCGCGTTAGACTGCAGCGGCCTGAAGCGCAGTATTTATAAAATAAAGTTATCGGAAGCGGGCGGCAAAAAGGCCTGTGCAAAATGCGGAGGGGAAAAATGATACAGTCATATACATTATTGGGAATGCTTGGATGGTGTTCTCTGGAGGATATTAAGAAAAAACAGGTGATGGTTTATCCGGTTCTGTTGTTTGGGATTGCGGGAGTATTGTTGCATCTGTATTACAGAAATTTGTCTATATACAGCCTGTTTGCGGGCGTGCTTTTGGGCGTGGCACTATTGATTATAGGTGCGGTTAGCGGACAAATCGGAATCGGAGACGGACTGGTACTGTTGGTGAGCGGAATTTATCTTGGATTTTGGGAAAATGCAAGACTTTTGTTCCATGGATTACTGTTCTGCGGAATCTGGTCGGGTGTGCTGCTTTTGATGAAAAAGAAAAAGCGGAAGGATGAGATTGCATTTGTTCCCTTCTTGTTTTTGGCGTATTTGGAGATGATATTTTTATGAAGAAGTATGTAAGGGCGAGTTACACAGTGGAGGCGTCGTTTTTAATGCCAATTCTGATTTTCCTTACGGCGTTTGTGATGACACAGGCGCTTGAGATGTATCGGGAGACATCAGAGAAATTAGGGGAAATGGGCGAGACGTGTGTAACGGAGCCTGTCACGACGGTGCGCAGGCTTAAGCATGCAAAAGAGATAGCGGGGGATTTGGAATGGAAATAACATATCAAAGGACAATGCGACAGAGCTTTATGGTGATTATCGCCGAGACGGATATGCCGGGATATCATTTGGATATGTTTCGCCGAAACAGGATTGGCTATTTTCTGGAGTTTGATGTAGCAATGGCGGACGGAAGAACGGAATATTGGTATGATATTACCGGGAGGCAGGCGTTTGAGGAATATTTGAAGGGAAATAAGCTGGACGGTGATTTTTTTAAAATGTTTATGGCGGCGTTAAAGGGGTGTGTGGAAAATGTAGAAAGCTTTTTACTGGATGAAGGCTATATCATGCTGGAGCCGGAGATGATTTATGTCGGGGCAGCCGGAGAGGAGGTTTATTTTTGCTATGGAATTTTGGCGCAGGAGCCGCTGCACAGGCAGCTTAGGCGTTTCATGGAGTATTTGCTGACGAAGCTTGACCATAGTGAGAGAAGTGCGGTGGAGCTGGGGTATCTTGTTTATCAGAAGACGCTGGAGCCAAATTTTACCATGGAGGAAATATGGGAAATTCTTCGGCGGGAGGATGTCTGGTCTAAGAAGGAAGAGAGGAGCTTGCCGGAGAAACAAGAGGATGTACCTGCAAAGGAGACAGAGGAAAAAATCGTGCAGATACGGGAAAATGGAGAGAGAATGCTTTGGAGGGAGAGGGCGGCGGCATTTATAAGGGAACAAAGGGAAAGTATTATTAAGAAGCTGCCTCCTGCCGGGGCATTTAAGCGGGGGGAAGGTAAAAAAGAGTATCAGGTAGTGTTTGCACCGGAAGATTTTAAGGAGGAAATGTCGGGAGATACCGTGTTTTTGGGAGCAGAAGGGGAAGAGCCTGTGGGTGGGATTTTGAGATTCCTTGGGGAGGAATGCGGGAGAGATATTTTTCTGGATCAAAAAAGCGTTACGGTGGGGAGCGGAAAGGATGCAGATATTCAAATACAGGTAAAGTCTGTAAGCCGGATGCATGCACGGATTACGAGGGAGGGACACGTCTGTTATCTGGAAGATCTCAATTCGCGGAACGGTACATGGGTTAACGGGAGACTGCTGAATTACAAAGAAAAAGTGGAGATTTTGCCGGAGGATACGGTAGAGTTTGCCGGGGAACGGTATTGTTTTGGGATTCATAGGGGATAAATTGCTTTACAGAGCGGGAATTTGAGAGTATCATGGGAGAAAAAGCGAGGGAAATGCCGTGATAGCAGAAATAGACCGTCTCCTGAAGCAGGGGGGATATCAATACAGAAAAGTTTTACCAAAGGAAGCGGGCGTATACTACCGGTACGTGGACGGTGTGGCTCGGATTGTGTTGGGAATTTATGCGCATGAGGACTTTTGCCTTGAAAATGCACAATATGAACAGCTGACCGGGAGTTTGCGTGAGTTGTTTTTGCATCCGCAGGGAGAAGATATTGCGTATCCGGATCAAGAGCCGATTTATGATGTGCAGATTTTGACGCTGCTTGTGACAGGCAACAAGGAGGCATATCGAGAGCTTTGCGCCGGGTATGAAGGAATCTGGATTTTAGATACAAATGCCGGAAGATTGGTTATATATGAGAATCAGCCGGGGGATTTTTACGGATTGAGCGAATTGCTTTCGCAGATGGAGACTGATATCGGGATGAGGGAAAGAGCGGCGTGGGCTGCGGCAGAAAAAAAGCGGCTTCCGTATATCAGTATCGGAATAGTGGCGGTTAACGTGCTGATCTTCCTTTTGTGCGCGGTTTTTGGTGATCCGGAGGATGCAATTTTTATCTTAGAGCACGGCGGCATGTACCCGGATTTTATTCTGGCGGGCGGGGAATGGTACCGTGTATTTACCAGTATGTTTTTGCATTTCGGAATTGAACATCTGATGAACAATATGGTTATGTTGTTTTTTGCGGGAAAGTATCTTGAGGAGGCCCTGGGGCATATCCGGTATTTACTTTTATATCTGCTTTCCGGAGTGGGGGCAGGTCTGTTTTCTTTGTTCATGATGGTGAGGGAGAGCGAGGCGGCGGTTTCGGCCGGAGCGTCAGGAGCGGTATTTGGGGTGATCGGCGGACTGCTCTGGGTTGCGCTCAGGAATAAAGGCAGACTCGGAAATCTGACTGCCAGGGGAATTGCGTTTATGGCGGCGCTGTCGCTGTATTACGGTTTTACGAGCGTGGGGGTTGATAACTGGGGGCATGTAGGCGGATTGGCAGGAGGAATTGTCTTGGGTATTCTGCTATACAGAAAGAAATCGTACAGAAAAGATTGATTTTCATTAAATTTATTTATATACTGTAAGGACAAGGGAAAACTGGAGGCAGAATATGAACGTAAATATATATTATGGCGGAAGAGGTCTTTTGGATGATCCGACACTCTATGTGATTAATAAAATGGAGGAAGTACTGCTGGAGCTTCGGGTGAATGTGCAGCGGTATAATATTTATGAGGATAAGAGCAGCATATCTACGCTGCCGCACACGCTGAAGGACGCGGACGGTATTATACTTGCCACGACGGTGGAATGGCTGGGAATCGGCGGTTATATGCAGCAGTTTCTTGATGCCTGCTGGTTTTATGGGGATAAGGAGCGGATAAAGACAATTTATATGCAGCCGATTGTGATGTCGACTACGTATGGCGAGCGGGAAGGTGAGCTGACATTGGCGAATGCGTGGGAGATTTTGGGAGGGCTGCCGTGCAGCGGATTATGCGGCTATGTCGATGATTTGGTAAGTTTTGAGATGAACAATGAATATTCCGTCATCATAGAGAAGAAGGCGGAGAATCTCTACCGTACGATATCGCAGAAGCAAAAAAGTCTGCCGACCAGCAATCAGGCGGTGACAAGGTCGGTGTTAAGGACTCAGCAGTTAGAGCTTACGCCGCAGGAGAGTGAGCAGCTTTCCAAATATGTTGCGGACGACACATATGTAAAAAAACAAAAAGAGGATATTGAGGAATTGTCCTCTATGTTTAAGGGGATGCTAAATCAGCAGCAGACGGATGAGACAACGGCCTATATTGCAGATTTAGAGTCGCACTTTGTGGCGCAGACGGATTTTAAGGCGAATTACCTGTTTATGATAGAGGAAAAAAAGAAGCCGCTCTGTGTGGAAGTGGATAATGAGGAGGTAAGCTGCCATTATGGGCAACAGGATAATACGGATATCTATGCCAAGCTGACGACCGAAGTGTTTGATAATATTGTCGCGGGCAGAATGACTTTCCAGAGGGCCTTTATGACGGGAGAGATGACTGCGAAAGGCAATTTTAAGACGCTGCGGATGCTGGACCAGATATTTGTATTCGAATAGAAGGGATCCCGGGCTATTTGTCGGCTGCCGGCAGAAGGATGGAAAAGGTGCATCCGGTTCCGGAGCATGATACAAAATCCAGGCTTCCGTTGTGGCTTTCTATGATTTGCTTTGTGATCGCAAGCCCGAGTCCGGTTCCGTTTGATTTGGAAGTGAAGAAGGGCGTAAATAAATGCTTTTCATATTCGGGGGCGATACCGCCGCCAAAGTCGGTGATATCAATATGTATCATGTTGTTCCGGCAGTATGCGGTAATCTCAACGCATCCTCCGGATTCCATGGCTTCGTAGGCATTTTTGATCAGATTCATAATTGCCTGGTTTAGGCGCAGCGGATCGGCCATAATCAGGGGCAGATCGGGCTCAAAGTTATACTTGCACTGGAATTTGCGGTTAAAATAAAGGCTGTGGACGGATAGAACAAGGGACTTTAAAAACGTATTCAGGTTAACCTGCTGCATTGGGAAATCCGAAGTGAGTTTTGCCTGTGAAAGTTCCTGAACCATCTGTTTCAGGTAGTTGAGCGCTTCTATGGAATCCTGCCAGTATTCATAGTCGCTAAGTTCGGGATGCTGACTTTCGAGAAGCTGGATGGAACTGTTGACAATTGCGATAGAATTTTTGATTTCATGGAACGCTTTGGCGTAGTCCTCGTTTGTTAACATGGATAGATTCCCCCTGTCGGTAAGTAAAGTGTTTTATATTTAAGATGTGTCAGACTTTGAAAGATAACATATGGAAGTTTAGCATGTTTGATTTTTAAAATCAATCATAACTGTACAACAAATATCGACAAAATAATAGAAAGGGTTAGAATGATGAGAGATGATAATTGTATATTTTGCAAGATTATAGCCGGAGAGATTCCGTCAAACACGATCTATGAGGATGAGATGTTTTGCGTCATATTGGATGCAAGCCCCGCCTCAAAGGGACATGCGCTGATTCTGCCGAAAGAGCATTATGCGAATCTCTATGAAATTGACGAGGAGGTCGTGGGCGCGGCAATGAAGCTTGCGAAAAAAATGGCAGTTCATATGACAGAGGTATTAAAATGCGACGGATTTAATATTTTGCAGAACAATGGTGAGATAGCAGGACAGACGGTATTTCATTTTCATATCCATCTGATTCCGCGTTATAAGGAAGGGAAGAATACGGATATTTTAAAATGGACGCACGAGACATTTTCGCCGGAGGAGATGAAAAAGATCTGTGATGCGCTTTTCGTGGAGCGTGTTTGAGAAAGTGATATTCAGTATTTGGGTGTTAAAACATGTACGTTTTGGTACGTGTTTTGGCACCCAAATCTTTTTCGGGGAAAAAAACTAAGGTTTTTGGGAAAACTACCGATAAATAGATTAGAACGCCAACAAGGCGTGTGTTTTCAGGGAAGAAAGGAGATGCCGTTATGCGTATAGAAGCTTATAATCAGGTGGCAGCATTGTATAAAACAGGGAAATCCGCAAAAGCATCTGGCACAAGGGAAGCCGCAGCAGGAAGAGATGAAGTACAGATATCCTCTTTCGGACGTGATTTTCAGATCGCAAAACAGGCAGTCGCAGAAGCTTCGGACATCAGGGAAGATAAAGTTTCTGAGCTTAAAGCAAGTATTTGGTCAGGGAACTACAATGTAGATTCCGGAGATTTTGCAAGCAAGTTGTTTGTCAAGTATCATGCAGCACATAATTAAGAAATGAGGATAGGCCGTGGCTAGTTTAATGGATGATCTGTTGGGAGTTTTGGAGAATGAAGAAAAGGAATACTGCAGCTTGATTGAATTGTCGAAGCAGAAAAGACAGGTAATCATAGAGGCGGATATTGAGAATCTGGAAAAAATTACCGAGCAGGAACAGCTGGTGGCGGATGTGCTGCATAATCTTGAGCTAAAGCGTAGCAGTGTTCTTTCGGATATGGCAGTGGTACTGGGAAAAGAGGCAGGAGAGCTGACCATAGAGAAGATGATAGGAATCTTGGAGAAGCAGCCGGAAGAACAGAAAAGACTTATGGAGTGCCGCAATAAATTGCATGCAACTCTGGACGAAATGAAAAAATGTAACCATCAGAATCAAGTGCTGTTGCAGCAGGCGCTTGAGATGGTAGAGTTCGACCTGACCTTGTTTAAAAGTCTGCGACAGGCACCGGAGACAGCAAATTATAATAAGAATGCCTGCAATACGGGGGCGTTGCTGGGCAATGCCGGTTTTGATGCAAAACAATAAACAAAGGGAAATGGGAGGAACATGTCATGGCAAACGGAATGGGAAGCTTATATATAGGAGCATCAGGTGTAAGACACAGCCAGACCGCGATTAATACAACAGCAAATAACATTGCCAATATCAACACCACGGGATATGTCCGTCAGCAGGTGTTGTTTGGCGATATGGATTATATCAATTTCGATAAAAATGCCTCCATCAGCTATCAGCAGGCCGGGCTTGGTGTAACGATAGCCGATGTGGTACATGTAAGAGATGTATTCTTAGATCAGTCGTATCGTACTGAGTCAGGACGTCAATCATTTTACGGGACGTGCTACGCTACAACCAACGAGGTATTTACATATTTACAGGAGATGGAGGGGCAGGCGTTTCAGGATAATCTGGTGGATTTTTGGGAAGCGCTTGAGGAATTTTCAAAGGATCCTTCTCTTTCTGTGAATCAGAATCTCGTAATGCAGAAAGCGAGCCTGTTTTTGACCCGTTCGCAGTCCGTATATTCCAGTTTAAAAACATATCAGAATAATATGAATACCCAGATTTCCGACACTATGGACCGGATCAATGAGCTGGGGCATTTGATTTATGAATATAACCAGCATATTGCCAAGATAGAGGCGGGTGACGTGGAGACCGCAATGAGCCTGCGTGACGAAAGGGATAATGCTCTGGATGAATTGGCAACGCTTGGCGCGATTACTTACAAAGAGCTGCCGGGCGGAGAGGTAAAGGTCAACTTTGAGGGCGTACCGTTTGTTGATGAGGTTCGTGTCTATGAGATGGGCAAAAAGGTGGATAAACAAACAGGGTTTATCACCCCGTACTGGCCGCATATGTCAGATACGAAGCGGGATCAGTATTCGGAGGTGTTTAATTTCAATGTTGACATTACATCGGAATATAATACGGACCTTGGCAAGCTGAAGGCGCTTGTTATGCAGCGCGGCGATAAGAAGGCAAATTATTCGGATATAGAGGGAATGTCGGCGGAGCAGTTTAACGATACGACGGGAATGTCCGTAATGATGACCATAGAGGCGCAGCTTGACCAGCTGGTTCATGGGATGGTTACGGCCTTGAACGATATTATCTGCCCGAATGTGGAGCTGCAGACTCCGGTTACAGGAAGAGACGCGGAAGGCAATCCAATTACGCTTGGCGTGGGGACAAAGGTATTGGATACAAAGAATTGTTCGGTCGGAAGCGACGGGAAAATACCGCCGCAGGAGCTGTTCACAAGAACGGGATGCGAGCGTTACACTGTCGTTTATGGAGATGATGATGAGACATATTATGTATATAATGAAGAGGATTTGACGGATACTTCCAAAATGTATACCATAGCAAGTCTGAGCGTGAATAAAAAAATTGTGGATTCGCCGTCTTTGATTGCGTTTAAGCGGCAGAACGGAGAGATCGACAGACAGCTTGGGGAGGCGTTTTCCGAAGCGTGGAAAAAGAGCGAGCTTGTATTGAGCCCGAACACGACCGGAACCTGCACATTTGACGAGTACTATGCACAGATGGTAGGAGAGCTTGGAACAGCGGGTTCCATTTACGAGACGATATCCGATACGCTTGAGGGGACGGTAAAAGCAATTGACAACCAGCGTACGCAGGTGACGGGAGTATCTTCGGAAGAGGAATTGTCCAATATGATAAAATATCAGAACGCATATAATGCATCAAGCCGTTACATCAATGTAATAAGCGAGATGATAGAAACTTTGATTTACAGGCTTGGAGCATAGGAGGTGTAAAATATGCCATCAACATTTTTTGGATTAAATATAGCATATACGGCGGTAGTGTCGGCGCAGGCGGGTACCAATACAACGGCCAATAACATAGCGAATGTGCGAACGGCCGGTTACAGCAGGCAGGTTGCCAATACGCAGGCGGCCGATGCGATACGGGTCAAGGCTAAATACGGAACAATGGGGGCCGGTGTTGTTACTACGAGCGTCACACGACTTCGTGACGCCTATTATGACACGAAATACTGGAGGAACCAGTCGGATGTGGGGCTGTATGAAAAACGCCTTTATTATTTGGAGCAGATTGAGAATATTTATGATGACGACGAGGGAAATACAGGATTTGCAACGATATTTGCAAAAATGTTTAATGCCCTTGATACCTTGAAAAACAATTCGGGGGATTCCAATGTCAGAAATCAGTTTATCAGCAGCGCGCAGAATTTGACGAATTATTTTAACGGCGTGTCAACGCAGCTGAAAAATATGCAGAATGATATCAACAATGAGATAAAATCTACAGTTGACAGTCTGAATGCGATTGCGCAGAAGATAGCGCTTTTGAATAAACAGATTAACTCTATTGAAATACAGGGCGGGCATGCCAATGAGCTTCGGGATGAGAGAGATCTTCTTGTAGACTCGTTGTCTGAGATTGTCCCGGTCGAGATTGAGGAGCATTTGGTTGCAAACAGCAATTATCCTGAGAGCTATACCGGAGCAACGAATTATAAGATTAAAGTGAACGGACAGCTGCTGGTTGACACTTTTGAGTATCATACGATTGCTTATACTGCCAGGGAAAATAAGATAAACCAGACGGATGTGGACGGACTTTACGATCTTACATGGGCGGAGACGGGAGTTACGTTTAATCCGACGGCGTCGGCAATGTCGGGGAGCTTAAGAGCGCTTATGGAGATGCGTGACGGAAATAATAAGAGTGCTTTTCACGGTGATGTTGCGACGGGAGATGCGGCTTTTGGAACAACGGTTGTCGACGGCAGAGAGGTGACAACCATTACGATAGAGAATCCGTCGGTAACAGATATAAGGGATTTGCATATTGCACAGGAGGGGACGCTTACTATCCGCAATAATAAATATGATTATTCCGATTTTAAGATAACGAAGACCCCTGCAGTTGATGAGAATAATAATCCGATATTGGATGAGGATAATAACCCGGTTTACACATTTAGTTATACATTTACCCTGGAGAGGGAATTGAGCCCGATTGAAAAGGGGCGGCTTGCCGGGAAAGAGGCGATGATCGGAATGAATATTGACGCCATGGGCGTTCCGTATTATATGGCGCAGATGAGTGAATTTATCCGGGTGTTTGCGGAGTCGTTTAATAACCTTCAGATGGGAACGGAGGATAATCCGGGTGTGGATTTGAATGGAAATGAGATGGGTGTGTTCTTTGTCGCGGATAATAAGGTGGACGGCTCGGAATTTGATTTTTCGGATACTGATGTCTCGGCATATGCCAATACGTATTATCAGCTGACGGCGGAAACCTTTGCGGTGGCGGATGCGAGTGTGAAGGATCCTACAAGAATTGCCACGATGTCGAAAGAGATTTATACGGAGGGCAAAGACGTAGACGCGTATGATATTGCGGATGCGATATTAAAGCTTCAGACGGATACGACAATATACAGAGGGTGCTCGGCGAGTGATTTCTTACAATGTCTTTTGTCGGATGTTACCGTAGATACGAACGAAGCGGTGCTTTTTGCGGAGAATTACCAGAATATCCGGGATGTGATCGACAGACAGCGTCAGTCCGTAGCAGGAGTAGACGAGGATGAAGAGGCGCTGGAGATGGAGAAATTCCGTTACGCCTATAATTTGGCATCGAAAATGATGTCTGTCATGGCGCAGATGTATGATAAGCTGATTAACGAAACGGGCGTGTAAGGAGGGGCAGCAATGCGTATTACAAATAATATTATAATGAAAAATACGAAGATAAATATCAACAGCAATAAGGTGGACGTGGATACCTTGAATACCCAGATGACGACCCAGAAAAAGATCGACAGGCCGTCGGACGATCCCGTTATTGCGATTCGTGCTTTAAGGCTCCGCAGCAGCCTGAGCCAGATTAACCAGTATTATGAGAGAAATATACCGGATGCCGAATCCTGGCTGGAGGTGACGGAAACGGCCCTTACCAATATGCGCAAGGTGCTGACAGACATTCATACTCAATGTGTCAACGGGGCGAATGACACGCTGACACCGGAGGATCGGAATATTATTTTAAGCCAGCTTCAGTCACTGTCGGAGCAGGTATATTCCGAGGGGAATGCCGATTATGCGGGAAGAACCGTGTTTACCGGATATAAGACGAATACGACGTTGACGTTTCCTTCGCGGGAGGCGGACACGAAATACGAAATCAATCAGTATATTTCGGCGGACGCAGTGCAGGAGCATAAATATTCATACGGTGGTTTAAGCACTCCTACCTATACGGAGCTGACAGACGCGATTAATAATAATGAAACTCCGGATGATCCGGGAATGGCTACGGTGAAGCGTGTGCGCCTGGCGTATGATAAGTTGTCTGAATTAAACAGCGGATCGTTCTCTTATTCGAACAAGACCGCCGACGGCAGTACGGTTATGACGACCGTGCATTTTAAGGGCGACAATGCCGGAAACAGGGTTACAGTGACGACCTCACCGGACGGAACGACCACGACAACCGGCACGGTTAATTCCGGTTTTACCTACCGGGAGATGACAACCGAACAGTTGGAGACAATGAAATATGCGGTGGGAGAAGACGACATTATCTACAACAAAGACACAGGAGAACTGTTGCTGGGGGATAATGTGGCAAAGGAAATTAATTCAAACAACGCGCGCATTGACGTGAATTATAATAAGACGGGATTTTCAAAGGGTGATCTCAAGCCTGAAAATTATTTTGACTGTATAAATATCACGGATGATCAGAATCCGATCGAATATATGAACTACGATGAGAACCATAACTTTATGCCGCAGGAAATTAATTATACAGTAGCCATGAATCAGACGCTTACAGTGAATACCGTGGCGAATAATGTATTTAGTTCCGAAATCGGCAGGGATGTGGATGAGCTGGTGACGGCCGTAAAGGCAGCGATATCCGCCAATGATACGGTATCTGCGATTAAAGATATGATGAAGCAGGAGCAGTATGCTTCGGATGAGATGCAGGCAAAATTAAAAGAGTATTTGGCGGCGGCGGAAAGACAGGCCGATTATGCGGATGATTATATGCAGAAGCTGTACAGTAAGGGTATTACCTCTTTTTCGAATTATATGGAGAAGGTGAATAATGCGCTTACCGAAGTCGGAAACAGAGGAGACCGTCTGGCTGTTATTAAGAGCCGTATGTCGAACCAGCAGCTTACGGTTAAAGATTTGAAATCAACTAATGAAGATAAGGAGCTGTCCAATATTGTAATTGATTACACTGCCGCGTACACGGCATATCAGGCCTCTTTGCAGGCGGCTGCCAAGCTGCAGAAGCAGACGCTGTTGGATTATTTATAGGAGGGTGTTATGAGGGCAAAAACCAGATTTTTTGGTGAGATAGATATAGATAACGATAAGATCATTAATTTTGAACAGGGAATTATCGGATTTCCGGATTCTCATAATTACACCTTGATTTATGACAGCGAGAAGGGTGAGGACAGTATGATTTCATGGCTTCAGTCTTTGGATGAGCCGCAGCTTGCTTTTCCTGTTATTGACCCGCTCAAGGTTTGCAGAGATTATGATCCGAGAATTGATGAGGAGCTGCTTAGGCCGTTAGGCGAGTTGACGGAGGATAACCTGCTGGTGCTTGTGACGATCACGGTGCCGTCGAATGTAGAGGATATGTCGATCAATTTAAAGGCTCCGATTATCATTAACGCGGATTTGAAAAAGGCAAGCCAGTTGATCATAGAGGACGATTTGCCGGTACGATATAAAATATATCATCTTTTAAAAGAGGCAAAAGAGAAGGCGGGTGAGTAGATATGCTGGCATTGACAAGAAAAAAGGGAGAGTCCTTGGTAATCAATAATAATATAGAGATAACCATTTTGGAGATTCGCGGGGATCAGATTAAGCTGGGCATATCCGCACCGAAGGAGGTACCGGTATACCGCAAGGAGGTTTTTGTACAGATACAAAAGGAAAATGAGTCCTCGCTCTCGGTTGAGGGGCTTTCTGCATTGAAAAAATTGCTTTAAATCTAAAGTATCCGCTAAAAAAACCGATATAAAAAGTAAAGAGCGAACAAATTGAAGCATCACACGGAGGTGGTAATGTGGTTATTGAATCAGTAGCAGGAGCAGCAAAGGCATATCAGGGAAGTGTGCCGGCAGCCGAGCCGAAAGGTGAGCCGGAAGCGGTGCTGGTGGAGACGCCGGAACAGCAGGCCCGCATGAAGTCGGGACACGAGAGCGAAAGCGCTGCTTCAATGGAACAAAGGGAACAGGAAGCGGCAAAACAACATGGGCAGATCCGTAAGGCGGTGGAAGACATCAATAAGAATAATCCGCAGACGGAAGCGATTTTCGGGATTCATGACGGGACGAATCGCGTGACAATTAAGATTGTAGACAAACAATCGAAAAAGGTTATTAAAGAATATCCGCCGGAAAAGACCCTCGATATGATCGAGAAGGTCTGGGAGATGGCCGGAATCATGGTAGATGAAAAGCGATAAGGGGGTAGAGAGATGCCGATTAGAATAACAGGTATGAATTCCGGGCTTGATACGGAGGCAATTGTAACACAGCTTGTATCTGCTTACAGCGTGAAGAAGGATAAATATGTGAAGGCGCAGACAAAGCTCTCGTGGAAACAGGACGCATGGAAGTCTTTGAATACGAAGATTCATTCGTTCTATAAGAGCTTGGATAACATGCGTTTTTCCACAAATTATAATTTAAAGAGCGTAAAGCTGTCGGATGAGAGCAAGGTAAGAGTTTCGGCTTCTTCGGGTGCGATGAACGGAACGCAGTCGATGGAAGTGGATAAGATTGCGAAGTCGGGATATCTGACGGGCGGGAAGTTAAAGAGCGGTACGAATGCTAATTCCACTCTTGCGGATTTGGGATTTAGCGGTGACGGAACGATTGCCGTGAAGGTTGGCAATACGACAAAGAATATTAAGGTTAATTCAAGCACGAAGATCAGTGATTTTGTAAGCAGCTTAAACGGCGCGGGGGTTACGGCAAGCTTTGATTCTAAGAACGGACGTATTTTCGTGGCGTCGAAGCAGACGGGAGTTGCAAATGATTTCTCGCTTACTGCGGGCAATGCCGGCGGTATGTCGGCGTTAAGCGCATTGGGCTTAAACGCCAAGGGATCAAGCGCGGATATGGCCGCATACGAATCGTTTGCCGTATATGCGAAGGGAATTGACAATGGCGGTAACGTTGTGGATTATTTCCAGAAGAATGCGGACGGGACGCTGAAAAAAGATGCAAACGGCAGCTATCTGAAAGCAGCGGGTGTGACATATGATCAGACCGAGACAGAGAATTATATAGCAGATATCCGCAGCGATGCAATAGATAAGGCGGCGGAGAATGATAAGCTGAATAAGCAGCTTGGTTATGCGAACGCATATGCGGGCGTGCAGGATATAAAGGCCAAGTTTGAAGCAAGCGGTGCGGCAGCAGGGGATTGGGATACATTCACAAAGCTTCTGGGTATGGCGGATCCGGCGTCTGTGTATGTGGGAGCAGACGGAACAACGTATGAGGCGGATAAGGTGACCGACAATGGCGACGGTACTTATACATACACAGAGGATGACGGAACAGAGAAAAAGTTTCAGAAAGAAGATCTTACACACGGCGCGATCCGTTTGGCGGAATTTGAAGTGGCAGCGGGTATCGCGGCGAAGCGTACAAACGAGGATGGCTCGACAAACTATGTTGTCGATTCGAATCAGGTTAATAACTTAAAGAATAATCTCCATACAGTAGAAGTATATGAGGCGATACCGGAGAATGCCGCTGCGGTAACACAGATTCAGGACGCTTATGCTGACGGTTCGCTGGATGGACTTAAGAGCGGCTGGAGCAATACGATAAGTGAAAATCAGGCGTTTCTTGATAAACATGCATTGATGTTAAACGATACCGAGTCACCGGAATTTTTGGCAGGCAGGGTAGACGCAGCGAGAGAGGCTCTTTTGAATCCTTCTTACAGTGAGGGCGCCAATAAAGTAAACGCACAGGATGCGGTGATTATACTTAACGGTGCGGAGTATACTTCGAGCACCAATGAGATAGAGGTAAACGGACTGACAATTACGGCGCTTGGAGAGACCGACGGAGAAGTTACACTTTCGGTTGACAATGACGTGTCCGGTCTGTATGATAAGATTAAGAATTTCCTGAAAGGCTACAATGAGCTGATCAATGAGATGACATCGCTGTTTAATGCAGAATCGGCAAAGGGCTATGAGCCTCTTACAGACGATGAAAAAGAAGCGATGACCGAGAAAGAGATTGAAAAGTGGGAAGAGAAGATAAAAGGCTCACTGCTTCGTCGCGACGATACGTTAAACGGCGTTTTGAATGCAATGACTTCCGCTATGTCAAAGCAGTATAATATTAACGGTAAGAATTACAGTCTGGCGTCATTTGGTATTTCCACGCTTGGGTATCTGAATGCGGAAAAGAATGAACATTATGCATATCATATTGACGGTGATACAGACGACACCATAACTTCCAGCAAGACAGATAAGTTGATGGCGGCGTTAAAGAACGATCCGGATTCGGTGGTACAGTTTATGCAGCAGCTCACCAGCGGGCTGTATGATGCCATTGATAAAAAGATGAAATCCACGTCGATGAAGAGTATTTATAATGTCTATAACGATAAAGAGATGGCATCTGAGTACAGTGATTACACGAATACAATTATCAAGTGGGAAAACAAACTTTCTGACATGGAAGATTCTTATTATAAGAAATTTGCCGCCATGGAGACAGCGCTTGCGAAATTGCAGAGCCAGCAGTCCGCGCTTGGAAATCTGTTTGCTTAATAGGGATGAAAAGAATCTGATGAATAACAGGGAGGTGTATCATGATTCATAATAATGGCTATGCAGCTTACGCTAACAATAAAATTATGACGGCATCGCCGGCAGAGCTTACACTGATGTTGTATGAGGGTGCAATCAAGTTCTGCAATATTGCAATTATGGCAATTGAGGAGAACAGTATTGAGAAGGCGAACAATAATATTCAGAAGGTGGAGAATATTATTACCGAGTTTCAGGCGACCTTAAACCATAAGTATCCTATTGCCCGTGAGTTTGATAATGTTTATAGTTATCTTCAGAGAAGGCTGATGGAAGCGAATTTGAAAAAAGACAAAGATATCCTGGAAGAAGTGCTTGGACATTTGCGTATTCTAAGGGATACATGGAAAGAGGTTATGCAAAAGGTGCCGCATTCGCAGGAACAGAATGTTTCCATTTCATAGGAGATGGGGAAAGGATATCAGGTGGAAGCAGAATATATAAGTATCATGATACAGAGCCTGGAAAAAAAGCTGCGGGTGTTGGAGCAGATTAAAAGATTGAATGATCTGCAGAGGCGGCAGCTGGAGGATCCGAATCTGGACCCGGACGATTTTGAAGAGAACGTCAACGGGAAGGGCGAACTGGTGGAACAGCTTAACCTTTTGGACAGCGGTTTTGAGCGTGTGTATGAGCGGGTTCGTGAAGAGTTAAACGGCGACCGCAGCCGCTATGCGCCGCAGATTGCTAAGATGCAGGAGCTGATCCGCAAGATTATGGCATGCAGTAATGAGATTCAGGCACAGGAGGAGCGTAACAAGCAGCAGGCACAGGCAAAGTTTGATGATGTACGCAGGCAGGTGAAGAATGTCAGGGACAGTCAGAAGGCAGTCAGACAGTATTATAGCAGTATGATGAAAAATACGGAGAACAGTCCGCAGTTCATAGATAATAAAAAGTAAATTTTTTACTTTTTACTATAAAGTATTGAGACGAAAGTCCGATATATATAACAAGTAAACGAAGTGTTACTTGGTGAATCGTCCTCAAAACGTACGGTTGAGGGTGGTCACACTAACAAAACAAAATCTGCAGCATGGATGCTGCAACATATTCAAGGAGGAATATATTATGGTAGTACAGCACAATTTACAGGCAATGAACTCTAACAGACAGTTAGGACTTGTAACAAGCTCACAGGGTAAATCAACAGAGAAGTTATCTTCCGGTTACAGAATCAACCGTGCAGCAGACGATGCAGCAGGACTTTCCATTTCCGAGAAGATGAGAAGCCAGATCAGAGGCTTAAACAAAGCTTCTTCTAATGCACAGGATGGTATTTCCTTAATCCAGACAGCTGAGGGTGCATTGAATGAGACACATTCTATCTTACAGCGTATGAACGAGTTGGCTACACAGGCAGCTAACGATACAAATACAACTGCTGATAGAAATGCTATCCAGTCTGAGATGAACCAGTTAGCATCTGAGATCAACAGAATCCAGTCTACAACACAGTTCAATACACAGAACCTGTTAGACGGAAACTTCACAGGAAAGAACCTTCAGGTAGGTGCTTTGAGCGGACAGACAATCGCAATTTCGATTACATCTATGTCTGCAGGCGCTCTGTTTGGAGCAGGAAGCGCAACATCAGTTGCTACATTGAACACAACTTTGAAGGTTGGTTCTACAACAATCACAAACAGTGGCTCTGTTACAGCAGCTAACGGAACAACAGTTATCAAGAGCGTTAGCTCAACTGTTACTACAACGACAGCTATCTACAATGCAATCAACGTATCCACATTCAGCGCTGCTGGTGCTGCAATGTCTTACGTACAGGCAGCTATCGAGAAAGTATCTGCTATGAGATCTACTCTTGGTTCTGTACAGAACAGATTAGAGCATACAATTGCCAACCTGGATACAACAGCTGAGAATACACAGTCTGCTGAGTCCCAGATCCGTGATACAGATATGGCTGAAGAAATGGTTGACTACACGAAGAACCAGATCCTTGCACAGGCTGGACAGTCTATGCTTGCACAGGCAAATCAGTCAACACAGGGTGTATTGTCCTTACTTGGTTAATCATTATTCAAAAAGTAAAACTTTATACATGTCAACAGAGAGAGCCGACGTACGCGGCTCTTTTTGTTGCGGTGCGTCTGAAGGAAGCTGCCGATGGCAGATTCCGTAAGTTGAATACAATTATTTTTGCCTTAGCGCAGGGATGGTTGTCTGAAAGGAAATTATGGCAGGGAAAATACTATTTTGGCAGTGGAATTCTTTTATGGGAAAGGGAATTGAGAGAGCGTTTAAAAAGCTGGAGATTCCTTTTCATACTTTTTTTTATCAGCTCAATGACTGGGAACGGGATGGGAATTTTCAGAAGAAGTTAAAGGACGAGCTTCGTGCTCATGCGTATAATGCCGTGTTCTCCGTTAATTATACGCCGTTGATTACAGAGGTGTGCGAGGAATTGGGACTTCCCTATATTTGTTGGGTGTATGATTCGCCGATTCATATTCGTGCAACAGAGCCGCTAAAGAAGTCATGTAACCGGCTTTATTTTTTTGACAGAGGGCAGGCGGAGGAGTACAGGCGGCAGGGAATTGAGGCGGAACATATGCCGCTTGCGGCGGACCCTGCTGTTTTTTCAGAAGCCATCATCGGCGACAACGGCATTTATCAGTCACAGGTTGCAATGGTTGGTCAGCTTTATCGGACAGAGTATTCTTACTATATGACGCCGCTTGACGGCTGGACGAGAGGATATTTTGAGGGAATACTTGCATCACAGATGAAGCTTTATGGAGCCTATTTGCTGCCGGATATGCTTACGGAGGAATTGTTAGAAAGCGTTAATGCGGCTTATGCCCGAGCGTCGGGAGGAAGCGTAAGTATCTCAAAGCGTGAACTGGAGTACATGCTCGCCTGTGAGGTGACAGGCAGAGAGCGTAAAGCAATCCTTACGGAGCTGGCAGATCATTTTACCGTCAAATTATATGCACCGGATAAAACAGAGACGGTTTCCGGTGTGACACAAATGGGCTATGTGGATTATTATGCGCAGATGCCGCAGGTTTTTGCCGCTTCTAAAGTAAATTTAAATATCTCGTTAAAAACAATCAGAACGGGAATACCGCTTCGCGTTCTGGATGTTTTGGCTTGTCAGGGATTTTTGATTACAAATTACCAGAGTGAGTTGATGGAATATTTTCAGACTGGGGAAGAGCTGGTTATTTATCAGGATATCGAAGAGGTACCGGAGCTTGTGAAATACTATCTGGAAAACGAGGAGCAGAGAGCGCAGATAGCGCTTGCCGGGCGGCTGAGAGTAGAGAAGGATTTCCGGTTTGAGGATCGAATCAAACAAATGCTTCGTTACGAATCATTTAGTGTCAGGTAATAATATTTTTGAGACAGAAAGTTAAGATTTTGTGAACTATCTTGTAAAATTAGAAGGCGTGCGGTATAGTAAATTCTGTACATTCCGCATGTAAGGATGTGCTTGGGGCGGAATGAAAATATAAGATAGGGATGAAAGAGCAATATGAAAATAAAGTTAGAGCTTCAAAGAAAGGCGTGTATTTTTACTGCAGCTGCCTTTGTCGTTATGCTGATTCTTTGTATTACTTCTAAGGTGAATATCGTATTTGCGCTTGCCGGCGGCGTGGTATATTTTCTGATTCAGAGTGTCAAAATTTCACTGCCGGAAAACATAAAAAAGCTGAATGCGCTTTGGGCTGCATTGCTTATGCTGTTTAGCGCGTGGCTTACAACATGTATGGTGCAGTATCTTTTGTTGGAGCAGGCGAACCGCGGACGCATCAGTTCAAGCCGCTTCAGGCTGAATGTCCTGTGTGCTTTTGTGCTTATACTCGTTGTTTTTGTTATTTCGGCGCGCGTGAAGATTTCCTGCATTGTGGGAAATATTTCACTTCTTATTTTGGGTGGGATCAATTACTTCGTTTACCAGTTTCGGGGAAATGAATTTTCTTTCGGGGATGTCAAGGCGGCGTCCACCGGATTGAGCGTAGCGGCTCAATACGATTTTAAGCTGGATGGGAGAGCCGTCTATGTTATAATACTGGCTATTTGTTATGTGGCACTGATGCTTAAAGTAAATATCAGCTTAAAGCGCAAGTGGATGGCAAGACTTGCGGCATTGGCTGCAGCAATTGCCTGCTGCAGTTACGTGGCGGTGAAAACAGAGAGAACGGTGACAGAATCATGGGAGCAGAAGGGGACTTACCGGAACGGATATATTCTGAATTTTATTCTAAGCATTCGGGATTCTTTCGTGAGAAAACCGGAGGGATATTCTTTGGAGCAGATAAATAATCTGGAAGAAACGTTTGGTGAAACGAAGCAGCAGGGTTCAGAGGATGACCCGACAATTATTGTGGTTATGAACGAGTCGTTTGCGGATCTTAGCAAGATCGGGCCTCTTGAGACCAATGAGCCGGTGATGCCGTTTTTGGATTCCCTGCATGAGAATACGGTGAGAGGGTATGCGCTTGCGTCCGTGTACGGCGCCAAGACGCCAAATTCCGAGTGGGAATTTTTGACCGGCAATTCCATGGCGTTTTTGCCGAGCGGTTCTGTGGCGTATCAGCAGTATTTGTCGGGAGATACTTATTCTCTTGTTTCCACCTTGAAAGAGCGAGGGTATAAATGTCTCGCTATGCATCCGTATTACGAGACAGGATGGAGCCGGAATAAGGTTTATCCGATGATGGGCTTTGATGAGATGCATTTTATCAGTGATTTTAATAAAAATAAAACGCTGCGCGCCTATATCACGGACGAGGAATTATATGATAAGATTATACAACGGTTCGAAAATAAGGAGGAGGCCGAAAAGCTGTTTATCATGAGCGTTACGATGCAGAATCATGGCGGTTACACGGAGTTTTATCCGGACCTTATGCATACGGTGCAGATGACAAACGGTTATTACAGCGACGTAAATCAATACTTGACGATTGTCAATGAGAGTGACAAGGCGCTTGAGAAGCTGATTTCATATTTTGAGGGTGTGGATGAGAAGGTAGAAATTGTATTTTTTGGTGATCACCAGCCGGGTTTAAATTCCGAGTTTTACCGGCAGCTTAACGGAAAAGGACTTTCCGGTTTGTCGTTGAAACAGTTAGAGGATTTGTTTACGGTTCCGTTCTTTATCTGGACAAATTATGAGAGCGAGGAGAAAGAGGTGGAGCTGACAAGTCTCAATTTTCTTTCGACTATGGCATTGGAGAAGGCCGATATTGAGCTTCCGGCGTACAACAAGTTCTTAAAGCAGCTCATGGAATCGGTTCCTGCAATGAATTCCAGGGCGTATTATTCGAAGCAGTACGGAGTATTCCGTCATTACGGGGATTCGGCGGCGTCGCCTGAGGAGAATGTGCTGCGGCAGTATGAGATACTTCAGTACAATAATATTTTTGATAAAGATAAAAGTCATGTATTTTTCCCGTTTTATTCGGGAGAGGAATAAAGTGATATGCCCGAAGAACGCATATGTTTTTCGGGCATGTTTTGTATCTATTGCATCTACTAAAAAGCTACTGCTTTGTAGGCGGTACGCCGAAATTTTTTTTGTACGCCCGCGAAAATGTAGAGTAGTTTTTAAATCCGCATTCGTAGCAGGCCTGTGTAACCGGCATTCCGCCGCGTATCAGTTCTTTTGCGTGTATCAAGCGTTTGGTGGAAAGATAAGAGCCGATGGTGTACCCGGTTTCCGCTTTAAAAGAGTGCATCAGATAATACTTGCTGGTAAAAAAAAGCTCGGAGAGCTTGTCGATAGAGATATCATCGGTTAAATGCTCATTTAAATAAGCCAGCACGGAGAGAATTTTATCGTTTGCGTCGGCAGTGACGTGAAAATCTAACGTGTTGTGAGCCGCCGCGCGGTTGAGCAGTATCATAAATTCAAGAAACAGAATGTTTCGATACAGTTCATTGGCATAATCCGTGTCCAAAAAGGAGGCCTCAAGCTCCCGGCAGACTTGATAAAGCTTGCTTTTTTTCAGAGAGGGTATTCTAAGGACGTTGGATTTTTCATGTGCAGACTTTATGAAGCAAAGCCCGAGATCGTAGTCCGCCTGTTTGTAGGAGCGAAGAAAATCCGGCGATATGTAGACAATAATCCGCTCATAGGTACGGCTGCTGTGGACAATCGGCCGATGTACTTCTCCGGTATTGACAAGAACAAGGTCATAGGGAGATAACTCATAGCTTTTTCCCTCAACGCAGTAGGTGACATCGCCCCGGATAAAAATAACAATTTTGCTGAAATCGTGGTAGTGGTAGGAGAAATCCCGCTGTTTTTCGTCAGTCAGATGGAAAAGGCGGAAATCCTGGTTCAAATATCCCTGTTTTTCGTATTCTGCCATGGCGTATCCTTTCTTTGGTGCACATATACTGTAAACAGTATATAGCACTTTTTGCAATAAATAAAGCATTATTTCTCTATTTTTTTGAAATAATGTCCTATATAATGAAAACAGTAAATTACAAAATTGCTATTTGGGGATACATATTATATAATGAAAACAGGCCATGTTTTAGACAGCGGAAGAGATGTCTTAAAAGGCGGAAAGGCGGTAACGGAATGAAGAATTTCAGCAACTACACGGATTACAGTACAAAGGAAGAGCTGCATTTTGAATCAAAGGCGGTGCATGGAGCGCTTGGAACGGAACCATTAACAGGGGCGGTCAGTATGCCGATTTTTCAGGCGGCAACCTTCCGCCATCCGGAGCTTGGGTGCTCTACGGGCTTTGCGTACAGCCGTCTGGAGAATCCGACCAGACAGGAGCTGGAGCGGACCATGGCAATTTTAGAAGGCGGTATAAAGGGGTTTGCTTTTTCCAGCGGGCAGGCGGCAAATATGTCGGTTTTTTCACTCCTTGACCCGGGAGACCATATTATTTTATCCGATGATATTTATGGGGGAACTTTCCGTATTGTGGGGGATGTGTTCGGCAAGTATGGGATTTCGCACACTTATGTAGATATGTCTGATTTGCAGGCGGTGAAGGAGGCAATCACGCCGAATACAAAAATGTTTTTTGTTGAAACGCCGACCAATCCTTTGATGAAGGTGGCGGATATCGCTGAGATTTCAAAGATTGCAAAGGAAATAGGGGCGTTGACCGTTGTGGATAATACCTTTCTGACACCGTATTTTCAGCAGCCTCTTAAGCTTGGAGCAGATATCGTGACCCACAGCTCTACGAAATATTTAGGGGGACATAACGACACGATTTCCGGTATTGTTGTTGTGAAGGATAATCAGGAGATTGCGGATAAGATTCATGTCCACATCAAATCTCACGGCAGTCAGCTTGCACCGTTAGACAGTTGGCTTGTGCTGCGCGGAATTAAGACGCTTGCAGTGCGTATGGATCGGCATAATGAGAACGCAAAAAGAATTGCCGCATGGTTAAGAGAGCAGCCGAAGGTGAAAAAGGTGTATTATGTGGGCTTTGAGGACCATAAGGATTATGCAGTGACCCAAAAACAGACGACGGGATTTGGCGGAATGATTTCTTTTACCGTGGATTGTTATGAGACGGTGCAGAAAATATTGAAGAATGTAGATATGATCATGTTTGCGGAGAGCCTTGGCGGTACAGAGACATTAATTACATATCCAACCACGCAGACACATGAGGATACGCCGAAGGATGTGAAGGAGGCGCTGGGAATTACGGACAGCTTCTTGCGCATGTCAGTCGGAATTGAGAATGCGGAGGATATAATAGCAGATCTTGATCGTGCGATGAATGAGGTATAAAGATGAAGTTTACAAAGATGCAGGCATTTGGAAATGACTATGTATATATTGATGCCATTCATCAGGAACTTCGGAATTTGCCGGAGCTTGCGAGATTCGTGAGCGACCGGCATTTTGCCATTGGTTCTGACGGAATGGTGCTTATCTGCCCTTCAGAAAAGGGAGATTTTCGTATGCGCATGTTCAACCCTGACGGAAGCGAGGGGGAGATGTGCGGAAATGCGCTGCGCAGTGTCGGAAAATATGTCTATGACCATGCGCTGACAGAGAAGACGGATCTTGTGATAGAGACGCTTGGAGGGATACAGCGGTTGAAGCTGACCGTGGAGCAAAGAGAGCCTACATGCGCGGAAAAAAATTTTGCCGGAAAGCATGGGTTTGTCAGCAATATCCGTGCCGATATCGGAAAGCCGCGCCTTGATACGAAGGTAATTCCGGTAGCGACAAAGCTGCCGAAGTTTGTGGAACAGCCGGTGAAGGTGTTGGATAAGACCTTTTATATTACAGCGGTTTCCTGGGGCAATCCGCACTGCGCCATGTTTGTGGAACGTGTGGCGGATTTTGATGTGGAGGGCTATGGCAGGGAAATTGAGTATATGACGGAGCTGTTTGTAAATAAGACAAACGTTACGTTTGCGGAGCTTGTAAGTCGTGATTACATTAAAATCAGAGAGTGGGAGAGAGGAACGGGAGAGACGATCGGATGCGGGACAGGCTGCTGCACTGCTGTGGTGGCGGGGGTTTTGACTGGCCGTTGTGACAGAACGGTGACGGTAGAGCAGATTGGAGGACCGCTTCATATTGAGTGGGATGAGAAGACAAACCACATGTTTATGACGGGACCAAGCCATACTGTTTTTGAAGGGGAGATTGACGCCTCCGATGTAATTGGCTGCTAGAGTTGGCGTGCAGCCTGAGATATCAAACTTTTGACAGGAGAGAAGAGAATGAAGTTATCACGGATTTGCGGAGAAATTAAATATAGGTGCATACAGGGTACGATGGAGGCGGAAGTGGCGGACATTGTCTATGATTCCAGAAAAATAGAAAAAGGTACGATGTTTGTATGTATGGTAGGTGCAGTGACTGACGGACATAAGTATATCGGAGATGCCGTAAAGAAAGGCGCGTCCGTAATCGTAGCGGAGCGGGAAGAGGAAACGAGGCAGATACCGGAGGGAATAACGGTTTTGCTGGTCGATTCCGCGAGATACGCGCTGGCACTGATGTCAGCGGCTTTTTTTGGATATCCGGACAGAGAACTCGTCACAATCGGCCTGACCGGAACAAAGGGCAAAACGACGACGACATATATGATAAAAAGCGTTTTGGAGGAAGCCGGAAAAAAGGTAGGATTGATTGGGACAATCGGGGCGCTTGTGGGTGAAGAACAGCTTCCGGCAAAAAATACGACGCCGGAATCCTATGAGCTGCACAAGATGTTTCGCGCGATGGCAGATGCAGGCTGTGAGTATGTGGTAATGGAAGTTTCTTCGCAGGGGCTGAAAATGGACCGTGTTGCGGGGATTGTGTTTGATTACGGTATTTTTACGAATCTCTCCCCGGATCATATCGGACCGACAGAGCATGCGACATTTGAGGAATATATGGAGTGTAAAAGTATGCTGTTTCGCCAGTGCAAAACGGGAATCGCGAATATAGATGACGAGCATGTGAAAAAGGTTTTAAGCGGGCATACTTGTGAGTTGAAAACACTGTCATGCAAAGGGGACGCCGATCTTACGGCCGGTGCGGTTGGTTTTTTGGATGAGGAAAGAAAGCTGGGAATGCATTTTACAACGGCGGGATGCATGAACGTGTATGCAAAAGTCTATATTCCGGGGCGGTTTTCCGTATATAATTCGCTGGTGACAATGCTGACCTGCCATCTTGCCGGGATATCCGATGAGGATATTTTAAGAGGACTTGCCAAGGTGCAGGTTAAGGGACGGGTAGAGATGGTTCCGGTGTCAAAAGACTTTACGGTGATCATTGATTATGCCCACAATGAGGTTAGTACCAGGAGTGTGTTGACAACGCTTTTGGAATACAAGCCGAAACGTCTGATCTGTGTTTACGGCGGCGGCGGAAACCGCTCAAAGCTCAGACGCTACGATATGGGTGAAGTGACCGGCGAGCTGGCGGATTTGTGTGTGCTTACCTGCGACAATCCAAGAGATGAGGAAATTAGTGATATCAATAATGATATTAAGATTGGACTGGCAAAAAGCGACGGAAAATACATTGAGATAGACGACCGCAAGGAGGCGATTAAATATTGTCTTGCGAACGGAAGAGAGGGAGATATGATCGTGCTTTTGGGCAAGGGGCATGAGGATTATCAGGAGATTAAGGGTGTGAAATATCATTTTGACGAGCGTGAGGCAATTGCGCAGGCCAAGGAGGAGCTTGGTTTGTAAGGAGAAAAAAGGCAGGGATTGGAATGAATATTATTAAGAGAAACGGGACAGAGGCAGTATTTGACAAAGAAAAGATTCTTGCTGCAGTTATAAAGGCGAATCAGAGCGTGATTGAAAGCGAGAGGATGAGCGATGCGCAGATTCGCCTGATTGGGGAGACGGTGGAGTCTGTCTGCGCCGGGATGAACAGGGCGCTGACGGTTGAGGAAATCCAGGATTTGGTGGAGAATCAGATTATGAATCAGCGCGCGTACACCGTTGCGCGCAATTACATTACATACCGCTATAAGAGGGCGTTGGTGCGAAAAAGCAATTCCACGGACGATCAGATTCTCACGCTTCTGGCATGTAAAAATGAAGAGGTAAAACAGGAAAATTCAAATAAAAACCCTACGGTGAGCAGCGTGCAGCGCGATTATATGGCGGGAGAGGTGAGCAAGGATATCACAAGAAGATTTTTGCTGCCGGAGGATGTGGTTGAGGCGCATGATGCCGGAATCATTCATTTTCATGATGCGGATTATTTTGCGCAGCATATGCACAACTGCTGCCTTGTGAATCTTCAGGATATGCTTTTAAACGGAACGGTTGTCAGTGAGACGATGATTGATTCGCCGAAAAGCTTTGCGACAGCCTGTAACATTGCGACTCAGAGCATTGCACAGATCGCCAGCTCGCAATATGGCGGACAGAGCATTTCGCTTGCACATCTGGCTCCGTTTGTAGAGGTCAGCCGGAAAAAATTCCGCCGTCAGGTAGAGGCGGAATATAAAGCGGCGGGTTTAGAGCTGGATGAGCAAAAGATTAATACCGTTGCGGAGCTTCGCGTGAAGGAGGAAATCAACCGCGGCGTTCAGATGATACAGTATCAGGTGATTACGCTTATGACGACGAACGGGCAGGCGCCCTTTGTGACGGTGTTTATGTATTTAAGCGAAGTGCCTGAGGGACAGACGAGAGACGATCTTGCGGCGATTATTGAGGAGGTGCTTCGCCAGAGGATTCTGGGCGTAAAGAATGAGAAGGGTGTCTATATTACGCCTGCATTTCCGAAGCTGATTTATGTACTGGAGGAAAATAATGTGCGGGAAAATAGCAAGTACTGGTATCTGACCAGGCTTGCAGCGGAGTGTACCGCGAAACGTCTCGTGCCGGATTATATTTCCGAAAAGGTTATGAAGCAGGCGAAGGAGGGGAACTGTTATCCGTGTATGGGCTGCCGCTCCTTTTTGAGCGTGTATAAGGATGAGCAGGGTAGGCCCAAATATTATGGCAGATTTAATCAGGGAGTAGTCACGCTGAATCTGGTGGATATTGCCTGCAGCAGCGGCGGGGATATGGAGCTTTTCTGGAAGATATTTGATGAGAGATTAGAGCTCTGCTATCGTGCCTTGATGTGTCGTCATGAGAGGTTGAAGGGAACGCCTTCGGATGTGGCGCCGATTCTCTGGCAGTACGGCGCGCTGGCGAGATTAAAGAAGGGCGAGACGATTGACAAGCTTTTGTATGGCGGATATTCTACAATATCCTTAGGATATGCCGGATTGTATGAGTGTACTCAGTATATGACGGGGGAATCCCATACGGATTCGGACAGAGGAACGCCGTTTGCGCTTTCGGTAATGCAGCATCTAAACGATGCGTGCGAGCGGTGGAAAAAAGAGACGAATATCGGATTTTCCGTATACGGCACGCCGCTGGAATCAACGACCTATAAATTTGCAAAGTGTTTACAGAAGCGGTTTGGGATGATTCCGGGAGTGACGGATAAAAGCTATATCACAAACAGTTACCACGTCCATGTGACCGAGGAGATTGACGCGTTTAGGAAGCTCAAATTCGAGGCGCAGTTTCAGGCGCTTTCTCCGGGCGGTGCGATCAGCTATGTGGAAGTGCCGGATATGAAGGATAATCTGGAGGCGGTGCTTGCCGTTATGAGTTACATTTACGACAATATTATGTATGCGGAGTTAAACACGAAGAGCGACTATTGTCAGGAGTGCGGTTATAGCGGGGAGATTAAAATTGTGACGGGGGATGAGGGAAAGCTGGTTTGGGAGTGTCCGAACTGCGGGAACAGAGATCAAAAGAAGATGAATGTTGCGAGGAGAACCTGCGGCTATATCGGGACACAGTACTGGAATCAGGGAAGGACACAGGAAATAAAGGAGCGCGTACTGCATTTGTAAGACAAAGGAAAAAAGAAGGAATGCGATAAGGCGAGGCAGTGGGAGAGGAAAAGGAGCAGTCTGGCATATCTGTTATTCCTTCAAAATTGTACCAATGTCATAATCTTAAAATCAGTCTGTGAAAAATAGCAACTATTTGTCTGTGGGAAATACGAGTTCAAGTATCTCCCGCAGACAATTTTCGTATGTGAACTGATTTGAAACTCTGCGGAAACCGTTTTCGGCAATTTCACGGCGTTCCTTGTCGTGGGAGAGATAGTATTCGATTTTAGACAACAGATCTTCCTTGTCCTCGTAGTAGACAAAATCTTCGTCCGCCGCAAAATGCATCATAAGGTCATTCTGATAATTCGTAAGCAGAAATCCGCCGCAGCTTAAAATATCCATACAGCGCAGCGGAATGCCGCTTGTGATGCTGCGCAGTGTGATGTTTAAATTGATTTTGCTGTGCTTGAAGATATGAGGCATTTCCTTGTAGTAGTCTGCGGTTCCCATGTTGACGGCTCCCGGGACGGGCGCGTTTCTGTCCAGTGTAAACAGCTTTAGAGGAAATCTTTCGGCGACGGCGGAGAGAAGGTCTGCTCGCTCCGTCTGTGTGATTTTGCGGTCAATGAAATAGTTAGCAAATACATACTCTAAGGACTGCACGCCGTAACGGTCTACCTTGTAGTCGGTTACCCGCTGCATTTCCGCGATAATGTCCTTAGAGAGCACTTCCTCTATAAAATTATAACCCGAGACCTTGCGCTGAGCGTCCATAATTCCCTCCAGATATCCGGCGGTGTAGTCGTTGACGCCTTTCAGACGGTCAAAAAAATTATGGTCCTCGTGGTAGAGGGAACCGATAAATGAGACTTCGCAGCGGTATTTATCAATACCCGCAGGCGTTGTCTTTAAGGTGCGTGCAATGCGCTTCGGGTTGATGGGAAGCGGCATATAATATACGGTGCGTATTCCCTCCTTTTGCAGTCTCTGGTATAGTTCGCTGTCGAAAATAAAGACGTAATTATTCGGGTTGATAATCGTATAGGAATAGACGGCAACCTGCGGACTGTCATAGATAATGGAAATATAGGGAATACCGTGGCGTTTGCAGCCTTCCGACACAAGCGGATAGTAATTAAAGGAAAAGCAGAAGTCAATATCATCCGTCATCGCTTTGTCAAACGCTTCGTCAAAGGCTGCATCCTTGCGTTCCGTATAGTTTTCGTGGAAAAAGAATACCGTTTGAAAACCAAAATCGGAAAAAGTTTCCAGAATATCCTCCTTACCAAAGCAGGGCCAGTCTAAATATAATACTTTTTTTGCCATTTCAAGTCTCCTTTTGTGATAGGTTCAACGCGGTTAATGCGCAAACGCAAGCTCCATCAGCTCGCACAGACGGACGATGTAGGTGTGATATTTTGCTGTTTTTTCGTAGGCGTTGTCCGCAATTTCTTTTCGTCTGTTTTCATGCTCCAAGTAATAATGACATTTTTCTACTAATTCTTCTTCGTTTGTATAGGTCTCGATTTCTTCTCCAACCGTAAAATATTCTGAGATTTCAGGCTGGTAATTTGTCAGGCAGAATCCGCCGCAGCCAAGAATATCCCAGATGCGCAGCGGAAGTGCGCTTCTTATAGATTTGGCGGTCAGGTTTAGGTTGATGCGGCTTTCATGGAAAATAAGCGGCATTTCTACCATGGTTGTCGCAAGTCCTTTTGCATGGATGTCGGGAAGCTTTGAGGTGTCGCTTCCGGTATATAAATCGACAGGAAATTCTGCGGAAAGCCGCTTTAAAAGCCGTTCGCGCTCTAAGACGGTAACTTGTGTCCCAAGGAAAAACTGGGAGACGATAACCCGGTCGGTAAGCGGCGAGGAATAAGGCAGACTCGGAAAGTGCTTTGCATGTTCCTTAAATGTCTGAATGTCCTCGTCCTTTAGAATGTCGTCGATAAAATAATAGCCGTAGACTAACAGCTGGGCTTCGATCAGACCGTCGAGGTATCCGAGAAGCCGCTTTGGCACAGCGTCCAAATCCTGATACGGGCATTTTTCCGTGTAGAGTGAGCCGACAAAGGAAATTTCCGAGGCGTATTTGTCTCTCTGCGCGGCGGGGGCGTTTTGGATTGCTCCCTGCTTTTGGCTGATATTGACGGCCAGGGGCAGATAAAAAACGCAGTCGGGATTCATCGGTGCAATTTCCTGGTACAGGCTGCGGTCAAAGAGAAAGATTCGATTCCATGGGTTCGCTATGGCCGGGGAATATAATTCCAGCACCGGAGAGTCTACGATCCAGCTGATATAGCGCAGCTTCATAATATTGCAGACCTCTGCGATAAACGGAAAAAAATTGATGGTAAATACCGCGTCGTGCGGGGTGTCCATAAGAACCTGGCTGACAAGAGCAACACCCTTATCAGGCGGAAAGTTCTTCGTATAGATTTCTTTGGTGATTTCTGTTATCTCAAATCCGTATTCTTTAAATGCATCTATGATGTCAGGTTCACAGATGCTTCCGTAACGGTAAAATAGTATTCTCAATCCCTGTGGCCTCCTGAAATTTACTTGCTCGTTTGTGTACTATAAGTGTATTATAATAATTGTTGAAAATAAAGTAAACCCAATAAAGGAAATTGGTGTATTTGCCGATATAATAAAAAAGAGCGGGCAAAAGAGCCAGGGAGGGCGTAATGACAAAAATAAGTATCATCATTCCATGCTACAACGCAGAGGGAACCATAGAAAAGTGTGCATCGTCGCTGTTTGCGCAGACAATCGGGATGGAGGGACTGGAACTGATTTTTGTCAACGATGCCTCCACGGATTCGACGGGAGAGAAGCTTTTGGGCTTTGAGGAGCGTTATCCGAATCAGGTTATGGTCGTGAATCTTGAGGAGAATAAAAAGCAGGGCGCTGCCAGAAATATCGGAATATCTTATGCCACGGGGAAATACGTGGGCTTTCTTGATGCGGATGATTATGTAGAGCCGGATATGTATGAGAAGCTTTATCAGGCGGCGGAAGCCTTTTGCTGTGATATGGCGGGCGGCGGACATATCAATGAAACCGTCCTGGCGGACGGCACTGCGACGCTTCAGGCAGTGAAGGATACGCTTGTCAGAGAGCATGCGGTGGCCGTAAACAGCAATGAGGAGAGAAAGAGTCTGATTTTGCTTGGGACGAATACGCATTTTGGCGCAAGAATTTATCGTCTTAAGATGATACGGGAGAAACAGCTGTATTTTCCGGAAGGGACGTTTTATGAGGATAATTATTGGCAGTCCGTTGTAAATCTGGAGGTCGGCAGCTACTATATTTTTGAAAAGCCGTTTTATCATTATGTGAATCGCAGCGGGTCAAGCTCTAATCATGTAACTGAGGAGAACATTTTGCAGAGTATGCAGGTGCAGATTCTTTTAATGCGGGAATACGAAAAGCGCGGTCTGACGGGGTGCTTTCGGCTGGAGCTTTTGGCGAAATTTTTAAAGAGCTACTGCGTGATGAATCTGCTCGGCGCATATCTGGAGTGGGGAGAAATTCCGGAAAATATTTATGGCAGAATGTATGCCGAGTTGAAACAGTATGGCTTTGATGAGTATGACAATCCATACCTGTGGGTGTGCGACTGCGGGCTTTTGCGGGAGCTGTTTTCGGTAAAGAGATCAGGCTGGGAGAGAAGGCTTTGTATGCAGCAGTATGCAGATCTTTTGGGAGAGGGAAGAATCGGGCAATGGCATGAGGTATTTAAAGAGGGATCGGAGGCTGCAAGGTGCAGAGAGCTTTGGCTTAAATATAAGGAGCAGTGTTTTCTGGCAGGACTGCATGCGGGACATTTGCAGCAGGAGGGAACGTTTAACGGTAAGGTAGAGGAGCTTTTGCGGCAGGCCAATGAGATTGGCTTTGTGGAGGACGGAACCGCGTTTTTGGAGCAGATGATTGCAAGGAAGGGCGAATTTGGGGCGCGTTACAGAAAATGCTGCCCGATTCTTGTGTACCGGGGAGACGATACGTGTTACAGTGTACTGGATTCTTTTGCGGATGCATTTATTTGTGCGCTCAGACGCGCCGGGAAAGAAGTGGAGGTTTATGATATCGGAAAACGGGGCGCCGAGGGGCTTTTGGAGCTTATCGGGCGCACCTACCAGGCGATTGTGGGATTTCAGACATATCTGTTTTCTGTGCATTTGCAGGACGGAAGGAATGTGCATGACTGTATAGACGGGCCGAAGTTTCACTTCATTTTCGATCATCCTCTCTGGATGAAGGAGCATTTGGAACAGGGGCCAAAGGAATTTTATGTTTTTACGCATGGAAGGGATTATCAGGAATTTGTGGGGCGGTATTTTGGAAAGCAGGTAAAAAGATGCTATCTGCTGCCGCCTGCGGGAAGGCTGCCCGCACATGAGGGAGCAATTTGGGAGAGGGAGCGCAGGCTTGACGTGACGTTCGTAGGAACATGGTACGATTACAGGGAGCGCCTTTTGTTTATCAAAAATACGAAGACCAGGGAGCGTTATCTGGCAAACCGTTTTTTGTTGATTATGAAGAAGAATCCGAACCTTTGCGCGGAGCAGGCGTTTGCGCAGGCGCTTGCGGATTATGGGATTGAACTGAATGACGAGGATTTTAAGAATGTGTTATTTGATTTGAAGCAGGTATGTTTTGCGATTATGACTTATTATCGGGAAAAGGTCATGCGGACGCTGCTTGAGGAGGGGCTTACGATACACGTTTACGGGGAGAGCTGGAAGAAGAGCCCGCTTTCAAAGTATGACGGTTTAATCTGCCATCCGCAGGTGTCGGTGGAGGAGAGTATGGAGGTCTGGCAGGACTCTAAGATATCCTTAAATATTATGTCATGGCATAAGGGCGGTTTTACGGAGCGCATTGCAAATATGCTTTTGTGCGGCACGGTGGCAGTGTCGGATAAGAGCGGATATCTGACGAAGAATTTTGCCGACGGGGAAGAGCTGGTGTTGTTTGACTTAAGAGAGGGAAAGGCGCTTGCCGGGCGGATTAAGGAGCTGCTTGCGGATGAGCATAAGCGCAGGCAGATTGCAAAAAGAGGTTGTGAGAAGAGCCGTCGTTTTCATACATGGGAGAGACGTACCGAGGAATTTCTTGAGATATTAGGAGAACTTCAGGAGGAGAAAATAGATGAATGTTAAAATATATACGATGACCCACAAATTATTTCAAAAGCCGGAGGATCCTGTCTATGTTCCGATGCATGTCGGCCGGGCAATTACGGAGGATCTCGGCTATATGGGCGACGATACGGGAGATCACATTTCCGATTTAAATCCGCTCTACGGAGAGCTGACCGGTTTATACTGGCTTTGGAAGAATGAGACGGAGGCGGATGTAATCGGAATCTGTCATTACAGACGGTATTTCCTTACAGAGGACGGCAGCCGTTTTATGACACAGGCAGATTATGAGGAAGCGCTTTCGGATTGTGATATTCTGACCTCTGATTTTCTGTCGAATGGGGGAAGTAACAGGGAGAATTTTGCAAAGGCGCATAATATTGCCGATATGAATGCGGTGGGGGATGCGATCAAGAAGCTGTATCCTAAGGATTATCCGGCATTTGAGAAGGTGATGGCGGACGATAAGTGCTGCTACGGCAATCTGATGGTGACGACGAAAGAGAAATTTGACGAGTACTGTGAATGGCTGTTTCATATATTTGCCGAGGCGTCGGATGCGATTGACGTTTCGGATTATGACATGTACCACAAACGCGTTTACGGTTTTCTTTCCGAGGTAATGCTCTACGTCTGGATTGCAGCCAGAAAATACCGTTATAAGGAATGCCGGATAGGAATCACATCGGAAAAGGCGGAGACAATAGAGTTTAAGCAGGCTATGACGAGTCTGATTGCGGCCGGGGAGATTGCGCAGGCGAAGGAGCTGTTTTACGGCTATCTTAAGATTCGCCCGGATATCAGAGAGAATGCGTCGGATATCAGGGGGGAGATTCCTGCGATTGAGCGGCTGATTTATATTATGCATGAGGAGAAGAAACGGGGGGAGAGAGGGTTTTTGGATTTCTCAAGGGAGCTGCCTCTTTTATTGGAGCATTATAAGAATATCAGGACGCTGATTATGCAGCATGGGAAGAAGGTTTTGGAGGGGGGCGCGGCATATTTCGCGGAATTTCCGGTGTCAAATACGGCGCTATCTATAATTGAGGCGGATATCAAGGGGGAGCTTTCACTCTACGAGTATCTCAATGAGGGACGGCCGCCGAAAAAAGTGTCCGTTATTGTGCCGGTCTATAATGGAGAAAAGCAGTTTCAGGGGTGTCTTGGCAATCTCGTGCACCAGACGCTTGAGGATATTGAGATTATTTTTATTGACGACTGTTCTACGGATAACAGTCTTGCGATTCTTCGGGAGTGTCAGAGACAGTATCCGGACCGCGTGCGGGTCATTGCCTCGCCGGATAACCGAAGAGCCGGAGGAGCGAGAAACCTTGGCCTTGAGGCGGCGACCGGAGAGTATATCGGCTTCGTGGATTGCGACGACGTGCCGGATACTAAGATGTATGAGCGCTTATATGCAAAGGCGAAGGAGGGCGACTACGATCTGGTGGACGGCGGATTTATCTATGAAGGTAAGGATACGATCGTCTTATATACGGGGGATGAGGATACCGGAGTGCTCAATGCAAAGAAGCGCAGCCGACTGATTATGCGCGGCGGTTATCTGTGGAGCAAGCTCGTCCGTAGAGAGCTGATTGAGAAGCATCATCTGCGCTTCCGTGAGCATGTGCCGATGCTTGAGGATTCGGATTTCTTAGATTTCCTGTTTGCTGCCGCATTTAACATCGGAAATTTAAAGGAAGTTGTTTACAGCTACAAAAATACCGACGATTCGTTGTCCAAAAAGAGAGACAGGGAATCGTACTGCGGAAGTTTGTACGAAGCGATGAAGGGTACATGGGAGAAAATACATGTGCTGCCAAATTACAAAAAGCTTCGCTATGCTCTGGATTATACGTTGCTCCAGTTTTATTCGTTTGCAGTGAATGCCTGCCTGGAAAGCCATATTGCAAAGGAGCCGTTTCCTGCTCTTGAAATGCTTCAAAAGCTTAGGAAGCTGAGGAGAAAGGCGGTATCGCCGGGGTATGACAATGAGAAGCTGAAAAAGACATTGCCGACATTGGATGTGGCAATTATGCAGATGAATGACGACGATCCGGTAAAGCTTCTGGAAGTCGCGGCGGAGCTGAAGTGGGAGTTTGCCAGCAAGTTACCATAAGTATAGACAGAATAAGAGATATGGTTGTTTCGAGTTCCGTTTTTTACGTGTTTGACTTCTCATTCTCTGCTATATTATATTAAAATCAAAAAGGCTCTAAATAGAATATGAAGAAACATTTCAATTATATTGATTTTGATAAAAAGGATATTGGACGGCTGCGCCGGGAGATGATTCGGCAGGCCGTTTCCAAGACTTTTGCTTCCTTAGCAGCCGGTATGATAATAATTATAATAGGCCTGCACTATGATGTTCCTATCATGAATAACCCCGTAAGAAATATTTTCCATCTGTCTTCTGTCATTCTCGTGTTTTCTTTGACATTAACGAGTGTGTGTTTTGGATGGCAGTTTTTCATGGCAATCCGTTCCATAAATCTGACAAAGAAGGATGTTCTGCTGGTAATTGAGCAGATAGCCCCTGAGGACTATCATGTGATCAAAACACAAAACGGCGGTCTGCTTGTTCAGACGCAGCCGGTCTCCGACGACGATAAGAAGCAGTCGCTGCACATTATAAGAAGAATTGAATTGAAATATCCCTATTTGCCGTCGGAGCTTATCGAAACATTGAAAAATATGATAAAGGCGGCGGATCATGATTTGGCGGTGGAGGGTGTCCTCAGAACGGAAATCATATATGAGCAGCTTTTATTAGGGAATGAGAAAATTATAGATTCTATCGAAGAAAATTACCGCGGCTTTCTTTAATCCCTCTGCATATAATATTTTCCTTTTTTGTTGTGGTAATGATGTTTTGACCGCTATATGACATTGGACGGAGAAAAACAAGAGTGCGTTTCTTGTATCCTGTGAAAAAATGTTAAAATCAAAGAAACTATAATTGTGCAAGAGTTTGGATGAGCATTATTATCCGTCGCAACCGAAGTTGGAATTTGAGGAATTTTATGGTCCGTTAAAGCACATTGTTAAAACTCACATAGATAATGCGGAGCTCATGAGTGTAGAAGAAGATAGAAAGCAGAAGGGAAACGCTTAAGAAGCATAAACCGTGGGGGATGAAAGCGTATTTGAAGGCAATATTTGGTACAGTGGCGGTTGTCGGCGCAGTCGCTTATTTGGCGTATCAGTATTTTAAATAATAATACGGGAAGGATATTTTTGACATCGTAAAGTGCATAAACGACAATTACAGCAATACATAACGACAGAATAAGAATTAAGCTTCGCAGATATTCATGATCTTTGAGAACATTTTTTCGACTTGTCTTGCATAAGTTAATTCTTGACTTATTTTTCGGAAGCCGTTTCCGGCAATCTCTTCCCGTTCTTTATCGTGTCGCAGAAAATAATCTGCCTTACCCAGCATATCTTCAAAATCTTCAAAATAAATATAGTCTGTTCCGGCTTCGAAATATTGGGCAAGCTCCGGTTGATAATTGCTGAGCAGAAAACCGCCGCAGGAGAGTATATCTACGGCGCGCAGCGGTATGCCGGAAGTGATGGAACGGAGCGTAATATTTAAATTAATTTTAGATTTAAAAAATATAAATGGCATAGTGTCGTTATAGGAAATATATCCCTGATAGTCGGCTTTGGGGCAGAGGGAACTCTTTGAGCCGGAATAAAGTGCGACAGGAAAAAATTCCGACAGTAAATTTATGGCGGTAATTCGTTCGTCGGAGGTAATTTTATTTTGAAGCATGTCTCCGAAAATCAGCCGGTCCAAATTTGGAAGATTTGGGTTTTCTTCCAGTTTGATATATTTTGAAAGTGTGGAAGCAAGTTTTTGATCCATTAACGAGGAGATGAGGTCCATTCCCCAAAGCTGTTTCTGCATGCACATGACTGCGTCCAGATAACCGATCAGTTCTTCCGGTAAAAAGTTGATCTTGTCATACATATTATCTTCGTATAGGCTTCCTACAAATGAAATCTCGTTTATATATTGTTCAGGCGGCGTGAAGCATTTTGGCGATAGATTAAGCTGGCGTTGTATGCGTGCGGTATGTGCGGCGAGCGGCAGATGATATACGTGCTTGGCTCCCGCGGCAAGCGTCTGTGAGACCATATTCTGATCAAACAAAAAGATATAGTTGCATGAATTCGAGACAGATTTGGAGTAAAGCGTAAAGTGCGGGCAGTCGTAGACCCAGCAGGCATATTTTAGGAAATATGCTTCGGCTGTGTCCGAAATGACTGGGAAGTAATTAAATGTAAATATAAAATCATACTTTCCCTTTTCAATTTCAAGAGAAAGAGCGTGAGAGAATGAAACGTCTGAGAGATAGTTGTCAAGTGGATATTTGAAAACAGTCACTTCATGTCCAAGCGTAAAGAAGGTTTCTGTAATATCTTTGGAAGAGTTTTCACCCCAGTAGTAATATAAAATCTTCATAAGCACCTCATGTTCAAAACCGCCTATTGTTTCTTTGGCAATAAACCGATATAATATATGTCATGTGTATTATAACAGAAAATAACTGCTGAGGGGAAAAATTATGCTGTCAATTTGTATGATTACAAAAAATGAAAAAGAAAAGCTAAACCGCTGCCTTGTTTCTCTTTGGGATTATGCCGTAGAGCTGATTGTCGTGGATACCGGTTCGTCGGATGGTACAGTTGAAATACTGGAAGAATGGGGGCAAAATCCAAAAAAGAAATTTACATTAAAAAAATCTGTTTTTGAATGGCGCGATGATTTTGCCGCGGCAAAAAATTATGCGGTTTCTTTAGCGGGCAATGATTTGGTTTTTGTATTGGACAGCGATGAAGTAATTGAGAATATGGATTTAGATGCGGTGCAGAGATTTTTGGGGGGCGGCAGCGATAAAATAGGGCGCATTGTAAGGCGCAATCAGATAGAACAGAAGGGACAGGTAAATTATCAGCAGGAATTCATTGCAAGAGTTTTTGACAGACGCAGATACAAATATTATGGGAGAATTCATGAGCAGCTGCTGCCTGTGGCCGGAGATGGGCAAGTAGCATCGGATGTTTATATATCCCTTCCAATTACGATCCGGCATGACGGATATATGGGGACTCCGAAACAGAAACGGGAAAAAGCCGAGCGTAATATTGTTCTTTTAAAACAGGAGCTTGCGACGGGCGGAGATGATCCGTACATTCTCTATCAGCTCGGTAAGAGCTACTATATGCAGGAGGATTATCGGGAGGCGGCAGAGTATTTTTCGAGGGGACTTTCGTTTGATTTGAATCCGTCATTGGAGTATGTCATAGATATGGTGGAGACTTACGGATATGCGCTGTTGAATGCAGGGCGGGCCAAGGAAGCGCTTATGTTTGAAAATATCTATGACGAATTTGGGGAAACGGCGGACTTTAAGCTGTTGATGGGATTGATATATATGAATAATGAGATGTTTGACGCTGCGGTCGGAGAATTTTTAAGTGCCGCAGGCTGTGAGCGCGCTAGAATGCAGGGAGCAAATTCGTTTCTTGCATATTATAATGCGGGAGTAGTTCGCGAATGCCTTGGCAATACGGCGCAGGCGATACAGTATTATAAGAAATGCGGCGAATATGCACCGGCAAAGGAGCGTCTTGCATTCTTAGAATAAGTGGGAAAGGAACGCAGGCAATGGCAGGTACGATTATTTATTTTATCGGGGTATATGATACACTGGATTTGTTTACGCTGGAATTAAAGGATGCGTTTGAAGGGATGGGATACCGCTCGTTTGTCTATGATGCCGCGGAGGCGGAAGCGGGCAAGGAGGCGCTTATAGAGTTGCTTGAGGAGCGGCGGGCAGAAGATGGGTTTGCCTGTGTTACGTTCAATAATCTTGGATATAATCTGGCATTGCCCGTCACAGAGGAGAATTTGTGGGAACATTATGATATCCCCTATATCAATATTCTGATGGACCATCCGTTTCATTATGAGAGAGCCATAAATCGGGCTCCAAAAACATCCGTTGTGCTTTGTGTAGACCGCAACCATGTAAAATATATCCGGCGTTTTCATAAAAATATCATGCGCACAGATTTTTTGCCCCATGCAGGAGTCGAGCTGCACTGCCGCCACAAGCCGCTTGCCAGTCGGGGAATTGATGTTTTGTATGCGGGGGCTTTGCCGATTTACACCGTGGCGCGCATGATACCGGACTTGTCATCGATTCCGGAGGTGGACGGGCAGAAAATGGCGCAGGAGGTCCTGCATGAGCTGGCGAATCATCCGGAGAAAACCACAGAGCTTGCAATTGAAGAATATCTTCGCGGAGAGAGGAATGATATATCGGAGAAGAGAATACAGGAAATTATTGTAAATATGCGTTTTCTCGATTCCTATGCGACATCCTTTTTCCGGGAGCAGGCAGTTCGCATTCTGGTTGATTCCGGTATTCGTGTGACGGCGTACGGGACAGGCTGGGACCAATGCGGCTGGAGCGACAGCCCGTATCTTGATTATGGGGGAAAGGTGCTTGCGCCGCAGATATTGCCTCTTATGAATGATTCCAAGGTTGTATTAAATACTATGACATGGTTCAAGGCGGGCAGTCATGACAGGGTATTTAACGGGATGCTTGCCGGTGCGGCTGTCGTGACGGACGACTCCACATATATGCGTCAGGAATTTACGGACGGAAGGGAACTGGTTATGTTTTCTTTAAACGACATCAAAAGCCTGCCGGAGCGTGTGTTTGATTTGTTTGGACATTTGTCCAAAGCGCAGGAAATGGCGGACTTGGGGTACACGCAGGCAAGACGGAGGCATACGTGGAAGAACCGCGCAGAATATATAAAAGAGTGCTATTTATAATTATGATTTTATATTTTGGGAGTTGCTTGTTATGCATATATTGATGTACCGCTGGAGGGCATATAATTATCAGGATATTGAGCGTACCTTTCAGCTGCTGGGACATACTGTGGAGAATATTCAGCAGAAGCTTGGCAGTTATGATATAGACGAGGAGTTTCAGACATATATAGAGAAGCTTCTGAATGAAAAACATTTCGATATGGTTTTTACAGTCAATTATTTTGCGGTAATTTCCAACGCCTGTGAAAATCGGAAAATAAGATATGTTGTCTGGACCTGTGACAATCCGTTGATTAGCATGTATCATAAATCTGTATTTAATAAATGCAATTATATTTTTACATTCGATCAGTCAAACTACCTGGAATTTAAGGGGATGGGCGTGAAGCAGATCTGGTATCTTCCGCTTGCTGTGGATACGGCGAGGCTGGACTATTTGCTGGATAATGCCGATGATCTGTATAAATATCAAAACGAGATTGCATTTGTTGGAAGCCTTTATGAAAGAAACAGCTATGATAAACTGGCACATGCGCTGCCGGATTATCTGAAGGGATATTTTGAGGCGACGATGCAGGCGCAGATGAGTATCAGCGGCGGAAATATTATAGAGGAGATGCTTACACCCGATATTTTGGAACAGTTGGAGGAATATTTTCATTTAGAGAAAACGGAAGACTCTTTTTCGGATATTGGATTGATTTTTTCTACGACCGTATTGGGATTTAAAATCGCAGCCATTCAGCGGCGGAGGGCGTTGATTGCTTTGTCGATGAAGTATCCTTTGGCAGTATACTCAAACAGCGACGTCAGCGATTTGATTCGTGTACAGTATCGCGGCGGAGTTGATTATTGGGGCGAAATGCCTAAGGTTTTTCGTGGGACAAAAATAAATTTAAATATAACAATACCGAATATTAAAACGGGACTGCCGCTTCGCATGTGGGATGTTATGGGAGCGGGAGGGTTTCTTTTGACAAACTATCAGGCGGAGCTGCCTTTATATTTCAAGGAGGGCGAGGATTACGTCTGTTTTGAGGGCGAGAGGGATCTGGTGGATAAAGCGGGATATTATCTTGCGCATGAGGAGGAGCGGAGACAGATTGCCCAAAGCGGTTATCGGAAGGTGAAAGAGCTGCATTCGTACAGAGACCGTTTGACAAAGATGCTTACAATTTTAGATGGAAGGGAAGGAGAGGATTGAAAATCGAGGAAATGAATATTGCAATAGCAATCAACAGCAGATATGTAAAGTACGCGTATGTTATGTTGACGTCCTTGTTTATGCATCACAGGGGGCAGGGCGTACACGTTTTTGTTTTGCAGACGGATTTGACCGAAGAGGACAGAGCGTGTCTTAAGGAGCTGGCGGAAGGCTGGGGGCAAAAACTGGAGTTTTGTGAACTTGGAATGCAGAAATATATGGATATGCTTCCGACGACGGCAAGCTGGTCAAAAGAAATCTATTACAGACTGCTTGTAGGAGAGGCGCTTCCGAAGGAGCTTAAGCGTCTTTTGTATCTTGATGTGGATATTATTATAAATGAATCGCTGCGCGAACTTTATTTTATGGATATGGAGGGGATGGAGCTTGCGGCAGCCGATGATACGATGATACAGGGGAACTTTAGCGAGGCGCAGGAGCGGTTGTTTTTGGGATGGAACGGGCAATTACGATACTTTAATTCCGGCGTGATTTTATATAATATGGATGAAATTCGCAGAAAATATAAATTTGACGATTATTTTCGGGTGGCCAAACAGGCAGGGTTTTCCCTGACGAATCCGGATCAGGATTTGTTGAATTATGTACATGCAGGCAATGTGTTGTTTTTAGATAATACAAAATATAATGTGTTTTCCCAAAATATTCAGTATGAGGGGGAGGTGGGCGCTATTCTTAAGCAGCTGCCCCCGCTGATTCATTTCGCAGGCCGCAAGCCATGGAGCTATAACGGTGTGCATTATGATTTGGAGAAGCTTTGGTGGATTTATGCGCGGGAAACACCGTTTTATTTGGAGATGATGGAGGAGGTTTTCTGGAATAGTTTTTCGGATGACAGCTACCACACGATTATGGCGCTGCTAAAGGAGAACAAAGAGCTGAAAGAGGCGCTGGAAAAGTCTATGGAATTGTTATCAAAGGTTGTACAGTAATGACAAAGCGGGACTCTAAAGAATATTGTCTTTTGGAATCCCGCTTTACGCTCATGTATTTGAAGGAAGCTGCCGGTAGCAGGTCCTCTTGATTTAACAGTAAGTATCCAACATCATACCGGAATAAATAGATGTGATATAAGGTGTCACAAAGTTATGTCCCGGATTTTTGTAGGCAACCAAAATCTTGTTTACATAATTCATCGGATTGATAGATGCGCGTTCTGCCTTTGCATTAAGAGCGTCCTTGAATTGATTTAAAATGGAAAAGCTCTCGTTGGAATTTTCGGCGCCCACAGCATTGGCGAGAAGTGTTCTGTCGATAGAAATGGCTCCCGAGCGATCTACAAGAAGGCCGATATTTTCAAATTCGGTCTGGAAACCTTTCGCGACACTTCCGATATCGGAAATTAATTTTACGCTGTCCCGCTGAGTGTGAGCGTAATTTTGTGCAGTGCCAAGCATCTGATTGTATGAATCAACAAGAGATTGAATATTATCGGCAACGGCGTCTACACTGGTCTTATAGCCTATGGATACCGGACTGCCTTCCTCGCTGATTCCTTTTAAATTAAGCTCAAACGTGTTATCAATTGTAAACTTGTTTGAGTAAGAGCTTCGTTCGCTGCCGTTTAAAATAAAAGAGGCGTTTTGTGCCCTGGAATCAACACGCCCGATTCCGAGAACATCCATCGCTACCTTGGAGAGATTGGCGCCGTCCGGTACAATCTGGAAGATGTAATCTTCTCCGTCCCGCATACCGGTCTGTCTGGATTCGATTTTCAGGGCGGAGCGTCCTCTTTCGTCAGAGACTAATTCGGCATTAAGCCCGATATTTGCGGTATTGATTAGTCTTGAAATTTTATCAAGAAGCTTATGATTATTGTCGTTCTGATTTACTGAAAATTGAAATTCATAGGAAGCGACTGTGGTACTTAAGTCGAAAGAATAGCTTCCCGGTAAGACGTCAAGCGTATCGTCCCGCAGAAAATTGCCAAGATTTGTCTGCGGACTGGCAAGCTGGTTGACCTCAATCGTATATTTTGAGGAACCGTCGTTCTCGCGTCCGTTGCCGACATAAACCGCGTCGACGATATCGGGTTGTGTGGAAACAGCAACCTTTTTGCGGAATGCGCTCTCAATCCCAGCGTCATCTGTCGATAAAGAAGCAATAATGTTCTTGAGACTTCGGGCGTTCTCCTTGATGTCAATCACAAATTTTTCCACATCCCCAGATTCTTTGATCTTATAGAGCGGGGATTCTTTGTTGATCTTGACTATGTTGTTGTAAGTGGTGCGCAATTCGCTGCGCTTGTGCGCATCGTATCTGGACACGGCAGAATTGCCGTAAGTAGTCAAAAAATAATTGTATGCATTATCCATGACTGCAGTTACCATATTTCCCCCTCCTTTCTTCCTTGAAAGTGCTTTCACACTGGGGTAACATAAATCCGTTTATATATACATTATAATATGAAAAAACAAATTTGTCATCGGTAATTCGTTATTTTTTGCAATTGCTTTTAATTTATATCGGCTTATTTTCGGGAAAAAATAACTTGCAGAATGAAAAAAAGTGTGTTATATTAAACTGGCTTGGAAGTAGGTCTTTTTTTTATGCCTAAAAACAGGCATAAATACAATGAATTAATGGAGGTGGAAGTTGTGCGCACAAAGATTACATTAGCATGCACAGAATGCAAGCAGCGTAATTATAACATGACAAAGGACAAAAAAGCTCATCCGGACAGAATGGAAACAAAGAAATATTGCAGATTCTGTAGAACACATACCTTACACAAAGAAACGAAATAATTTTGTGCTGGTAACCTAGATTGAGCAAAGGAAGTGACAAGTATGGGAGAAAACGAAAATAAGAGCGGCGTTCAGAAAGAAAGCTGGCTCGAAGGAGTTAAGGCCGAATTTGCGAAAATTGTATGGCCGACAAAAGAAACTCTTGCCCGTCAGACGACTGCGGTCGTTGTTGTGTCAGTTATTGTAGGTCTGATTATCGCGTTATTGGATACTTTGATTCAGTATGGCGTGAATTTTCTTGTGAATTTATAAGAAATATTTGCGATTCACGCGGCAAAACCCGGGAAAATGGAGGCATAGGTGATTTATGGCAGAGGCACACTGGTATGTAGTTCATACCTATTCAGGATATGAGAATAAGGTGAAAGCGAATATTGATAAGACCATTGAAAACAGACATTTGGAAGACCAGATTCTGGAGGTGCGCGTTCCGTTGCAGGAGGTAGTTGAACTGAAGAACGGAGCGAAAAAACAGGTTCAGAAAAAGATGTTTCCGGGATATGTGCTTATCAATATGATTATGAATGATGACACCTGGTATGTTGTCAGAAATACCAGAGGAGTAACCGGATTTGTAGGGCCGGGTTCTAAGCCGGTACCACTCACTGAAGTTGAAATCAGAACGCTGGGTATCAAATCAGACAACATTGTTGTGGATTTTGCTGTGGGCGATACGGTCGTTGTAATCGGCGGTGTGTGGAAGGACACTGTCGGGGTTATTCGGACAATGAACGAGAGCAAGCAGATTGTTACAATCAATGTGGACTTGTTTGGCCGGGAGACACCGGTTGAAATAAGCTTTTCAGATGTTAAGAAGATGAATTAAGGAGGCAACATCAAATGGCAAAGAAAGTAGAAGGATATATTAAATTACAGATTCCTGCCGGCAAAGCAACACCGGCTCCGCCTGTTGGTCCTGCACTTGGACAGCATGGTGTAAATATCGTTGAGTTTACAAAGCAGTTTAATGCTAGGACTGCAGATCAGGGTGATCTGATTATCCCTGTTGTAATCACGGTATATGCGGACAGAAGCTTTAGCTTCATCACAAAGACACCGCCTGCAGCGGTCTTGATAAAGAAAGCCTGCAATTTAAAGAGCGGTTCCGCAGTGCCGAATAAAACAAAGGTGGCTAAGATTTCCAAAGCTAAGGTGCAGGAAATTGCAGAGCTGAAGATGCCTGATTTAAATGCGGCGTCTTTAGATGCGGCTATCAGCATGATTGCCGGTACCTGCCGAAGCATGGGCGTAGAAGTAGAAGAATAGAAAGCTTAGAGAAAACGAGTGCTTTGCACGAAGTTTGAACTTAGCGAAACGAACAGAATTGCAAATAAAAATAAGTGGGAGGGATTGCTCCCGATAAAACCACAGGAGGTCATTTAGAATGAAAAGAGGAAAAAGATATCTTGAAGCTGCAAAAGCAATTGACAGAGCAGTTTTATATGATCCGGCAGAAGCAATCAGCTTAGCAAAGAAAGCGGCTGTTGCAAAATTTGATGAGACAATCGAAGTTCATATCAGAACCGGATGTGACGGACGTCATGCGGATCAGCAGATTCGCGGTGCGGTTGTATTGCCGCACGGTACAGGTAAGGCCGTAAAGGTGTTGGTTTTCGCAAAGGGAACCAAGCTGGATGAGGCACAGGCAGCAGGAGCAGACTTTGTTGGAGGCGAGGAATTGATTCCGAAGATCCAGAACGAAGGCTGGCTTGATTTTGATGTTGTGGTAGCTACACCGGATATGATGGGTGTTGTTGGACGTCTTGGACGTGTACTTGGACCAAAGGGTCTGATGCCGAACCCGAAAGCCGGAACCGTAACGATGGACGTTACAAAGGCCGTAAATGATATTAAGGCCGGTAAGATTGAATACAGATTGGACAAAGCGAATATTATCCATGTGCCAATTGGAAAAGCATCCTTTACAGAAGAACAGTTAGCGGACAACTTCCAAACTCTTATCGATGCAGTTAATAAGGCTAAGCCAAGCGCAGTGAAAGGACAGTATTTGAAGAGCGTGTCGATTGCTCCTACAATGGGACCTGGCGCAAAGGTCAATCCGGTGAAGCTGGCTTAGAAAAATTAGTTGACATCAATAATATCAAATGTTATAATAGCAAAGCATATTGCCGAAGACAGCAGGCGCCGCAAGGCGTAATCGCAAGAGCCTGCCGAGGGAAAGCGGATACGAAAGTATTTGTGAATGAGATTATGTCCTCTCTGTCTTCCACAGAGAGGACTTTTTATATGCACAGAGGCGCAAGGAATTGGCTGCTTTGCAGCGGCGCCCCGCGTGGCGGGCAGGGGAAGAAATTTTCCCTACTCGATTGTACCTTGTCTTTGCAAAATGAAAATAAAAAAAGGAGGTGCACGATTCGTGGCAAAAGTAGAATTGAAACAGCCTATCGTACAGGAAATTTCAGATCAGATGAAAGATGCGCAGTCAGTAGTCGTTGTGGATTACCGCGGACTTACAGTTGCAGAAGATACTCAGCTGCGTAAGCAGTTAAGAGAAGCCGGTGTAACTTATAAAGTATATAAGAATACATTAGTTAACTTCGCGATCAAGGGAACGGAATTCGAAAGCCTTTCTTCCTCTTTGGAAGGACCAAACGCTTTTGCGATTTCCAAAACCGATGCAACCGCTCCGGCGAGAATCCTTGCAAAATTTGCAAAAACCGCTCCGGCGCTTGAGATTAAGGCGGGTGTTGTAGAGGGGACATACTATGATACAGACGGAATGAAGGCAATCTCAACAATCCCTTCAAGAGAAGAGCTGCTTTCCAAGTTCCTTGGAAGTATTCAGTCTCCGATTACAAACTTTGCGCGTGTTATTAATCAGATCGCAGAGAAGGGCGGCGTGACAGAGGAAGCATCAACAGACGAAGCATCAACAGAAGCGCAGGCGGCAGAGGAAACACCGGCAGAATAAGTCGGTAATCATTATTTGAAAATATAAAACCAAAATGGAGGTAAATAAAAATGGCTAAATTGACAACAGCTGAGATGATCGAAGCAATCAAAGAGTTAAGTGTATTAGAGTTGAATGAGTTAGTAAAGGCATGTGAGGAAGAATTCGGCGTATCCGCAGCAGCAGGCGTGGTAGTTGCAGCAGCAGCAGGCGACGGCGCAGCAGCAGGAGAAGAGAAGACAGAGTTTGACGTAGAGCTGACAGAGGTTGGACCGAACAAGGTTAAAGTTATCAAAGTGGTTCGTGAAGCTACCGGCTTAGGCTTAAAAGAAGCAAAAGAGTTAGTAGACGGAGCTCCTAAGGTTGTCAAAGAAGCAGCTGACAAAGCAACAGCTGATGACATCAAGGCAAAATTAGAGGCAGAAGGCGCAAAAGTTACTTTGAAATAATTGCAATCTACCGGATTAAAAGTGAAACGGGAGACAGTCTTTTCGTACTTGTACGGGCAAGGCTGTTTCCCGTTTTGTGTTATCATAGGATTCGGGCGCCAAAAGGTCGTGAAAAAAGTTTTTATTGGCAGTTTGCACAAATACATGCAAATTGCCGGCATTCTTCTTGTTCACAACCTTTTGACGCCCGAATCATCATAGGAAAGACCTTGTTCTCAAAAAGAATATTATTGTAATGTAGTGTTTTGAAATTGAAATATTTTAATAAAATTACTAAAACTTTCCTGAAACGACATGGACAAATAATATATCCGCTGTTAAAATAAATATATCAAAACATTTCATACATGATTCTACATGTATTCTAAGTCTGATAGCGCCTGACAGATAACGTCAGTGCGCTTGTCTTTTTTTGAAGCAAAATTATCTCAAGTTTTCCTTGACGAGCTTCTTTGAATTGTGCTATCATATAGGTTGCACTATTATGGTGAGCTGGGCTTTTTCATATGTCAAGTGTTTTTTTGAAAAAATCGGAATGCCTGATATTAAAAGCTCTGGAAGCGTTTTAGGGAGCGCGGAATGATGATACAACATATAGTTGAAAATGTCTATTCATACACCTTATATCGCTAGATGTATTACAAATAAAAAAACGAGAGGTGAAACGTCAATGGAGAAAAACAGAATACGTCCGGTGAAAACCGGAAAGAGCATGCGTATGAGTTACTCAAGACAAAAAGAGGTATTGGAAATGCCGAACCTGATTGAGGTTCAAAAGGACTCTTATCAGTGGTTTCTGGACGAAGGACTGAAGGAAGTCTTTGCCGATATCTCGCCGATTGCAGATTACAGCGGTCATTTTAGTCTGGAATTTGTCGATTTTACGCTGTGCGAGGACGATGTAAAGTACTCTATCCAGGAATGTAAGCAGAGAGATGCTACGTATGCGGCACCTTTGAAGGTGAGGGTAAGACTTCATAACAAAGAGAACGATGAAATCAATGAACATGAAATCTTCATGGGCGATTTACCACTTATGACAGAGACAGGCACCTTCGTCATCAATGGTGCGGAGCGTGTAATTGTAAGCCAGCTTGTGCGTTCACCGGGAATTTATTACGGTATTGCGCACGACAAAGTCGGAAAGGAGCTGTATTCCTGTACGGTCATTCCGAACCGCGGTGCGTGGCTGGAGTATGAGACAGACTCCAACGATGTATTTTATGTCCGTGTAGACAGAACAAGAAAAGTGCCGATTACTGTGCTTGTCCGTGCATTGGGTGTGAGCACCAATCAGGAAATTATTGACCTGTTCGGTGAGGAGCCTAAGATAGTGGCAAGCTTTGGCAAAGATGTGGCAACCAATTATGAAGAAGGTCTGCTGGAGCTGTATAAAAAGATCCGTCCGGGTGAACCGCTTACTGTGGAGAGCGCGGAGAGCTTGATCACAGCGATGTTTTTTGATCCGAGACGTTATGATTTGGCAAAAGTAGGCCGCTATAAATTTAATAAAAAACTGGCGTTTAAGAATCGTCTGCGTGGAAAAGTGCTTGCGGAAGAGGTTGTGGATTCTGTTACGGGTGAGGTCTTTGAAAAAGGGACAGAGCTGACAAGAGAGATGGCGGAGCAGATTCAGAACGCGGCCGTTCCGTATGTATGGATCCAGACAGAGGAGAGAAATGTAAAAATACTGTCTAATATGATGGTAGATATCACGAACTTTGTGGATGTTGAGCCGAAGGAAGTCGGTGTGACAGAGCTTGTGTATTATCCGGTATTGAAGCAGATTCTGGAGGAAAACCAGAGTGAAGAGGATATCAAGGAAGCGATTCGAAGAAATATTGCGGAGCTGATTCCGAAGCACATTACCAAGGAAGATATTTTTGCATCCATCAATTACAATATGCATCTTGAGTGGGGCGTGGGAAACGATGATGATATCGATCATCTGGGCAACAGACGTATCCGTGCGGTTGGAGAACTTTTGCAGAATCAGTACCGCATCGGTTTGTCGCGTATGGAGCGCGTTGTCCGCGAGAGAATGACGACTCAGGATCAGGAGGGAGTATCCCCGCAGAGCCTGATCAATATTAAGCCGGTAACGGCTGCAGTGAAGGAATTTTTTGGTTCTTCCCAGCTGTCACAGTTTATGGATCAGAATAATCCGTTGGGCGAGCTGACGCATAAGAGACGTCTGTCCGCGTTAGGACCGGGCGGTCTTTCCAGAGATCGTGCCGGATTTGAGGTGCGTGACGTTCACTATTCGCATTATGGAAGAATGTGTCCGATAGAGACGCCTGAGGGACCAAACATCGGACTGATCAACTCGCTGGCATGTTATGCAAGGATTAATGAGTATGGATTTGTGGAAGCGCCATACAGAAAGATAGATAAGACGGATCCGCAGAACCCTCGTGTTACGGATGAGGTGGTCTATATGACGGCGGACGAGGAAGATAATTTCCATGTTGCACAGGCTAACGAGGCGCTGGATGACAAGGGTCATTTCGTAAGAAATTCCGTTTCGGGCCGTTACAGAGAGGAGACGCAGGAGTACGAAAAGACAATGTTCGACTATATGGATGTGTCTCCGAAGATGGTGTTTTCCGTTGCTACGGCATTGATTCCGTTTCTTCAGAATGACGATGCGAACCGTGCCCTGATGGGGTCAAACATGCAGCGTCAGGCAGTGCCGCTTTTAACAACGGAAGCGCCGGTTGTCGGAACGGGTATGGAGACAAAGGCTGCCGTGGATTCAGGTGTATGTATTCTCGCAAAGGAAGCGGGAACAGTAGAAGCGGCTGAGTCTGCACAGATTATCATAAAAAATGATAATGGAACGCGCGATGTGTATAAGCTGACGAAGTTTTCCAGAAGTAACCAGAGTAACTGCTATAATCAGAGGCCAATCGTGTTCAAGGGCGATCATGTGGAGGCGGGCGAAGTAATCGCGGACGGACCTTCCACTTCACAGGGAGAGCTTGCGCTTGGCAAGAACCCGCTGATTGGCTTTATGACCTGGGAGGGCTATAACTACGAGGATGCCGTATTATTAAGCGAGAGACTGGTACAGGATGATGTCTATACATCCGTTCATATCGAGGAATATGAGGCGGAAGCCAGAGATACCAAGTTAGGGCCGGAGGAAATCACAAGAGACGTGCCGGGCGTCGGTGACGATGCGTTAAAGGATTTAGACGAAAGAGGAATCATTCGTATTGGAGCAGAGGTGCGTGCCGGAGATATCCTTGTCGGAAAGGTAACGCCAAAGGGCGAGACAGAGCTTACAGCGGAGGAGCGGCTGCTGCGCGCGATTTTCGGCGAAAAGGCAAGAGAAGTGCGTGATACTTCGTTAAAGGTGCCTCATGGCGAATACGGTATCGTGGTTGAAGCGAAGGTATTCACAAGAGAGAACGGGGATGAGCTTTCTCCGGGTGTGAATCAGGCGGTACGCATTTATATCGCGCAAAAAAGAAAGATTTCCGTCGGGGATAAGATGGCAGGCCGTCACGGTAACAAGGGTGTTGTTTCCCGTGTGCTTCCGGTAGAGGATATGCCGTTTTTGCCGAACGGACGCCCGCTGGATATCGTGTTGAATCCTCTGGGTGTGCCGTCACGTATGAACATCGGTCAGGTGCTGGAGATTCATTTGAGCCTTGCTGCCAAGGCGCTTGGCTTTAACATTGAAACGCCGGTATTTGACGGCGCTAAGGAAATTGACATACAGGATACGCTGGAATTGTCCAACGATTATGTAAATCTTTCGTGGGAAGAGTTTGAAACGAAATATAAAGATATTCTGCGCCAGGATGTGATTGATTTCCTGTATGAGAACAGAGATCACAGAGAGCTGTGGAAGGGTGTGCCGATTTCCAGAGACGGCAAGGTACAGCTTCGCGACGGACGGACGGGTGAATTTTTTGATTCTCCGGTAACAATCGGACACATGCATTATCTGAAGCTGCATCATCTGGTAGATGATAAGATCCATGCAAGATCTACCGGACCTTATTCACTGGTAACACAGCAGCCGTTGGGCGGTAAGGCACAGTTCGGCGGACAGCGTTTCGGAGAGATGGAGGTGTGGGCGCTTGAGGCATACGGTGCGTCCTATACTTTGCAGGAGATTCTTACCGTAAAATCCGATGACGTTGTCGGACGTGTGAAGACATATGAGGCGATTATCAAAGGTGATAACATTCCGGAGCCGGGTATTCCGGAGTCCTTCAAGGTGCTTTTAAAAGAGCTTCAGTCGTTGGGGCTTGACGTGAGAGTTTTGGATGAGGAACGCAATGAAGTGGAGCTGATGGAAACCAGTGAGTATGGCAATACAGATTTAAATTCTATCATTTCAGGTGACAAGGATTTTGCATTTGACAATGACGAATCCTTCGGCAAGATGGGCTTTACGAAGCAGGAGTTTGACACGGAAAACGAAGAACTTGTAAATATCGAAGACGAGGAAGAGGAAGAAGTGGAAATCGAGGATGATTTTGGTATGGACGATTTCGCCGATGAAGTTCTTGATGAAGAGTAAGAAGGAAGGAGTGTCATAAATGCCAGAGACATTGAATAAAGAAAGCTACCAGCCAATTTCATTTGACGCAATACAGATTGGTCTGGCATCGCCCGAGAAAATCCGGGAGTGGTCCAGAGGTGAAGTGAAGAAACCGGAGACCATTAATTATAGAACCTTAAAACCGGAAAAAGACGGTTTGTTTTGTGAAAAGATTTTCGGACCGAGCAAAGATTGGGAGTGTCACTGCGGCAAGTATAAGAAGATTCGCTATAAGGGCGTAGTCTGTGACCGATGCGGTGTTGAGATTACGAAGGCAAGTGTCCGAAGAGAGCGAATGGGACATATTGAGCTGGCGGCGCCGGTATCCCATATTTGGTATTTTAAGGGAATACCGTCACGAATGGGACTGATTCTTGACTTATCACCGAGAACGCTTGAGAAGGTTTTATATTTTGCTTCTTATATTGTGCTGGATGCGGGATCATCCAATCTGGGCAAAAAGCAGGTGCTTTCAGAGACCGAGTATCAGGAGGCAAGAGAGAAATACGGCAGCTCTTTTCGGGTTGGAATGGGGGCGGAAGCCATTTTGGAGCTTCTTCAGGAAATTGATCTTGAAAAGGATTCCGAAGATTTAAAGGCGGAGCTTAAGGATGCAACGGGACAGAAGCGCGCAAGAATTATAAAGAGACTTGAGGTTGTAGAGGCATTTCGCGAATCCGGCAACAAGCCGGAATGGATGATCATGACGGTAATCCCTGTGATTCCGCCTGATTTGCGTCCTATGGTGCAGCTTGACGGTGGGCGTTTTGCGACCTCGGATTTGAATGATTTATATAGAAGAATTATTAACCGCAACAATCGTCTGAGAAGACTTTTGGAGCTTGGCGCGCCGGATATTATCGTGCGCAATGAGAAGCGAATGCTGCAGGAAGCAGTGGATGCATTGATTGATAACGGAAGAAGGGGAAGACCGGTTACCGGACCGGGAAATCGTGCGCTGAAGTCGCTCTCGGATATGCTGAAAGGAAAATCCGGACGTTTCCGTCAGAATCTGCTGGGAAAACGTGTAGACTATTCGGGGCGTTCCGTTATTGTCGTAGGACCGGAGCTTAAGATTTATCAGTGCGGTCTGCCGAAAGAAATGGCAATTGAGCTGTTTAAGCCATTTGTTATGAAGGAGCTCGTTGCAAACGGTACGGCGCATAATATTAAGAGTGCGAAGAAGATGGTGGAGCGTCTTCAGTCGGAAGTTTGGGATGTCTTAGAGGACGTTATTAAGGAGCATCCGGTTATGCTGAACCGTGCGCCTACACTGCACAGACTCGGTATACAGGCGTTTGAACCGATTCTGGTAGAAGGAAAGGCGATTAAGCTGCATCCGCTTGTATGTACCGCATACAACGCCGATTTCGACGGCGACCAGATGGCGGCGCATTTGCCGCTGTCGCAGGAGGCGCAGGCGGAATGCCGATTTATGCTGCTTTCGCCGAACAACCTTTTGAAGCCTTCGGACGGTGGGCCGGTTGCCGTACCTTCACAGGATATGGTTCTCGGTATTTACTATCTGACGCAGGAGAGACCGGGCGTAAAAGGCGAAGGCAAAATATTTAAAAGCGTAAACGAAGCGATTTTGGCATATGAGAATGACGTTATTACGCTTCACTCCAGAATTAAGGTACGCATCTGCAAGATGCTGCCGGACGGAACGACAAAATCCGGCTTTGTGGAATCTACGTTGGGACGTTTTATTTTCAATGAGATTATTCCGCAGGATCTCGGTTTTGTAGATCGAAGCACAGAGGAGAATGAGCTGGTTGTAGAGGTTGATTTCCATGTCGGAAAGAAGCAGTTGAAGAAGATTCTTGAAAAGGTAATCAACATTCACGGTGCGACAAAGACGGCGGAGGTATTGGATGATATCAAGGCGATGGGATACAAATATTCGACCAGAGCCGCTATGACGGTATCTATTTCCGATATGACCGTGCCGCCGCAGAAGCCGGAGATGATCCAGAAAGCCCAGGATACGGTGGATAAGATTGGCCGTCAGTATAAGCGTGGTCTGATTACGGAGGAAGAGCGTTATAAGGAAGTTGTCGAGACTTGGAAGGAGACCGATGACGAGCTGACAGAGGCGCTTTTGTCGGGGCTGGATAAATACAATAATATTTTTATGATGGCTGATTCGGGAGCCCGTGGTTCCGATAAGCAGATTAAGCAGCTTGCCGGAATGCGAGGACTTATGGCGGATACAACCGGTAGAACCATTGAGTTGCCGATTAAATCAAATTTCCGTGAGGGTCTGGATGTACTGGAATACTTTATGTCTGCTCACGGTGCGAGAAAAGGTTTGTCTGATACGGCGCTTCGTACAGCCGATTCCGGTTATCTGACGAGACGTCTGGTAGATGTATCGCAGGAATTGATTGTCCGTGAGTCTGATTGCTGTGAGGGAACCGGAAGAGAGATTCCGGGAATGTATGTTAAGGCATTCGCGGATGGAAAAGAAGAAATCGAAGGACTGCAGGATCGTATTACAGGAAGATTTGCCTGTGAGACAATCTGTGATAAAGACGGAAATGTATTGGTGAAGGCTAACCATATGATTACCCCGAAGCGTGCGGCGTCAATTATGGCAAAGGGTGTGGATGAAAAGGGAGAGCCGATTGAGCGCGTGAAGATTCGTACAATTTTGACATGCCGTTCGCATGTGGGAGTATGTGCAAAGTGCTACGGTTCGAACATGGCAACCGGTCAGGCCGTGCAGGTCGGAGAGACAATCGGTATCATTGCGGCGCAGTCAATCGGTGAGCCGGGTACGCAGCTTACCATGCGTACATTCCATACAGGAGGCGTTGCCGGCGACGATATTACACAGGGTCTTCCGCGTGTCGAGGAGCTTTTTGAGGCGAGAAAGCCGAAGGGCCTCGCAATTATCACAGAATTCGGCGGCGTTGCGACGATTAAGGATACCAAGAAAAAACGTGAAATCATTGTAACCAATAACGAGACGGGGGAGACAAAGACATATTTGATTCCTTACGGCTCGCGTATTAAGATTTTGGACGGAGCGGTGTTAGAGGCCGGAGACGAGCTGACAGAAGGTAGCGTAAATCCGCATGATATTCTAAAGATTAAAGGCGTGCGCGCCGTGCAGGATTATCTGATTCAGGAAGTGCAGAGAGTATATCGTCTGCAGGGTGTTGATATTAACGATAAGCATATTGAGGTTATCGTTCGTCAAATGCTCAAGAAGATTCGTATAGAGAACAACGGAGATTCCGAGTTCCTTCCGGGAACGCTTGTAGATATTCTGGAGTTTGAGGATATGAATGAGCGCCTTGAGAACGAGGGCAAAGAGCCGGCAGAAGGAAAGCAGGTATTGCTTGGAATTACGAAGGCATCGCTTGCAACAAATTCATTTTTGTCGGCGGCATCTTTCCAGGAGACGACAAAGGTTTTGACCGAGGCTGCTATCAAGGGCAAGGTTGACCCGTTGATCGGCTTGAAGGAGAATGTAATTATCGGTAAGCTGATTCCGGCAGGAACCGGTATGAAACGTTACCGCAATATTAAGCTTGATTCTGATGTTGACGAGAATGCAGAGATTGCATTTGACGATGATTTTGAACTGGATGCGGATTTTGATATGGGTGATATGCGGGAAGAAGATACAATTGAGGAAGAACTGGCAGAAACAATCGAAGAATAGGCATAACCAGCAGTAGTAACGTGAATTTTCCCCTCACAGTCTGAAATTCAGATTATGAGGGGATTTTTGTATAGATTTTTGTGGAAATAATCTGAAATGCCATGTAAAATAGTATTAGTATGCAGATTAAAAAGGAGACGCAAATGAAGAAAAAGAGTATATTTAAGCAGCTGCTGGTGCCGATGGTGGCAATTGTCTGCGTTTTGGCAGTGGTGTTGACGGGAGTGATCGTAATTGTTTTTGCAAATTCATATGAGAGTGAAGTATACGAAGAAAACAGAAATAAGTCAAAGTTGATGGCGGGTGAGATTGCCACTTTTTTGGATGGGGCATATAGTGTTACCGAGGAGCTTGCCGTGAATCCGAGTATTTTGACTATGGATACAGCGATACAGACGCCAATACTGGAGGATTGTGTTTCAAGAAATTCATATTTGGAACTGCTTTACATACAGGGTACGGACGGTATGCAGACGGGACGTTCTTCCGGTGAATTGGCAGACCGCTCGACGCGTTGGTGGTTTGTTCAGACAATGGAGGAAAAGAAGGCGTTTGTCTCGCAGTCATACTATTCTGTAAATACGGGAATGCCTTGCGCGTCTATATTTTTCCCGATGTACGATAAAGAGAGTATGGTTGGGATTTTTGCGGTAGATCTGAAGCTTGACTATCTTCAGGGGATTATAGAAGAGTTTTCCGATGTGGATAACGGAGAGATTTCATTTGTGATTGACGGGGAGGGTGTGGTTGTTGCGCACCCGGATAGTACCCAGATTGAGGAATTATATAATTATAAGACGTTGACAAAAACCGTTTCAAGTAAGGATGAGCAAGGAAATCCGCTGACCGATGCGGACGGGAATATTCTGACAGAGGAGCAGAGCTTTGAAATTTCAAAGGATTATCAGAATGTCATTATAGAGGTAATGGGAGGAAACAGCGGAAGCTGTAAGCTAAAGAACGACGGGGTATCCTACTATGCCAGCTATACGACAATTCCGCTGAAGGGGGAATCGGATTCCTGGTCAATTATCACGCTCCAGAAGGAAGCATCCGCAATGTCAATGATTAGTCATATTGTGATTATCTCCGTGGCAGCAGCGTTGCTTGCAATATCGGCTGCCGTTTTTGTCATTACGTTACTCGCAAGAAGACTGACGAAACCGATTGTCTCGATTACCGCGCTGATAGGAGAGGCTTCGGACGGTGATTTCACACGACAGGCGGATGAGAGCAGTAAGAATGAGCTTGGTATGCTTTCAAAGAGTTTCAACAAGATGATTGGCAAGCTGTCCCATATACTGGCTAAGATGGCGACAATTACCAGAGAGGTTGTGCTGAGTTCAGGGCATTTGAAGGGGATAGAGGAAAATGTAGATTCTATCAGCAAAGCGGTTCGGGAAATATCGGAGGGCTCGGCGGCGCAAAGCAAGGATGTTGCCCGCGTTGTGATGCGTACCGCAGAACTGGAAGAAAAGTTTCAGCAATTGAAGGAGAAAAGCGGCCTGTTGCTGCAGGAAGCGCAGAATACCAGCGCGTCGGGGGAAGAGGGAAAACGAAACGTACAGGAGCTGCGTCATCGGAATGAGTTTATCACGGATAGGATGGAGGACTCATTCGAGAAAATTATGATGCTGGAGGCGCAATCCGGTAAGATTTCAAATATAGTCAGCACAATCAATGAAATTTCTTCCGAGACAGAGCTTCTTGCTTTGAACGCCTCCATAGAGGCAGCCAGGGCAGGGGAAAAGGGAAAAGGATTTGCGGTGGTTGCGGAATCTATTGGAAAACTTGCGGCGGATTCGACGGCAGCGACAGCTGACATTGAAAATATTATAGCGGAACTGTGTAAGGATATTGCGCAAACAGTATCCAATATAGAAGAAATAAAGAATGGCATACATGGTCAGGCGCAAACCGTAGACAGAGTGCAGGAGACGTTTGCGGATTTTAGCGAGCTTGCGGAACAGACAAGGTATTCGGTTGGAGAAATAGAAGAGCTTGTGGTAAAGATGCATCAATCGGACCGTTCTATCGTACATGCGATAGAACGCATTCATGAAATTTCCGGACATACGTCGGATTTGTCTGAGAAGGTCGCGGATTCTCTTGAGGAACAGTTAGAAGGCATTCGTCATATGGCAGAACGAGTGGATAACCTTTCGATGGTATCGGAGGAGATGGAACAGGAAATGACAAAGTTTAAGCTTTAGGAGACCGGTCAATTTAAAAAGCCCTCCGGGCGGGATCGCCATGCGGCGGAGAGGAAAAATGCCGCATATGCGGCCCGCCGCAGGCGGAGAATCCGGCAAAGCCGGATTCTTTGTTCTAAAAAACATGATATTACAGTAATCCGATGGGGTTATCATCCTGTGACAATGTACTTGCGGATCCCGAGACATCTATTATTTTCAAAAGAGAATTTGACAATCCAGGGCATAATATTTTTTATTTCGTTAAATTCGTTATAACCAAAGGATGGGTCGAAATAATTGATAATTGTGCTTAATGCCGTTCCATGACTGCCGATCACAACATTTTTTCCGTGATATGTCTCTAATACCTGATTGAGCGCGGAAATATTTCGGCTTTGTACCTCGCGCAAAGATTCTCCGTCTGAGAGTTTGAAATCAAAGTCCTCCCATTGTTTTTTGCAAAAGCCGTTAAAATCCTCGATCCATTTGTTTTCCACTTTTCGTTCCCTGAAATCATCCATCAGTCTTATCTCTAATTTTTTGGCGTCGGCAAATTCTTTTATGGTATCCACAGCTCTTTTGTATGGACTGGATAAAACAACATCAATATCTTTGTTCCACAAAAATTTAGTTACTCTTTTTCTATCCTCCAGCCCCTGTGCAGACAATTCCCGGGTAGAATCGTCATGATTATTAAAATTCGGACTTGCATGACGTACAAAGTATATTGTGGTCATCTGATCTTCCCCCCATCTCCTCGAAAAATTAGTCGCCTTAATTCCATCATATAGATGGAAAGACTTCCGCTTTTGATAGTGTTTTTTCTAAACAAAATTATTTTCAATATACTCGATATACGGTTTTTTATTTACCGCATCGGAATTATTTAAATACCATTCAAAGGATTCCTTCAATCCCTCTTCCAGCGGCATTGTCCCCGGCATCAGTGCCTCTTGTGCCGTTACATCAAGACAATATTCATAGTTATAAAAGCTGAAGTAATTTCGCTGTTCTACATCGCTGTTGACATTGACAAATTCAAAATTTCTCCCGGCTATCTTATAACATAAGGCAGCCCAGTCGCGGACCGACACCGTCTCTTTATTTCCGACATTGAATATATGCCGGGAAGGTTTTTTATCCAGAATAATATCCATGAAGCGGCACAAATCATGCACGTGGAAAAACTGCAGTCTTAATTGTCCCTCCTTAGGCAAATAGAATTTTCTGTTATTCAGAGCGCATTCAAACACAAACGCTTCCCGATATACATTGTTCATCGGTCCATACAGATACGGTGGTCGGAGAATATAGGCGTTCGGCTCTCTTTTGAGCAATGTCTGTTCCGCTTCTATTTTGTCTGTTCCATACTTACCCCAATATTTATTTGCTCCCGTTTTTGTCTGTTCGTGAAAGGGTTGCGGACAGGATTCAGGATACACTGCGCTTGAACTGATAAAAATATAATTTTCATAGCCGCCAACCGCATTCAATAATAAATCTATATCATTAGCGGTATAAGCCGTAATATCGAAAATTATATCAAAATGATAATTATGCAGTTTGCTCCCGAGATCATGTCTGTCGCCTTCAATCAGGGTAACTCCGTCTGGCTGGGTTTTGCTGTTCCGGTTTAAGACAAATACACGATACCCTTTTTTGACATAATATTCTGCCGCATATCGGCTGACAAAAACCGTCCCCCCCGTAATCAAAACATTTTTCATCATAGATTCCTCCTTCTTATTTAATTATATTTTTAAATTTATCCTTGTCAATTTGCAGAGTAACCAAACTTTACATACTTTTTGCGTTTAAAAAAAATAAGAAACTAAAATCCGGTAAATATCCGGCAGTAAAGTCCGTGAAAGTGAAATAAGATGTAGGGAAAAACGTGAAGCAACATAGAAAGAAAAGTCTCAATGAAGTATATTGTCTGGCCTCTTTTTATGTGCTCTGCATATAAATGAAACGACATGATGGTTAATTATTAGCTTAATGGAAAACTTTATAACGTGTTTTTAACGCCTATAAGGGCTGAAAAGTATATAATATTTGACAGGTATATGATGAAAAATAAAGATTGCAGAATGGATGTCTAAACTGTTACTGTACAAAAGAAGGAGAATTCACCATGAAGGTTTTAAGACGAGTAGCCGGCATGTTATCGATTGTACTGTATTTTCTTTTCATGTTCCGGTCAATTGAAAATATGCTTGCCGAGAACGGGGGGATTGGCGGCGGGGCAGGAATAGTTATGGCAGTTTTGATGCTTGTCGGGGGAATCATTTTTGTGAAATCAGAAAAGAAATATAAAAAAGGAAATATTGCGTTAACGGCAGTGTACGGGAGCGCGGCCATAGTCGGATTTATATTTGCCGGAAGCCGTCCGGAACTATGTTTCTGGGCTATATGGTGCTTTTTGTGTGCAGGGCTGGCCGTTGCGTCATTTTTAGAGGGCAGGAAAAGCAGTGATTTTGGGATGGATGATGACGCAGAAGACAGGATAGGCCGGAATAATATGGAAGAAATGGTAGAAGAACAAGAATAATCATACAAAAAAGTAGTAAAAATTTAGTATCTTATGCAAGAAAAAAGGTTACGAGAGTTTTTTTTTGAAAAATATTCGATTTTTAACAGACAATTTGTGAGATAAATAGAAAATTGACTTTATGTTATTATTAATTAACATTTAGAATATGGAAAGGATATAATGTGAAAGTTCAATATGTAGATTTTATTAGTTAATGAGGAGGAAAAAATGAGCAAGTCAAAAGCATTGTGGAAACGTGTTGTGACATTTTTGTTGGTATCTGCGCTTGTGTTTACAGGTGTCGTGATGCCGTCAGAGGAAGCGGACGCAGCCTCTGCCAAGAAATCAGTTGCTTATAAGTCGAGCAAAAAGAGCGTGGCAACTGTCAGCAAAAAAGGGGCTGTTACGGCAAAGGGGATCGGTTCGGCAAAAATTACGGTAACGGTTACCGGGAAAAATAAGAAGAAAAAATCTACATATGTTAAGATTAATGTAAAGGATAAGACGCCGGTTGTTCCGGTGCAGACGCCAGTAAATGTGGAGGTCACGGGCGTTACGGCTTCCATTTCACCGTCAGCGACGCTGAGCGCCGGAACAAGCGCACAGATAACGGCAAGTGTATTACCTGCCAACGCTACGAATAAGCAATTGACATATACATCCAGTGATACGAATGTTGCAGTGGTAAATGCAGCCGGTGCAGTGACGGGCATCAATGCGGGAACGGCGATTATCAAAGTGACCGCGGCCAATGGAAAATATAAGGAGATCCTTGTAACGGTTGTAGATATTCCGGTGTCATCCATAACATCGGATTAAAGGATACATATTCGAATGTCAGTGCGGTGAGTAGCAGATATCAGAGCTTTATTGTCACGGCAACAGAGGTGTCTTCGAACCAGTCAACAGATATTACCGTAAAATTCGGTTCGATTGTATTGAATGGAATTCAGGTAGAGAATAACCGTACTTTCTTCTATCGGGATATTGAGCCTTCCGACAATGCGTCTGCAAATGATGACGGTATTTATGTGACGGATTCCGTTAACGGCGGAAAAGAACAGGAGTATGTAAACAGCCAGAAAGTAAGCTCTTTTGAAGATGACCATAAGGTATATTTGACGGCAGAACCGGAATTGCTGCTGCCGGCAACAAGTGAAAACGCACATCTGGGAGATTGGGAAGTAAACTTCCCGACGGCAGAGCAGAGCGGAACATCGGGTGCATATTCCGTTTATAATGATGCAAACAATACGACAACGACCACAACAGTAGAGGCGGTACCTGCTGGACTTCAGTATATTACATTGACATTTCATAAGCTGAATCTATCGAAATATACGGCAATGTATATTGACTTGTATTCGGAAGGCGGAGTGAATCTGTTCCACAAAGAAGTAACGAATGCAAGCAATGCAAATGTAAATTCTGTTATTCAGGTTACGAGACAGACCGATACAAACAGCCGTCTTGTAGTATCGTTAGTGTCACAGGGACAGGTGGATGCATCAAATGAAGGATATGTTCTTACAAAGATATCCGGACCATGGGCAACTACGAATGATGAAGTGACCGCAAGAACGCCGATTCAAAATTCTGTCACATGGACGGATGTTTCCGATTCCATATTATATGAAACACAGACATGGAGCTACACTGAGGCGCAGAAATACCTTCCGGCGGGCTCGGAGTTTTTGAATGCAAATTACAGATATTCTTATAAAGTTCCGGCATTCCCGTATGCAGGAAATGCAATTATTACGGTAAAGGATGCAAACGATAAGGTAAGAGCTTATTTTCTGTATCCGGCAGAAAATGCCAAAGATGCAAACGGTAATTATACGAATGTAAATGTATTGGCACCGGCGACGGCGCAGTCCGGTATTTATGCGATTCATGCAACAGAGGAAGAAGCGACAAAGGCAGAAGAGAACAGCTTGAAAACAAACGGGAACCAGGCAGTTGTTGATACGACTACTACGGGAATTACGGCTTTGAAAGCAAGCATTCGGGTAGAAGGGCTGGATCAGACAGAATTAAATGCGCAGAATGGCGGTGAGATTTATACGTCAGTTCAGTGGGCGCCTGTTCCAAACAAAGAAGAAGTAGAAGAGGTTCCGGAATATTATGCGATGGAAGGCCAGACCGTAGTTGTAACGGCACAGCTGTATGACAAGAATAACAATTTAAGTACGGACTCCGGTGCAAACATTAAGTTTGTTTACGGTGAAGACGAGACGGAAATTACGAAACTGGGTCAGGAAATCGGCGGAAATGGTATAGGAAATACTGCAACCGTAACTTCCTTTATGGCAAGTACAGATGAAAAAGGCCAGGTTGTGATCAAGCTTCAGGGTAATGATATTGATTACGTGGAGGGACTGACTGCAACGGCAGGTAATTATAACGTAGCGTTGAGTGTAGAAGAAGGCGTAACGCCAAGCATTCAGCTGACAAAAGCAAATATTTACTGGGTTGATTTAGGAACTACATTTGTAGACAGTGCGATAGAAGCAGATGTTCCGGCAAGAACAACAAACTTTAAGTCTTCTATTGCGGAAATTGCGAAGAACAGTACAAGTGAAGTCGGAAAGACATGGATGATCGGATTCCTTCCGGTGGCACAGTCTTACAAATTTAAATACAGCAATCCGAATACCGTGGCACGTGTACAGAGACCGAACGAGTTTCTCAGTATCGAAAATGTACCGTTGAAATATGATAAATCCGGTAAGGGCGAGCTCACATCAGCAAACAACGCTGCAACGTTAACATCTACGGAAATTGGTCAGACCGAACTGAACGGTTATATTGATGTAGAATCTATGGATACGAGGGATGTAGTTTTCCGCTTCTATAATGAGAATGAAGAGATCGTGTCTTACAAGAACATTGGTACAGGTGATATTCTTTGGAATACAGGATTAAATCTGACAATGGAATGGACTTTAAGCGGTATGAAAGTGGATGTTCTCATGCCGAACGGCGCAAGCGTAGATCAGGATACGGATACTGTTGTATATGTACGTGTTTTGGATAATTATGGAAATAGAGTGGCAAGTGAAAACGTATCCTATACAATTACAGGTGTCAATGCGTCAGCGGCTCCGGGCAAAGGTACTACAAACGAGAAGGGTATCATGGCAATTGAACTGGCGGCTCCGGGAGTCACAGGAAATAGCATCATTGCCGTTAAGGTTGGAGACGACATTGAGGAGAATGTAACGATTAATTATGTAAACACAGCAAAAGCAGCTTTTGGTATCAAGGCAGATACAGACAGTGACTATGCAGTGGAGATGATTGCTAAGAATCAGATTAAGCTTTACTTCACCAACAGAATTAACGCAGCTACTTTAAACAGCAGACAGTTCAATTTTGTTCAGGTTGGCAGCACGGATGTTCAGTATCAGGTGACAAGTGCGGAAATGTCCACAGATAACAATGCAGTCATTCTTACACTAGATAAAGAGATTGTAAATGTATCGGCTTCGCACATGGTTTCTGTTGCGCCGTATACAGACAGCAGTTATGGTATTGTTTATGAACTTATAGACAGTGACGGTCAGAAAGTAACGGGAAGCAGCAGTTATACATTTAAACCATCTGAAAGAACAAAATAATTCTTATATTTTAAGATAGAGAACGGTGCAGCCGGATTAGAAGGCTGCACCGTTTTTCTAAATTACAGTTCAGCTATAGCCAGTGCTATGTGCGAATGGTGCGGGCTGAACGATAACTTTTCTAATATCATAGATGAAAATTTTCTTGACAAACGGGAAATCGGCTTATATACTAGGATAGTGTGCATAGAAATGTACATTTATCAAATAATACAGGAGGTGAAAATAATGCCAACATTCAACCAGTTAGTAAGAAAAGGACGTCAGACATCTGTTAAGAAGTCTACTGCACCGGCGCTTCAGAAGGGATATAATTCTCTGAAGAAAAAACCTACGAACGATTCTGCACCGCAGAAGAGAGGTGTATGTACAGCGGTTAAGACAGCTACGCCTAAGAAACCTAACTCAGCTCTTAGAAAGATCGCCAGAGTTCGTCTTTCAAATGGAATCGAAGTGACAAGCTATATTCCGGGAGAAGGCCACAACCTGCAGGAGCATAGCGTTGTTCTGATTCGTGGCGGTCGTGTTAAGGATTTGCCAGGTACACGTTACCACATCATCAGAGGAACACTTGACACAGCAGGTGTTGCCAACAGAAAACAGGCTCGTTCCAAATACGGCGCTAAGAGACCGAAAGCTGCGAAATAAGTTTTTGGCAGACCAATAGTATCACAAACAGAACTAAAGGTTAGTGTTGGGATTATTATCGAATAGAAGATCTAAGGAATCCCCCAAGCAGGGCTTGGTACCCCTTAGGACAAATACCTAGCACGAACACATTTTAGAGAGACACATGTGAGTACCGTTGAATTAATCGAGATGAAAAAGTCTGACGAAGCGTTATGGTTTGGTCAGCAAATAAAATCCGATGGATAATTATGGTCCATTTGGTAAAAAATGATTAAGGAGGGAAGTAACGTGCCACGTAAAGGACATACTCAGAAAAGAGACGTATTAGCAGATCCGTTGTACAATAATAAAGTGGTTACCAAGCTTATCAATAACATTATGTTAGACGGTAAGAAAGGTGTTGCGCAGAAGATTGTATACGGAGCATTTAACAGAATCGCAGAGAAGACAGAGAAACCTGCTCTGGAGGTATTCGAGGAAGCTATGAATAATGTAATGCCTGTGCTTGAAGTAAAGGCAAGACGTATCGGTGGTGCAACATATCAGGTACCGATTGAAGTAAGACCGGACAGACGTCAGGCGTTAGCGCTTCGTTGGCTGACATTGTATTCACGCAACAGAGGCGAGAAGACAATGGAAGAGAGACTGGCAAATGAGATTATGGATGCGGCGAATAATACAGGAGCATCTGTAAAGAAGAAAGAAGACATGCATAAGATGGCAGAAGCTAATAAGGCTTTCGCTCATTACAGATTCTAATAAGGAGGAAAATCCGTTGGCTGGAAGAGAATATCCATTAGAGAGAACCAGAAATATCGGTATTATGGCTCACATTGATGCTGGTAAAACAACATTGACGGAGCGTATTCTTTATTATACCGGTATCAACTATAAAATTGGTGATACTCACGAAGGTACTGCTACGATGGACTGGATGGAGCAGGAGCAGGAAAGAGGTATCACAATTACTTCAGCCGCTACAACATGTCATTGGACAATGCAGGAAGACTGTAAGACAAAACCGGGTGCATTAGAGCACCGTATCAATATTATTGATACGCCAGGACACGTTGACTTTACGGTTGAGGTGGAGCGTTCACTCCGTGTACTTGACGGCGCGGTCGGTGTCTTTTGTGCAAAGGGCGGAGTGGAGCCGCAGTCGGAAAATGTATGGCGTCAGGCTGACACATACAATGTACCTCGAATGGCTTTTATCAATAAGATGGACATTTTGGGTGCGAATTTTTACGGAGCTGTTGACCAGATTCGTACAAGATTGGGTAAGAATGCAATTATTCTTCAGTTACCAATCGGCAAAGAAGATGATTTCAAGGGAATCATTGACTTGTTTGAAATGAGAGCATATATTTACAACGATGACAAGGGTGATGACATTTCCATCACAGATATCCCGGAGGATATGAAGGACGATGCAGAGCTGTATCATACCGAGCTGGTTGAGAAAATATGCGAATTAGATGATGATTTGATGATGCAGTATTTGGAGGGCGAGGAGCCGTCCGCAGAAGATATGAAGGCTGCACTTCGAAAGGGAACCTGTGAGTGTACGGCAGTGCCGGTATGCTGTGGTTCCGCGTATAGAAATAAAGGTGTTCAGAAATTATTGGATGCAATTTTGGAGTATATGCCTGCACCGACAGATATCCCTGCAATCAAGGGCGTTGATCTGGACGGCAATGAGGTAGAGAGACATTCATCTGACGACGAACCGTTCTCTGCTCTGGCATTCAAGATTATGACGGACCCGTTCGTAGGTAAGCTGGCATTCTTCCGTGTATATTCCGGTGTTATGAATTCCGGTTCCTATGTATTGAATGCGACAAAGGATAAGAAAGAGCGTGTCGGCCGTATTCTTCAGATGCATGCAAATAAGAGATCCGAGCTTGACAAGGTTTATTCCGGAGATATTGCGGCAGCTGTCGGATTTAAGCTTACGACAACCGGTGATACAATCTGCGACGAGCAGCATCCGGTAATCTTAGAGTCCATGGAGTTCCCGGAGCCGGTTATTGAGCTTGCAATTGAGCCGAAAACAAAAGCAGGACAGGGAAAAATGGGCGAGGCTTTGGCAAAACTTGCAGAAGAGGACCCTACGTTCCGTGCACACACAAATCCGGAGACCGGTCAGACGATCATCGCCGGTATGGGTGAGCTGCATCTTGAAATTATCGTAGACAGACTTCTGCGTGAGTTTAAGGTAGAGGCAAATGTAGGTGCGCCGCAGGTTGCTTACAAAGAGACATTTACAAAGAATGTCGATCAGGAATACAAATATGCAAAGCAGTCCGGTGGACGTGGACAGTACGGACACTGTAAGGTTCGCTTTGAGCCGATGGATGCCAATGGAGAAGAGTTGTTTAAATTCGATTCAGAGGTTGTCGGCGGTGCGATTCCGAAGGAATATATTCCGGCAGTCGGCGAAGGTATTGAGGAGGCTACAAAAGCCGGTATCCTTGCAGGCTTCCCGGTAGTAGGCGTACACGCAACCGTATATGACGGTTCTTATCATGAAGTCGATTCATCCGAGATGGCGTTCCATATTGCAGGTTCCATGGCATTCAAAGAGGCAATGGGCAAGGCATCGCCGGTAATCTTAGAGCCGATTATGAAGGTTGAGGTTACGATGCCGGAGGAATATATGGGCGATGTAATCGGTGATATCAACTCGCGTCGCGGACGTATCGAAGGTATGGACGATATCGGCGGCGGAAAAATGGTAAAGGCGTATGTACCGCTTGCAGAAATGTTCGGTTATTCTACGGATTTACGTTCTAAAACACAGGGACGCGGTAACTACTCAATGTTCTTCGAAAAATACGAGCAGGTTCCGAAGTCTGTGCAGGATAAGATCGTAGCCAATAAAGGCAAATAAATAGAAGCGTAAGCAGTAATAAAACACTTGAAAATCTTGGTATTATTTTATATAATCAGAGATAGCCGAGTAACTTTAAAAGCAATTACCCGCGAGTGCCGCAGACGGTGATTGCAGCCAATAAAAAGATTGCCTGAAAGCAGGCAGAAATTAAGGAGGACGTTTTAAAATGGCAAAAGCTAAGTTTGAAAGAACCAAACCACATTGTAATATCGGAACCATTGGTCACGTAGATCATGGTAAGACGACTTTAACAGCAGCTATCACAAAGGTTTTATCTGAGAGAGTAGCAGGAAACGAAGCTACAGATTTCGAGAACATCGATAAAGCTCCGGAAGAGAGAGAAAGAGGTATCACAATCTCTACCGCTCACGTTGAGTATGAGACAAACAACAGACATTACGCACACGTTGACTGCCCAGGACATGCTGACTACGTTAAGAACATGATCACTGGTGCTGCACAGATGGACGGCGCTATCCTTGTTGTTGCTGCTACTGACGGTGTTATGGCGCAGACAAAAGAGCATATCTTATTGTCTCGTCAGGTAGGTGTACCTTACATCGTTGTATTCATGAACAAATGTGATATGGTAGACGATGAGGAGTTGCTTGAGTTAGTAGAGATGGAAATCACAGAGCAGTTAGCAGAGTATGATTTTGAGGACTGCCCGATTATCAAAGGTTCCGCATTAAAGGCTCTTGAAGATCCTTCAGGAGAGTGGGGCGACAAGATCATGGAGTTAATGGATGCAGTAGACAGCCATATTCCGGATCCGCAGCGTGCAACAGATCAGCCGTTCCTGATGCCAATCGAGGATATCTTCACAATTACAGGACGTGGAACAGTTGCTACCGGTAGAGTAGAGCGTGGTGTTCTTCATGTAAATGAGGAAGTTGAAATCGTAGGTATCAAAGAGGAGACAAAGAAGACTGTTGTAACCGGTATCGAGATGTTCCGTAAGTTATTAGACGAGGCTCAGGCTGGTGATAACATCGGTGCTTTGCTTCGTGGTATCCAGAGAACAGAGATCGAAAGAGGACAGGTTCTTGCAAAACCGGGCACAGTAACATGCCATACAAAGTTTACTGCACAGGTTTACGTATTGACAAAAGACGAGGGTGGACGTCATACTCCGTTCTTCAACAATTATCGTCCGCAGTTCTACTTCAGAACAACAGACGTAACAGGCGTATGTAACTTACCGGCTGGTACAGAGATGTGCATGCCTGGAGATAACGTAGAGATGACAATTGAGTTGATTCATCCAATCGCTATGGAGCAGGGTCTTACGTTCGCAATCCGTGAGGGTGGTAGGACTGTTGGTTCTGGTCGTGTGGCTTCTATTATTGAGTAATCAGTAAAAAGCTAGATTTTATGGGGCTTTCCGAGAAATCGGGAAGCCCTTTTTGAAACTTTGCAACAGTGAAAAAGTTGTAAGTGGTGCCAAAACGGTGCCATAAAAAGAACTCCGATGAAATTTGGCACCATTTTCATCGGAGTTTATCTTTTTACCAACCTTTTATTTGCTTTACCTGTTCTGCC
>CANOCV010000005.1 GCA_947564465.1 uncultured Roseburia sp. | reverse complement strand
CAGTAAAAATGAAGCTGTTGCTTCACGAATTTTCATTCGTTAAAGCGACAGCCCCGTTTTAACTTAATTATCCATGATAGCTTTTTAGTCACATAAAAAAGATAAACGCTTTGAAATTATTCATCCCCAAGATAATATCTCGGCTTGCCTTGTGTTTTCTTTCCATATTCAATAGCTTCTGCGAGACATCCTGCAATACAGGCCATACAATGGGTGCAGTTCTTTCCCCAAACAGGCTTTCCATTTATCAGTTTCACATTATTCAGTGGGCAGCGTTCTTCACATTTGCCGCAACCAGTACATTTATCTGTCACGATAAAGCCTTTCGCGCTAATCATCATAGAATACATAATAGGATTCAGCAACTTTGACATAACCGCTTTTCCCGGCTGCTCCTTGGGCAATATCTGTTTATCCCGTATCGTTTCTGCAAGCTTTACAATTTTCGGTTCCGCTTCTTTCAAGATTTTATCATTGACCTCTTTTGGTTGCGTACCACCGCCTGCAATATAGCCCTGTGGCATAACGACAGAGTTAAAGCCCAACAGGGAAAAGCCTTTTTCAACGCACAGCTTTTCTACATACTGAACGGTAACCCAAGGAGTTGCCGCACAGGTGCCGATAAAATATGACTGTTTTGTTCCGTTAAAGGTTACTTTTCTGATGTATTCGTCCATAATACGAGGCAGCCTGCCTGCGTAAACCGGACCGACGAAAACAAGCGGTCTGTCCGACTTTACGAGACTGTAATCATTCTCTTTTATCCGTTGATTGATAGAAATAATTTCATCGCCGGAAATTCCCGCTTATTTCTTTTTAGGGAGCGAAACAGAGAATGTCGCCCCCTTTCCCGGTTCGCTTTCTACCGTGATCGTTCCTTTGCACAATTCAACGATTCGCTTCACAAGAGCAAGACCTAGACCGTTTCCCTCGGCCTTATGTGAATTGTCACCTTGATAAAATTTTTCCATTATATGTTTTTGTACTTCTTTCGACATTCCGTCTCCGTTATCTTCAAGCGTGACGGTAAGCATGGTATCCGTTTGCCGAATGTTAATACAGATAACGCCGTCTTGCGGCGAATGCTTGATTGCATTATCCAAAATATTTATCCATACCTGATATAGAAGCTGTTCGCTGCCGTAATAGATTTGTTTTGGCATTTCCATATCAAATTCAATGTTTTTTTCCGTCCATTTGCTTTCCAACAGCAAAACGGCTTTACGAAGCTGTTCATCCAAGCGAAATTCCTTATTATTTAAAATTATTTCCTGATTCTCTAATTTGGACAGCATCAGAACATTGCCGGAAAGGTTTGTGAGCCTGCGGGAGTTTTCCAAAATTTTTTCCACATAATGATTGTACTTTTCGTCGGACAATTTATGGTTTTGCAAAAGCATTGCATATCCTTCGATTGCAGCAATCGGTGTCTTGAACTCGTGAGAAACATTTGCCACAAAATCGTTTCTCAGCGTTTCAATGTGAGAAAGGTCATAGGTCATGGCGTTAAAGCGCTGTGCCATTTCCCGAATTTCCGGGATTCGTTCGTTTTCGGACACCTTGATTTCAAAATTTCCTTTTGAAAGTTCGTCGAACGCATTACTGATGTTTTGAACGGGACGAATAATTAGCCTGCCCACATAAACGGCAACAGCGCTGCCAATCAGCAAACTGCCCGCGAGCAAAACGAGGATTGGAATATGCCGGCTGTGCGGATCGACCGAAATAACCTGAAATTTATAAAGTACGACCCATAGCGCTGTTACAAGCAAAAAGACGGCGGCAATTGTCGCAAAAACCAGCCCGACGAAATAAATCCATAATTTTGAATGGGATTTTCTATTCAACTTTTTTCACCGCCTTATAGCCAAGTCCCCGGACGGTAACGATTTCAAAATCTGTGCAGTCTGAAAATCTGTCCCTTAGTCGGTTGATGTGTGTATTTACTGTGCGTTCGTCCGTTTCACTGAACATTCCCCATATCTCGTCCATCAACTGTGGACGGGTAAATATCTTATTGGGATAGGACAGTAGCTTATAGAGCAGATAAAATTCTTTCTGAGGTAAAATCGTTTCCTGACCATGGACCGTAACCGTCAGTGCGTCATAGTCAAGCACGGTGTCTCCGACCGTAATTTTCTTTTCACTCTGAATTTTTGCACGCCGCAGGAGAGCCTCTACGCGCAGAACAAGCTCTTTTACATTGATTGGCTTTATCATGTAATCGTCTGTTCCGGCACGGAATCCCTTTTGCATATCATCAAACTGATCCTTTGCCGTAACCATCAGAATCGGCAGATCATATTTCGCTTCCCGTACAGCCTTGGTAAGTTCATAACCGTCCATACCCGGCATCATAATATCGGCTACTATCAAATCAATATATTCTTTATCCATAATTTCGAGCGCTTCCAAACCGTCTGCCGCCGGAATACACTGATAACCGCTGTCGGAAAGCACTGTGCAAAACAATTCCCGCATATCAGGGTTATCTTCTACAACAAGAATATTGAACATAGCGAACCCTCCTTGTTCTCTAATTGTTTTATTATATCATGCAAAAGTCAAGCCAAGATAAACAAAAATGTATTTTCGGAAAAATTTCGAGTTTATCTTGGGTTTATCTTCGCGTGTCCGTGAGTTTATCTTGGTTTGATACAATGAGCGCAAAATAACAGGAGGTAGTTTAATGTTACAACTAAAAAACATTGTAAAAACCTATGTAACCGGAGATATGAAGCAGGATGCTTTGAAAGGTGTCAGCATCAGTTTTCGTGAAAATGAATTTGTTTCTATTCTCGGACAGAGTGGCTCCGGTAAAACGACCATGCTTAATATCATAGGAGGTCTTGACCGCTATACAAGCGGAGATCTTATAATTAACGGCGTTTCAACAAAAAAATATAAGGACGCAGACTGGGATTACTACCGCAATAATTCCATCGGTTTTGTATTTCAAAGCTATAATTTGATTCCTCACCAAAGCGTGCTTGCTAATGTGGAAATGGCACTGACATTAGCGGGGGTTTCTAAAAAAGAACGCAAGCAAAGGGCGATTTCCGTATTGGAAAAAGTAGGTCTTGGCGATCATATTCATAAAAAACCCAATCAGATGTCCGGCGGTCAAATGCAGCGTGTTGCAATTGCCCGTGCGTTAATCAACAATCCCGATATTCTATTAGCCGACGAACCTACCGGTGCGCTTGATTCCGAAACCAGCGTGCAGATTATGGAGTTGCTGAAAGAAATTGCAAAAGACAAACTGGTAATTATGGTTACGCATAACCCTGAACTTGCGGAAGAATATTCCACACGAATCGTAAAACTGCGGGATGGCCAGATTACCGATGATTCCAATCCATATACAGAGCAGGAAACTCCGGCGGAATCGAAAAAGCGAAAGAAAATTTCTATGTCGTTCTTTACAGCGCTGTCCCTTTCTTTTAATAATCTGCGAACCAAAAAAGGACGCACTTTGCTTACTTCCTTTGCCGGCTCCATCGGTATTATCGGAATTGCCCTGATACTTGCCCTTTCCACGGGAATGAACGCATATATTGCCGATGTTCAGAAAGATACGATGGCTTCCTATCCGATTACAATCAGCGAGGAAACGATTGATGTATCAAATGCTATGGGTATGCGCGACGAAATCGTGGGTGAGAGATTGGGCGAAAATAAGAGCGAAAATGAAAACCGGGTCGGCGTATATGCTGATTACAAGGACATTGAAACCAGCGAAAAGATTTCCTCTAATATCGTAGAAAACAATCTGACTGAATTTAAAAAGTATTTGGATAATCCCAACAGTGAAATTCAGCAGTATCTCGGTGAAAACGGTATTATTTACACTTACAATGTGAATTTCAGCGTATATTCCCATGACGCAGACGATAAGCTTATAGACAGTGACAGCGAGATTGGAGAATCTTCTATTCCGACGGGCAACAACGGACAGATAGGCATTCTAAGTAAACTCAAAGGCTCGGCTGCTTTCGGCGGCAGTTCTTCCTCCGGCGCTGCTAACTTTTCCGAACTTATGATAGGAGCAGACGGAAAAACGGTCAGTCAGGTTATCATCGATAGCTATGATGTTCTTTACGGCGCTTGGCCGGAGGAATACAACGAGATAGTTCTCGTCCTGAATGAAAATAATGGTATCTCAGCGGGAACGCTTTATCAGTTAGGTCTTATCACGGAAGAACAGTATGAAGCAGCTGCCCGGAAAATAGAAAACGGTGAGAATGCAGACGAAATCAGTTTTGCATATGAAGATATTTGCGACCACATTTTTTATCTCGTTCCTGCTTGCGATCATTATATTGAAAAAGAAAACGGAACTTTTACCTATATTGAGGACACTACACTAAACGAAGAAGACTTGCTTGAAAATGCCCTAGAACTGAAAATCGCCGGCGTAATCCGTCCGAAAGAAGATGCCGCCGACGCAAGTATTTCTACCTCTGTGGCGTACACCTCTAAACTTACGGATTATGTGATTACCCATACGGATGAAAGCGCAGTTATCAAGGCACAGGAAGCAGATAGTAAAATCAATGTGCTTACCGGTATGAAATTTGAATCCCCTGACGATGAAGCAAAAGCAAATGACGCGAAAGAGTATTTAAGTTCTCTCGGCATTTCCGAAAAAGCTTCGTTCTATAAGCTGATGATGTATTATTCATCAACTAATTCCGAAACAAGCAATACCGAAGCATCTCAAGGCAAAATGGCTGCGGGCGATATGGCAACGGACGAAACGGCTATGGCAACCGCGCTTGAACGTTGGCTCGCAAGTGATCCGGACCAAGAGGTGCTGCTGAAAGTCTATGATGAATATATTGTCGGGTCTACCTACGAGGACAATCTAAAAGCCTTTGGCAAGGTTAGTTATGACGCTCCTGCATCCATCAGCATTTATACCGACAGCTTTGAAAATAAGGATGCAATTGCCGCCTGCATTGAACATTATAATGAAAACGCGGCAGAAGATGCCCGTATTACCTACACCGACTATGTAGCAATGCTGACTTCCTCTATTACAACAATCATTAACGGCATTTCCTATGTATTGGTTGTATTTGTGGCGATTTCCCTGGTTGTCTCCTGCATTATGATCGGAATCATCACGCATATTTCGGTTATGGAACGCACGAAGGAGATCGGAATTCTCCGTGCGCTCGGTGCGTCCAGGCGTAATATTTCGCAGGTGTTTGATGCGGAAACCTTTATTATCGGTTGCTGTGCAGGATTGCTCGGTATTGGTGTGTCGCTGCTGGCACTTATTCCGATTAACTCAATGATTGAAAAAGTCAGCGGACTCACCGGGCTTGAAGCGCAGCTACCTCTAATTTCTTCCGTAATACTAATTGCAATCAGTATTTTGATTACGATTACCGGCGGTTTGCTTCCCGCAAAGAAAGCCGCAAAGAAAGACCCTGTTATTGCACTGAGAACTGAATAACTTAAAATGCAGGCTTCGATCAAAATACTTGACCGGAGCCTGCGCATAAAGGTGAATACATATGAGTAAATCAAAGTCCTTAAAAAGGAAAATTATTATAATTGCGATAACCTCTATATTATCGCTGATTGTATGTGCTGGCATCGGTACTTTCATTTGGTACAACAATTTATTTCAGGAATGCTGCTAACTTCGTTCAAGGTTTCGTTTGACTTATAATAAAAAAGAACCAAATAGGATTATTAGGAGGGATGATGAATGAAGAAAAAGAGCCGGACCTGAGCAGCGGAAAAGCGCTGGATATGCTTCATGGTCCCCTGATGAAAAAAATCATTTTCTTTGCACTGCCCATTGCGGCCAGCAGTATCTTGCAGCAGTTGTTCAATTCTGCAGACGTTGCGGTTGCGGGGCGTTTTGCAGAGAGTGGAGCCCTGGCAGCGGTTGGGAGCAATTCAGTCCTGGTCGGTCTGTTTGTCAATCTGTTTGCCAGTCTTTCTGTGGGAACCAATGCGTTCAGCGCTTCCGTTGTGTTATACATTTTAGCCCATGAAGATGAAATGATCCGGCTGCGCTGGAACAGACTGCATCCCGATGGGCGCCATCGTGACTGCTTCCGGGACAGGGGCGGAGATGAATAACGGCGCGGTGATTACGAATGAGGATACGAAAGAAAAAGCGGGCGTTCTTGGGGCGCATGCGGAATTTGCCGTGCTTGACGTGGCAAATACGATGTCGCTTCCGGCGAAACAGGTGATTTCCGGGGCGTTTGACACGTTAAGCCACAGCATGGAAACGTATCTCGGCTCGCCGCGAACGATTACCCTGTCGGATGAAATCGCGGAAGCCGTCATGCGGAATGTCATCCGCAATATCCGTCTGCTGTTAAAAGACATAAACGATAAAGAAGCAAGGACGGAACTGATGTGGGCGTCCGCCATGGCAGAAAACGGTATCTTAAAAATCGGGAAGGTGACGGATTTCCAGGCGCATCAGATTGAGCACCAGCTTGGGGCCTATACGGACTGCAATCACGGTCAGGGGCTCGTCGTGATCCATCCCGTCCTTTACCGCCATATTTATAAAGACAGCATTGGGCAGTTTGCACGCATGGCGGAAAAAGTCTGGGAGATCCCGGCGGAAGGGAAAACCGAAGAGGAGCTGGCAAAAGCGGGCATAGACGCGCTTGCTGATTTCGTAAAGGAAATCGGGCTTCCGTCCACGTTTGCCCAGATGGGGATTACCGACAAAAAGATGCTGAAAAAAGTTGCGGACACCTGCAATCTTACCGCAGGCTGCTGTAAAAAACTTTCCAGGGAGGAAGTGCTTGAAATCTTAGAAGAGTGCATGTAAAGAGGAGGAAGGCAAATGCGAAGCATTTTTAAAGATGCCTTCCGATGAATACGTCATAAGGAATCTTCCCGCAAGCGGGTCCCTCCTTATGACAAATGCCGCCGAAGCGAGGGGGCGTTACATTAAAAAAGGAGGAAGGCAAATGAATATTTTATTTATCAACGGAAGCCCGAACAAAAACGGGAACACCGCTGCGCTGGCAGAAGCGCTTTTGAAAGGAAAAGAATATGAAACATTAAACCTGACGGATTACAGGATTGGAAGCTATGGCCAGTCATTTGCGGACGACCAGTTTGACGAGGTGATTGCCAGAATGAAAAAAGCGGAAGTCATCGCGATCGGTTCGCCGCTGTACTGGCACAATATTTGCGGCTCCGTGCGCAACGTGCTGGACCGGTTTTATGGGAAGGTGGAAAACGGCGAGTTTTCAGGACGGAAATTATATTTCCTGTTCCAGGGCGCGGCTCCTGAAAAATGGATGATGGAAGCGGGAGAATACACGATGAAACGCTTTGCAAAACTCTACGGGATGGAGTATGCGGGAATGGCAACGGATAAAAAAGAGGCCGGAATGCTTGGAAAAGGGATCTGAAAAGTGAATCGCCAGCAGATGAAGCATATGGAAAATTGGAGGAAACGGGCAGATGAAAGATTTTCAATTAAGAAATGATACAAAATTATTATTTCGGAACGACCCGGCCAGGGATCTGCAGGAGCTTGCGGCAGGGAAAAAAGCGCTTTTTGTCTATGGCGGCGGTTCCGTAAAAAAGAACGGCTGCTATGATGACGTAAAAGATGCCATTGCAAAAAGCGGCGGGACGCTATACGAGGCGGGAGGTTCTTCCCGTGAGCGCGCGGCGGTTGAAGAGGGCATACGCATGGCAAAAGAAAATCAGGTTGACCTTGTAATCGGGGCCGGGGGAGCCGGCGTGATGGACTGCGCGAAGCTGATCGCGTTTGGCGCCTGCCATACGGAAGATTTATGGGATTTTGTAAAGGGCAAAAAGAACCCATATGGGTTAAAAAAGCTTCCGCTCCTGTTGATTCCGACGTATCCGTCCAGCGGTTCCGAGTACGGGCTTGGGGCCGTTTCCGTGGATTCCAGGACGGGTGATTTTGGCACGGCTTACGGGATTGCCGCGGATTACGCGGTTCTTGCGCCGAAATATTCGCTGTCGCTCGGGCAGGAAATGACGGCTTATACCGGGCTCGTGACCCTTGTCCAGCTTTCCGCGTCCACAATCGGCGATAAAAACCCCATATCTTATGACGTGGGAATCTCCGTCATCCGAAACGTGCTGAAAGCCACAAGGCAGTTAAAGGAACATCCAGACGATCTGGATGCCAGGGGGATCATTTTATATGGGGCATCGATTGCGACATCCGGAAGGCTCGGGATTGGGAAAGAGGAGAATTACAGCTATGACATTTATGAGGCGGAATTTATTCCGGAGGCGCTGTTTTCAGCATCTTACCGCAAAAGCCTTACCACGTTATTCCCGCGCTTCTTAAAGGCAATGGCGGCTTATCATGGAGAAGAAATCCGCGCTTATTTCAAGGATGCGTTTGGATACGAAGGGAGCGTGGAAGAATCGGCAGACAGGATGGTCAGGCTGTTTGAGGAGCTGGGGATTGACATGTATTTTGACGGGGACGCGGACGAGGCAAAAATCCGTCAGGTCCCGGCGGAAACTGTGTTAAAGCAGGAAGAGGTCATAAGCATGGTCAAGGCGTGCATGCGGTAGATTTTACAGGACGGGAGGTGGCTGGAAGAATGGAGAAAAAAAGAAAATTCTTTCTTATCATAACCATGGCAGCGTTCTGCCTGATGGCATTCTGTTTTGGAAGCCCGGTTTATGCAAAATCAGGCAGGGGGACCGTGACGCAGGGGACGGAAGAATACCGGGGGTTTCGGGTGGATAATGTCTACCATTCCCCAAAAGACGGGGATATTCATTATCATTCCTATTTCCCGGAGTCTTATGACGGCAGGAAGAAAATGGCTCTGTACGTGACGCTTCCGGGATATCAGGGCCTGTATTTTCAGGGGGTGGCGGAAAACCTTAAGACAGAGGATTTTGCGTTTGAAGCGAAGAAATATAACAAAGACATGATCATCCTTGCCCCGCAGTTAGAGGACTGGGAAGAAACTAGCGCGGACCAGACGATTGCGCTGGTGGAATATTTTTTGGATAATTATCCGGTCAATCCTGCCAGGGTATATATTAACGGTTATTCCGGCGGAGGCGAGACCCTGTCGCTTGTCCTGGCAAAGCGGCCGGAGCTGTTTGCCGGGGCGCTCATGTGCAGCTCTCAGTGGGACGGGGAATACGAGCCGGTCACAAAGGCAAAAACGCCGCTGTATTTCGTAATCGGCGAAGATGACGAATATTATTCGTCAAAGCCGTTTAAAGACGCGTATAAGAAGCTGCATGATATTTATAAAAAGCAGGGGCTGCCAGAAAAAGAAATAGGGAACCTGCTGGCGCTGGATGTAAAAGGGGAATCCTATTTTGAAGGAACCGGGGTCACCTACCAGCATGGCGGCGGGTACTTGTTCTGCAGGGATAAAGAAATTATGGGATGGCTGTTTGCGCAGGAAAAAGCGTCAGAGAAAAAAACGAAGTATTCCCTTGCGTTAAATAAATCCGTATATACCCTGAAAAAGGGAAAAACCGTAAAATTAAAAACAAATTTGAAACGGGCGGCCAAAAAGAAAGGCGTGGAATGGAAGGTTAGCAATCCGAAGATCGCGTCTGTGTCAAAAACCGGTAAAGTTACAGCCAAAAAGAAAGGCAGAACCGTCATCACCGCAAAGGTGAAAGGCACAAAAACAAAAGCAGGATGCAGGATTATCGTGGGAACGCCGGTAAGTAAAATTAAACTGAATAAGAAATCCATTTCCTTAACAACGGGGCAGAAATTTACATTGAAAGTGGCCATATCCCCCAGGAGAGCGTCCATGAAGAAAGTAACTTATCAAAGCGGCAATGGCAAAGTGGCCACGGTGAGCAAAAAAGGCGTAATCCGCGCTGTTTCTGCAGGAACAGCAAAAATCACGGTGACTGCGGCGGACGGTTCCGGGAAAAAGGCTTCCTGTACTGTTAAAGTATCAGAAAACACAGTGCCTGTTTCCGGCGTGGCATTAAACAAGACACAGCTTAACTTAAAGCAAGGGGGCGAAGAGCGGCTGATTGCCACAGTGAATCCGTCCAATGCAACGGATCAGGCAGTCAGGTGGTCGTCATCAAACCAGGCGGTGGCCGAAGTTTCAAATAATGGAACAGTAAAGGCGGTTGCAGATGGGACGGCAATTATCACGGCATCCGCACATAATAATGTCCGCGCAGCCTGCAGCGTAACGGTAGAATCTGTTTCCGAACAGCCGATGGAGCCGGAGAAGCCCACAGAACCAGAGAAACCGACGGATACGGAAAAACCGTCTGACCCAGGGAAAGTGACAAAAGACACTACGGTATCAGAAATTATAAATGATCCGGCATTCGGGGATTTCGGCAGGCTGCTGTTCCCGGTTGACCGCGCGGTAACGGGCGACATGACGCTTGATGAAATCAGCAGCAGCCGCGTTTACACATGGTACAGCAACATAAAGGCTGAAAAAACAGTCGAGGTTGTCAATGATTTAAAGTCGCGTTCCGAAGACGGGGAGCAGATCTTCCACCGGATTTATTCAGAGGAGGAAATGAAGGCGAATCCCGAAAAACGGGATACCGGGCTGTTTTATTTTAAAGGAAAGCCGGGGGCGAAATACGCGATCTTAAATGCGGGAGGCGGATTCGTCTATGTGGGGGCCATGCATGACAGCTTCCCTCACGCGCTTGAGATAAGCAAAAAAGGATACCATGCCTTTGCGCTGATTTACCGCCCGGATTCTGCGTATGAGGATTTGGCCCGGGCGATCGCGTATGTCAATGACCATGCAGAGGAGCTTGGCGCAGATGCAGAGGGTTATTCGCTCTGGGGCGGTTCTGCCGGCGCGAGGATGGCGGCAACGCTTGGGAATGCGCAGTACGGACCGGCAAATTACGGGAGGCCGGACATTCCGCAGGCGGCGGCAGTCATTATGCAGTACACGGGATATACGGACGCATCCGCGAATGACGCGCCGACTTATGCCTGCGTGGGCACAAGGGACGGCATTGCGGATTACAGGACGATGGAGTCAAGGCTTGCGAAACTAAGTTCGCTTGGGATACCGACGGAATTTCATGCTTACGAGGGGTTAGGGCATGGATTCGGCTTGGGAACGGGAACCGTGGCGGACGGCTGGATAGAGGATGCCGTGGCTTTTTGGGAGGCACAGGCTGGCGCACAGGAAGCGGAAGAGAAAAATACACTTCTGACAGCATCTCCCACTCCGGACAGGCAGCAGGTTCTTTATGTGTGGGAGGAAGGGAAAGCGCCTGCCACAACTGTTTACACGCAAAACAACGGCAGCTATTTTGACGATCCGGATTTCAGGCCATATGTGACATTCTATCCGGCGGCAGAGGGCGTTCTCATAAAAGGGGCCGTAGTCATATGCGCGGGCGGCGCGTTTCAGTTCCGAAGCGAGAGCGAAGGGCTTCCTCCGACCTATTATTGTTATGGGACAAATGACCCGTTTTACAGACAGTTTGAAGCGCAGTTTTCTATGCTAGAAAATGCAGGGGAACCGGTAGAGCGCCTGGTGCTTGAGAATTGGGGGCATGGATTTGGCAGCATGGGAAACTGGATGGCGGATTATGATCAGTTCCTGACAGAAATATTTGAAAATAATTGACAGAAATACCTTCAGGGTATCTTGTTATGAGCAGGAAAGATGCGCAATAATAAAGAAAGGAAGATTACTATGAATGCAGGAAAAAAACGGAATTTATTCAAAAGACTGATAATCCTTGCGCTTTTGGTATCGTTTGTCCTGGGGCAATATACCCCGGCGCAGGCGGCATCGAAGAAAGCAAAAGATACCATTACGTTAAATAAAACGGTATATACCATAAAAAAGGGAAAATCGGTAAAATTAAAAGCGGCTTTGAACAAATCCGCCAGAAAGAAAGGCGTGGAATGGAAATCCAGCAATCCAAAGATTGCATCTGTGTCTAAGAATGGAAAAGTCACGGCAAAAAAGAATGGAAAAACTACCATTACGGCCAGCATCAAAGGCACAACCGTAAAGGCAAGGAGCCGGATTACCGTGGGGACGCCGGTAAGTAAAGTTACATTAAACAAGAAGTCTGTTTCTTTAAAAGCAGGGCAGAAGTTTACGGTGAAGACAACCATTTCCCCCAGGAAAGCGTCGAATAAAAAGGTTACTTATGAAAGCAGCGACAGCAAAGTGGCGACGGTAAGCAAAAAAGGCGTCATCCGCGCCGCTTCTGCGGGGACGGCAAAAATCAGGGTGACGGCTGCGGACGGTTCCGGGAAAAAGGCCTCCTGTACCGTTACAGTGACAGAAAGCGCAGTGCCTGTTACCAGCGTGACATTGAATCAATCACAGCTTCGTTTAAAGCCGGACGAAGAAGAAACGCTTATTGCCACGGTTAATCCGTCCAATGCGACAAATCAGGCAGTCCGGTGGTCATCTTCCGACCAGGCAGTGGCGCAGGTTTCCGATAACGGGACGGTAAAGGCAGTTGCAGAGGGAACAGCCACGATTACGGCATCCGCAGAAAATGACATTCGCGCAGTCTGTACCGTAACAGTAGAAGCCGCTTCCGAACAGCCGGAAGAGCCGGAGAAACCGGAAGAGCCAGGAACGGGAAAGATTCTGGTGGCTTATTTCTCATGGAGCGGGACGAGCGAAAGGATTGCGAACAATATAATAGAGCAGACAGGGGCAGATTCTTTCCGTATTGAACGGGAAACGCCATACAGCGATAATTATAACGAAGTCGCCTATGGGGAGGCGAAAGACGAGGCGGACAATAATGCAAGACCGCCGATTAAAAATCCGCTGGCTTCCGTGGAACAGTATGATAGGATCGTATTATGCTACCCCATCTGGTGGCACACGGCGCCCATGACAGTCGGGACGTTTTTGGAGAGTTACGATTTTAGCGGAAAGTATATTTATCCGGTTTCACAGTCTGCTTCGATGGATACTACGCAATATGCGCAGTCCGTAGAGTTTATAAAAACGTGTGCGCCGGGGGCATTCGTAGACGACGGGATATTTTCAAAAGATAATGCCTTAATCCGTTCTTATATAACAGATACGGTGATGCAGCCAAATCCATCCTCTGCCAGTAATATCACTTCTTTTGCCGATGTGCCTTTGCTGACATTGAATAACGGCGTACAGATACCGCAGCTTGGGCTTGGCACGCAGATTCAGAGGCTGGAGGGGGATTCCAGTGAAAGCGGAAGGGAGCTTTTGAATGAAACGTCAAGGCAGGCTACTGTTTCGGCGCTCCAGGCAGGCTACCGCCATTTGGACACCGCGCACGGATATTACAATGAGCGTGGCGTGGGCCAGGGCATCATTGACAGCGGCGTTCCCCGCGAAGAAATCTGGCTGACAAGCAAGCTGTGGCCGTCCGAATATGGGGAAGGCGTGACAATGGAAGCGATTGACGCCATGTTAAGCAGGCTTCAGGTAGATTATCTGGACTGTATTTACCTGCACCATCCGGTCGGCGATTATGTCGGGGCGTGGAAGGATTTGGAGAAAGCGTACCGCCAGGGCAAGGTCAGGGCGCTCGGCATCAGCAATTTTGATAACTGGCCGAAAGCATTCCATGACATTGTAGACGACATGGAGATAAAGCCTGCAATTCTCCAGATTGAATGCCATCCGTTTGCCCAGAGGAAAGAAACACGCGCGCTGGCGGCAGAATACGGCATCCAGATTGAGTGCTGGTATCCGCTCGGCCATGCAGATGCAAGGCTGCTGCAGAACCCCGTGCTTATGGAAATAGGAAAAGCGCATGGCAAGAGCGTTGTCCAGGTAATCCTGCGCTGGCATGTCCAGGAAGGGTTTTCTGTCATACCCGGCTCCACAAATCCTGGCCACATCCAGGAAAACATTGACGTCTTTGATTTTGAACTTTCTGCGGAGGAGATGGAGCAGATACGTGCGCTTGATTCCGAGGACAGATATTTCAATCTCCCATACGACAAGATGACCAGCTTCTTTCCGTTAGTCGGGGAGTAAAGCATTATCAGTATATCATGGGACCTGCAAATGTATCTGTTACATTGGATGTATACACTCATTTAGACTTTACAATGATTCAGGAGAAAATGGAAAAAGTACAAGAGAATATGAAGATTGGTTAAATGATAAATATGCCTGCTGCATCTGGTGTAATGTGCTATGTGCAGCAGGATTTTTTGTAAAAGGTACAGAAAAGGTACAAAATGTAGCTTTTTAAAATGGCAAGACCTTAAAAATCCCCATTTAATTGGTGTTTAATAAAATTTTCAGAAAATATTAGCACTCACCTATTGACAGTGCTAACAAAAGGTGCTATATTCCAAATTAACAAAGAAATTGTGTATAACAAATCTTTGGAAACCCGATTATATTGAGGAGGGAGAATTTTGGAAGGTGAGCTTCCAAATCTCCAGATGGCGTGAAAAGCATGCCGAAAGGAGGAAAGCATGAACATTCAGAAATTTACACAAAAGTCGGTGGAGGCAATTAATGACTGCGAGAAGCTTGCATATGAATACGGCAATCAGGAGATTGAGCAGGAGCACCTCTTAGTTGCGTTGTTGCAGCAGGAGGACGGCTTGATTTTAAAGCTGATCGAAAAGATGGATATTAATAAAGAACACTTTGTAGATAATGCGATCCGGCATCTTTCGGCGCGTGTAAAGGTGTCCGGCGGGAAGGTATTTATCGGTCAGGATTTGAATAAGGTGCTGATCCATGCGGAAGACGAAGCGAAGCAGATGGGGGATGAATATGTTTCAGTAGAGCATTTGTTCCTCGCTTTAATTAAATATCCGAATAAGGCGATAAAAGAAATATTAAAGGAATACGGTATCACAAGAGACAGGTTTTTGCAGGCGCTCTCTACGGTGCGAGGAAATCAGCGCGTGGTTTCGGATAATCCCGAAGCAACGTATGACACGTTAAATAAATATGGATATGATATGGTAGAACGTGCGCGCGATCAGAAATTAGATCCCGTCATCGGCAGGGATGCGGAGATTCGGAACGTAGTGCGGATTCTCTCCAGAAAGACAAAAAATAATCCGGTGTTAATCGGAGAGCCGGGCGTAGGAAAGACGGCTGTCGTGGAGGGGCTTGCACAGCGAATCGTGCGGGGCGATGTACCGGAAGGCTTGAGGGATAAAAAGTTATTTGCGCTGGATATGGGGGCGCTTGTAGCCGGGGCCAAGTACAGAGGAGAGTTCGAGGAGCGTTTAAAGGCGGTTCTGGAAGAGGTAAAAAAATCCGAGGGACAGATTGTACTGTTTATAGATGAGCTGCATACCATCGTCGGCGCAGGCAAGACAGACGGCGCCATGGATGCGGGACAGCTGTTAAAGCCGATGCTTGCAAGGGGAGAGCTTCACTGTATCGGGGCGACGACGCTTGATGAGTATAGAGAGTATATTGAAAAGGATGCGGCATTAGAGCGGCGTTTCCAGCCGGTACTTGTCGATGAACCGACAGTGGAGGATACGATTTCGATTTTGCGTGGACTCAAAGAACGCTACGAAGTTTTCCACGGGGTGAAGATCACAGATTCCGCGCTGGTGTCGGCGGCAGTCCTTTCGAACCGCTATATTTCAGACCGTTTCCTGCCGGATAAGGCAATTGATCTTGTGGACGAGGCGTGTGCATTGATTAAGACGGAGCTGGATTCCATGCCGACAGAGTTAGATGAGTTAAACCGCCGTATTATGCAGATGGAGATTGAGGAGACGGCGCTCAAAAAGGAAGAGGATCGTTTGAGCCAGGACCGCCTTGCCAGTCTGCAAAAAGAGCTGGCCGAGCTGCGCAGTGAATTTCAGACAAAAAAGGCGCAGTGGGATAACGAAAAGAAATCCGTGGAGCATGTACAGAAGCTGCGCGAGAATTTGGAAAATATTCGCAAGGAGATTGCGCAGGCACAGCAGGATTACGATTTGAACAGGGCAGCAGAGCTTCAATATGGAAAACTGCCGCAGCTTCAGAAGGAGCTTGAGGCGGAAGAAGAGAAAGTGAAAAGCGAAGACCACTCTCTGGTGCATGAAAATGTCAGCGACGAGGAAATTGCAAGGATTATTTCGCGCTGGACCGGGATACCGGTGGCAAAGCTGACAGAGAGTGAGAGAAATAAGACGCTGCATCTCGACGAAGAACTGCACAGACGTGTCATCGGGCAGGATGAGGGTGTGACAAAAGTGACGGAAGCCATTATCCGTTCCAAAGCCGGAATCAAAGACCCGACAAAGCCTATCGGTTCGTTTCTGTTTTTAGGTCCGACAGGCGTCGGAAAGACAGAGCTTGCCAAAGCGCTTGCCGCAAGCCTTTTTGATGATGAGGCAAATATGGTGCGTCTCGATATGAGCGAATATATGGAGAAATACTCCGTGTCACGCTTGATCGGAGCGCCTCCGGGATATGTGGGATATGACGAGGGAGGACAGCTGACAGAGGCCGTTCGAAGAAAGCCATATTCCGTGGTGCTTTTCGATGAGGTGGAAAAAGCGCATCCCGATGTATTTAACGTATTGCTCCAGGTATTAGACGACGGGCGGATTACAGACTCGCAGGGACGTACCGTAGATTTTAAAAACACAATCATTATCATGACATCCAATCTTGGTTCGGCGCATTTGCTTGAAGGAATCGGGGAGGACGGAAGTATTGATTCGAAGACGGAAGAAGCGGTAATGAATGAACTGCGCGGGAATTTCAGACCGGAGTTTTTAAACAGGCTTGACGAGATAATTCTGTTTAAACCGTTGACAAAGGATAATATTGCAAATATCATAAAGCTTTTGATGAAGGATCTAAACAGGCGTCTTATTGATCGGGAAATCTCGGTGGAATTGATGCCGGAAGCGGAAGCTTATATTGTGGAGCGCGGTTACGATCCGGTATACGGCGCAAGACCGTTAAAACGTTTTCTTCAGAAGCATGTGGAGACGCTCTCGGCAAAACTGATTCTTGCAGATGAAGTCGGGGCAGGCGATACAATTGTCATTGATTTGGAGAATGAAAAACTGGCAGCCAAGAGAAAGTAAAAAAGAGGCAGTCTCATTTAAGAGGCTGCCTCCAATTTATATATCATAGGAAAGACCTTGTTACTGTGAAACACGCTTTTGTTCTCACCAATATGAAAAAAGCATTCCGGCAAGCGGCGACATCACAATCATCAGCACAGAAAAGGTAAACGATTCTATGGAGATCAAGGTTGCCCGCTGCTTGGAGGGAAACATATCCTGAAGAATCGTGTTTGTTCTTACCTGAAGCGCATCGTCGCTTAGGGCAGCGGCAAAACCGCCCAGTGTCATAATTAGATACATTCCCGAATGTTCTGCGAGCACTCCCGATAATACAAGGAGCGCGGCGAGTGCAAACACGCTTCGATAGCGCAGTCTCTTACATTTGAGTATAAGCTTCGCGCCGAGTATGCCGCCCATTTCCATAAAAAACAACGCGAATCCCAATGCAAAGTCCGGCATTCCGGCTTCCGGCAGTTTTGCCTGGAGAAAAAACAATAATAAAATGTCAATCGCTCCGACAAACGAATTGCAGAACATCAAAAAGGCGGCACGCCGTTCTTTTTTTAGGAAAGACAGGCTTTCCGAAAAACATTTTATAAGTTCTACTCGGATAGAGCCGGATATTTTTTGGGTATTGCAATTGGCATCATCAAGGACGCGCACCTCGCATAAAGACAGCAGTATCCATGTCTGTATCAGTCCGATTAAAATATCGGCGCCGTATGCCGCTTGATACCCGATAAAAAGTGCAAATCCCGCACACAGGGTGGATAGTCCGCTGCAAAGGCGATATATTACGAGCTGGTTCGAGGCATATTTTTCATAGTATGCTTCACGTTTCACCTTTTTAAGGGAATCATATGCGAGAGCATCCCCCGAACCGGAGGCAAAATTATAGCTCATGGCATAAAAGGCGAGGGATATACACACCATAAATAAATTGCGGGAAAATATCATTGCGATATTTCCGATTATTTTTATAATATTACTGACGAGCAGCATATTTTTTCTTCCATACAAATCGGCAAGAACACCGGATGGAATTTCAAATATGAAACTTGTTATGTGAAATACAGTCTCCGCAAAGCCGATTTCCACCAGGCTGTAACCTCTTGCTGCAAGTATTGCAAGCCATGCGCCGGTCAATGATAAATTTCCGAGCACGGATGATAAATATAATTTTGATATTTGTTTCTTAATATTCAACATAAAAAATCTCCTTAACATTTAATTTTAATCGTTAAGGAGATAATGTACCGATTTTATGAGATTTGCGAAATCATGAATTAAGGCCGTTAAATCAATGGCTTAGCAATCTGTTCTGCTGCAAATCTTTCGAAAAATAGGCGCACTATCCCCGTAGAGGGAAAAAGTATAACCTTTTTTCAGTTGAAGATTTGTCATTTTCCAGAACATAAATCCCGCCTCATTTAGTATATTATAAATCAATAATCATATTAACACACGTATTCGTTGCAGTCAATTATAATCGTATCTCGACATGATATTCGGTGAGCCAGTAATGCACCTGAAGCAGATATGCGATCATCTGCGGTCCTGCCATTAACTGACCGTACCATGGTTTTCCGTAGTCCTTGGGATTTCCAAGGAAAATTTTCAAGGCCTCTTTGTCAATCAGTTCAAACAGCGGCGAGGCGCCTTCCGACAAGACGTCTGTTAAGCGCCGGCTTAGGAGCTGCTCATAGAACGGATGATACGTTTTCGGATACGGACTTTTTTGACGCAGCGCAATTTTTTCCGGCAGATAAGGCAGAGCGGTTTGCCGGAGCAGATTTTTTACAAGACCGTCCTTGGCCTTCATTTCCCATGGGACATTGAAGACATACTCAATTAAATCGCGGTCGGCAAACGGAACTCTGGCTTCTAAGCCGGAGTGCATGCTAGTGCGGTCCATACGGTTTAGAAGCGTCTGCATAAAATAGCGGATATTCAGATAAGAAATCCGCCGCCTGTTTGCCTCAAGCGCGGAGTCAGTCGGAAGAATATCGATTTCACTGACAGCCGCCTTGTAAGAAGCTTCCACATATTCCGTAAGATGCAGTCTTTTTGTGATATCGGGGCGCAAAAGCGCAAGGCGCGGCGATAAATCGGGGGTCCACGGAAACGTATTGCTCTGTAAAAACTCCGGCTTGTGGAACCACGGATATCCGCCGAAAATTTCATCCGCGCACTCACCTGTCAACACGACCTTGTGGCTTTTACCCACCTCACTGCAAAAATAGAGCAAAGAAGAGTCGATATCTGCCATACATGGAAGGTCATGGGCTTTCATGGAATCCATCAAAAGGTCAGCCTGCGCCGTGTTGTCACAGATTAAATAGTGATGATCGCTTTCAATGGCGTGAACCATTTCGTCGACAAACGGGCGATCCTCTGTCGGCTGGAAAGCATTTGACTGAAAATACTTATCGTTATCCAGAAAGTCAAAGGAGAACGTGGTTAAGTGCTTTCCTTCCCGCGCCAGTTCCTTTGCGCATACTGCGGAAACGAGACTGGAATCTAAGCCTCCCGATAAAAAGGTACAGATCGGGACATCGGATACCATCTGGCGTTTGATAGAGTCGGTGACAAGAAATGCCGTTTTTTCCAAAGTTTCCTGATACCCGTCGTCATGCGGGCGGCTCTCTAATTTCCAGTAACAGGTATCGTGCAGTCCAAGGCGGCTAAAAGTCAGATAGTGGCCCGGCAGACATTCCTTTACGCCGCTTAGAATGCCGCTGCCCTGATTTCTTGCAGGTCCCAGACCGAATATTTCATTAAGCCCGTCTGCATTCACACGGGGAGTAAATCCGGGATATTGGCAGATTCCCTTGATTTCGGAAGAAAAAACGAGTGTGCCATTACATATGGTATAGAACAACGGCTTGACGCCAAAGCTGTCGCGAAACAGATAAAGAGTTTCATGGCGTCCGTCCCAAATGGCAAATGAAAAGATTCCGTTTAGTTTTTTGACAAACCCCGGTCCCTCCCATAGAAATCCCTGTAAAATGACCTCGGTATCTGAGGTTGTAGAAAAAGAGGCGCCGTAAGTCGTCAGTTCCCGCTTCAGTTCTTTTGTATTATACAATTCCCCGTTGTAAACAATCGTATATTCATGGCTGCCGATTTGCCTGCTCATAGGCTGCGTTCCGCCGAGCAGGTCGATGATGGCAAGGCGCGCGTGCGCAAGGCCGCAGCGCGCGGACAAATAGATTCCCCAGTCGTCCGGGCCGCGGTGCCTGATCGCTGCACTCATATCCGTAAGTATTTTTTTATATAAGTTTTCATTGTCCGAAAAACTTGCATTCGGATTACAAAAGCCGGCAATTCCACACATAAGCTGTTCCATCCCTGTTAGAAATTTCTATTAGTTTATGCCGGGCGGCAGAAATGTATGAAAATTTTTATCCCCAAATCCCTTGACATTCCTAAAAAATTATGCTTAACTAAGCCTAGGTTATATGACTGACGGATAAGTGGAGAAACCACATGAAGTATAACTGATGAATAAGCCGACCGTCTGGGCGAAAAGCCTGGATACGTCGGCTTTTTATATATCTAGGAAAGACCTTGTTGTTGTGACGTGTTAAAGTCTATGACTTTCCTATGATATAAAAAACCCTCCGGGCCGTATTCTATTTTATTATCAATGAAACTTTATGGATGGAGCGACCATACTTGGCGCAGCAGAATAACAGGAGGAAAAAAATGACGCAGGAATGGAGAGGTTTTAAAGGCGGAGCATGGGAAAGCGAAGTAAACGTGAGAGATTTTATCCAGAGAAACTATACGCCGTATGACGGAGACGACAGTTTTCTGGAGGGACCGACACAGGACACAAAGGAACTGTGGAATAAGGTTTTGGAGCTGTCAAAACAGGAGCGGGAAGCTGGCGGCGTGCTGGATATGGACACGAAAATTATTTCTACAATCACATCTCACCAGGCGGCTTATCTGGATAAGGAAAAAGAAAAGATCGTCGGTTTTCAGACCGATAAACCATTCAAGCGTGCGCTGCAGCCAAACGGCGGTATCCGCATGGCGATCAAGGCATGTGAGGATAACGGATATACCGTGGACCCGGAGGTGGTAGAGTATTTTACGACGCACAGAAAAACGCATAACGCCGGTGTGTTTGACGCGTATACTCCGGAAATGCGGGCATGCCGCAGCAGCCATATTATCACCGGACTTCCTGACGCTTACGGAAGAGGGCGTATCATCGGCGATTACCGCCGTCCGGCGCTATACGGGGTGGACAGATTGATTGAGGATAAAGAGGCGCAGAAAGCAGGAACAAGAACGATTATGTATTCTGACGTCATCCGTGAACGTGAGGAGTTATCCGAGCAGATTCGGGCCTTAAAAATGTTAAAAGAGCTGGCGAAAATTTATGGCTGCGATATCTCAAAGCCTGCGAACAATTTGCTGGAGGCGACGCAGGCAGTGTACTTTGCTTACCTTGCGGCAGTGAAAGAGCAGAACGGCGCGGCGATGAGTCTTGGACGTACCTCGACTTTCTTAGATATTTATGCGCAGAGGGATTTAGAGGAGGGAACCTTTACGGAGCAGGAGGTACAGGAGATTATTGATCAGTTTATTATGAAGCTTCGTATGATTCGCTTTGCGCGCACACCGGAATATAATTCCATTTTCGCGGGCGATCCAAACTGGGTGACGGAATCAATTGGCGGTATCGGCGTAGACGGACGTTCCATGGTAACAAAAATGTCTTATCGCTATTTAAATACCTTAAACAACCTTGGAGCGGCGCCGGAGCCGAATCTGACGGTGCTGTGGTCGACGAAGCTTCCGGAAAACTTTAAGAAATTCTGTGCGGAAATTTCTATCAAGCATTCTGCCATTCAGTTTGAAAACGACGATTTGATGCGCGTGTACCATGGGGACGATTACGGAATTGCCTGCTGCGTGTCTTCCATGAGAATCGGAAAAGAAATGCAGTTCTTTGGCGCGCGGGCCAACCTTGCGAAATGTCTGCTCTATGCGATTAACGGCGGCGTGGATGAGATGACAGGAAAGCAGGTCGGACCGAAATTCCGCCCGATCACTTCTGAATATCTTGATTTTGACGAGGTGATGGAGAAATATAAAGACATGATGAAATGGCTTGCCGGAGTGTATGTCAATACCTTAAATATCATACATTATATGCATGACAAATACTGCTATGAGCGTTTACAGATGTCGCTTCATGACAAAAACGTAAGACGCTGGTTTGCGACAGGGATCGCAGGCATGTCCGTTGTTGCCGACTCTTTATCCGCAATCAAATATGCGAAGGTAAAGGTTATCCGCAATGAGCAGGGAATTGCGACTGATTTTGAGGTTGAGGGAGATTTCCCGAAATACGGAAACGATGACGATAGGGTGGATGCGCTGGCACAGGAGGTTCTGCATCTGTTTATACAGTATTTAAAAGGAAACCACACATACAGAGGCGGAATCCATACAACGTCGATTCTTACGATTACCTCCAATGTGACGTACGGAAAAAATACGGGGGCGACGCCGGACGGAAGACGGCGCGGGGAAGCGTTTGCACCGGGAGCCAACCCAATGCACGGACGGGATACCCACGGAGCGGTGGCCTCTCTGGCCTCGGTGGCGAAGCTGTCATTTGCGGACGCGCAGGATGGAATTTCCAATACATTTTCTATTGTGCCGGAAGCTTTGGGCAAGGACGGAACGGATGCTCCAAATCTTGTCGCTATGCTGGACGGTTATGTGGAGAAAGGCGGACATCACTTAAATGTCAACGTTTTCAACCGTGATACGCTGCTGGATGCGCAAAAGCATCCGGAGAAATACCCGCAGCTTACGATCCGTGTCTCCGGCTATGCGGTAAACTTTATCAAACTGACCAAGGCGCAGCAGGATGAGGTGATTGCGAGAACCTTCCATGAAAGGCTGTAATTAAGACAGAGAGGTACAACCGATGCAGGGATATATACATTCATTGGAGAGCTTTGGAACCGTAGACGGACCGGGCGTTCGATATGTAGTATTTTTTCAGGGATGCCCGATGCGGTGTCAATACTGCCACAATCCCGATACCTGGACGAAAGCGGACGGAATAAGGATGGAGACAGACGAGATTATAGATAAGCTGGAGCGCAACAAAAGCTTTTATAAAACAGGCGGGATTACGGCGACGGGCGGTGAGCCGCTGCTTCAGATTGACTTTCTGACAGAACTTTTTGAGAAAGCGAAGGCAAAAGGAATCCATACATGCCTGGACACATCAGGGATTTGTTATGATAAAGGAAAGAAAGAGCTTGTAGAGAAATTCAGACGGCTCTTTCAAGTAACCGATCTTGTAATGCTGGACATAAAACATATGGATGAAGATGCGCATCGAAAGCTGACAGGACATTCTAATGCCAGTGTATTTGACTTTGCGGAGGCATTGGAGCATGCGTCGGTGCCGCTGTGGGTCCGCCGTGTGGCGGTGCCGGGAATAACGAATGAAAAAAATGAGCTGGAGAAGCTTGGAAATTATTTAAAGACGCTTTCTAATTTTGAAAAGCTTGAGGTGCTGCCGTATCACACAATGGGCAAGGTGAAATATGAGAATCTTGGGATGAGTTATCCGCTGGGGGATACGCCGGAGCTTACAAAGGAGGAGGCAAAAGAGGCAAGGCAGATCATAGAGCTTGCGATGAAATGAAAAAATTTTAATTGCATGCAATAAAACTTGCTTTCTGTGCATTAACTATATGAAGGGAGGGAACCATGATGATTATTCACCTGACAGCGGAACATGAATCCAAAACAAATTCAAACGCCGGCGTACTGGATTCATACATTGATAGAATTGCCGCAGGTGATACGGAAGCTCTGGCATTTTTATATCGTGCCACGAGCGCTTCTGTTTATGGTTTTTCTCTTTCCATATTGAAGAACACACAGGATGCAGAGGATGTATTGCATGACAGCTATCTCGCCGTTTATTCTGCGGCGTCCGCATATCGTTCCGCGGGAAAGCCGATGGCATGGATTTTAACGATCACACGAAACCTATGCCTTCAGAAGCTGAGGGAGAGGAAAAAAGCGGCGGACATTGTGCCCCAGGACTGGGAGACATATTTAGAATCTCATAAGGGGATTAGCGAGGAAGATAAACTGGTGATTACCGAATGCATGAACCGTTTGTCTGACGTGGAGAGACAGATTGTAGCGCTTCACGCTGTGGCGGGGTTTAAGCATCGGGAGATTGCAAGTCTGTTGCACATACCTTTGTCGACTGTTCTTTCAAAATACAATCGTGCAATCAGGAAATTAAAAAAGTATTTGGGAAAGGAGAGCAACAGTGATGACAAATCAGGAAATTAACGAGAAGATAAAACAGGCATTTTCCAATGCGGTACCGGATGTTCTCGATGCTGTCCTCACCGAATGCACGAATCAGGAAGGAAAGGTGATTGTGATGACAGAAAAAAGGAAGATACCTTCACTCAAAAAATGGGCGATTGGCATTGCGGCTGCCTTTGTGCTGTGCATAGGGGGAGCTGCGGGATTTGGGGCATATCAGACGAATTATGCGGTAGATTCTACGGTATCGCTTGACGTCAATCCGAGCATTGAAATCACGGTAAATCAAAAAGAGCGTGTTTTGGCTGTGGATGCCAAAAACGAGGACGGAAAAAAGGTAATCGGCGATATGGACTTTAAGGGAAGCGATTTGGATGTGACGCTCAATGCCTTAATTGGTTCTATGCTCAAAAACGGATATCTCAGTGACATTGCGAATTCGATTCTGGTCAGCGTAGACAACAGCGATCCGGATAAAAGCGCCAGACTGCAGGAAAGACTGGCCGAGGAGATCAACAAAATGCTTCAGACGGATACATTTAGCGGAGCCGTGTTGAGCCAGACAATTTCATCGGATTCCGATTTGCAGAAGCTTGCGGATAAATACGGGATTACATTGGGAAAGGCGCAGCTTATTCAGCAGATTATCAGCAAAGATACGCGTCATACATTTGAGGAGCTTGTTTCTCTTACGATTAACGAGCTGAATTTGTTAAGTAAATCCGGCAGTATTACGCTGGACAATGTGGATTCCGTCGGAACTGCCAGCGATAAGGCATATATCGGAGAGAAGAAGGCGAAGGCGGCTGCGCTTTCCCATGCCGGTTTGTCGGCTGAAGAAATTACACGCTATACATGCAAGCTTGACAGCGAGGACGGTATCATCGTATATGAAATTGAGTTTTCCGGCGGCGGTTATGAATATGAATATGATATCCATGCGGTGTCGGGGGTGGTCTTAAAATATGAAAAAGAGCCGGATGAGGATTATGTTGCGCCAAAGGAGCCGGACAAAGATACCGCACAGACGCCGGACGCAGGAACGACGCCGGATACAAGCCAGACGCCGGATACGGGAACGACACCGGATACAAGCCAGACGCCGGGTACGGGAACGACGCCGGATACAAGCCAGACGCCGGATACGGGAACGACACCGGATACAAGCCAGACGCCGGGTACGGGAACGACGCCGGATACAAGCCAGACGCCGGATACGGGAACGACACCGGATACAAGTCAGACGCCGAATACGGGAACGACACCGGGGTCCGGACAAGTGCCGAACGGAGGGCATCACCATGGACAGGGAGATGGCGGATATCATCATGCGGAGGGATGTATCGGTGAGGCAAGAGCAAAAGAGGCCGCATGTGCGCATGCCGGCGTAGCTGTCGGAGATATCACGAAATATAAGTGTGAGCTGGATACGGAAGACGGCGTGTGTGTTTACGAGATTGAATTTGACTGCGGCGGATACGAGTATGAATATGAGGTAGATGCGGCATCCGGAGCAATCATCAATTATGAAAAGGAAAATGACGATTGATCTGCGCATGGTGTCTCTTGGCATTAAAATTAAGCAAATTGTGAGAAATAGTTTACGGCAAAGTTCAGGAAAAGCTGTTTATCCGGAGAGAGGGTAAGCGGCTTTTTCCATGCAAGAGCCAGACAACGCTTCGGATGGGTGCGAAGAGGAACCAGTGTTACGCGTTCGTTTTTTGCGGTGTTCCAGGAGGTGAAGGGTACAAGGGCAAGCCCGGTATTTGCCTCAATCATGGAGCGGAATACGCTGGCTTCTTTTGCCTCGAAGATAATATTTGGATAAAAGCCCTGTTCTAAACAGAGATGGTCGGACAGGGAACGCAGCTGGTTTCCCTGGCAGAATGAAATAAAGTTCTCACTGCGAAGCGCGGACAGGGAGATTTCCTGTTCACGGGCGTATTTACTGTCGCTGGGTACGGCGAGTACAATTTCATCCTCCATCAGCAGCCTATAGTTATATATAGTTTCGTCGACCGGAAGCTGTATAAGCGTAAAATCATATTCTTCCCCCAAAATCAGGACAGGTTCTCCCTGATACGATACGACTTTGCTGCCGGGATATGACCGCTCGAAAGCCGAGACTAAATCAGGGACAAAGCGGATTCCGCCCTGTACATAGACGCGTATCATATGAAGCTCTTTCGGCCTTAGCTCTGCAATTCCGGAGTCCAGAAGCTGTAAGGCCTTGTCTACTTTTTTTAAGAAAATACGTCCGTTCTCATTTAGAGAGATCCGTTTTCCCTGGCGGTCAAAGAGTTCGCAGCCAAGCTCTGTTTCCAGCTTTCGAATTGTCTTGCTGATTGCAGATTGGGGAATCATATGAGTTTCCGCTGCCTTTGTGAAATTTTCCAAAAGCGCAGCGCTTCTGAAATAGCGAAGCTGAAGCAGTTCTATGGCAAATCCCTCCTATATATCCTCTGATATATATAATTATATATGATTTGATTGTTTACTTCAAGAAATTTCCTTTCTATAATTTAATTATCAGGAGAAGCTATTTATAGTTCAAACATTGTTTTTTGAAAGGAGCGAACGAATGAAAAAAGGGGTGGCACGCAGAGCATTTGCTTTGTTTTTGGCGGTTGTGCTGAGCGTAAGCGGCATGGGGATGTCCGTGAATGCCCAGGAAGCGCAGTATGGTTCCAAAACGGTAAATCTGGCAAAAGGCAAGGATGCGTATGCATCCTCAAATCAGAGAGGAAGCAGTACAATAGGAATTACCAAAATTAATAATTTGACGGACGGGAATAAGGATTCCTATATTGTGCTGCACAGTGAAGATCCAGATCCATGGTATTATGTGGATCTTGGAAAAGTTTATTCCGTGAATAAGGTCGTCGCTTATCAGGGAAAGGAAAGCGGCGGAGATTATTCGCCCTCCTATGCGAAAAGGTTTGCGATAGAGTATACGCAGAATCTGGAGGAGGATTGGCAGGAGGCTGCAGCCGTGACGGACGGCGTCGAAGGAGAAAATGCAGTGTCCTTTGATCCTGTGGATGCCCGTTATGTTCGTTTTCGCGTAGATGAGAAAGCAGGAGACAACAGTCTGCTATATGAATTTGAGGTATATGAGACGGATTTGGGCGGGGATGCTCCCTCGGGGGAAACAGGAGATGTTATGAAAATTTTATTTATCGGAAACAGCCTGACTTATTACAATGACGTACCGGGAAAGGTGAAAGCCCTTTTTGCACATGACGGGAAAGAGGTTGAAGTCGACAGTCTGATTCAGTTAGGGCAGCCGCTGACACACCACGCGTCTTTGCCGGAGACAAAAGAGAAAATATTGACAGGGGACTTTGATTATGTAGTGCTTCAGGATAAGGCATCAGGATTTAATCAGAGTATGCTTCAGGCGGGCGTTTCCCTTATTTATCCGTGGATAGAGGAGGCAGGCTCGCAGCTTGTTTTATACATGCCTTGGGCAAATGAAAGTGTTCTTGCGGACGGGCAGACTGTTTTTACAAATGCTTACGTTGCGGAGGCTAAGAGCCGGAACGCGCTTTTAGCGCCAAGCGGTGAAGCTTATTATGAGCTGTATTTTAATTATGATAAGAAATGGTACAGCGATAATATTCATGGGAATGATTTGGCGTCGTTTGTGTCTGCCAGTACGATTTATTATACGATATCCGGTAAGCAGACGCCGATTGTATTTACGGAGAGTGACGAATTTATAAGAAACAGAAATTACGATGTAGAAACAACCAATTTGATTCAGGCACAGGCGAGCCGTTATACGGAAGCCTACCGTGATCTTGACAATATTCCTGATTTAGATAACAGGCCTATTGTGCCGCAGAAGAAAAATCTGGCAAAGCAGAAAACCGGATATGCATCGTCAAATGAAAGAGGAGACGGAACGGTTGGAACGCGCGTTGTCAATAATCTGACAGACGGGAGTACAAGTTCATTTATTGTTTTGAATGAGAAGGACACGGATCCATGGTTTGCGGTGGATTTAGGAGAGAAGAAGGAATTTAATAAGGTTGTTCTTTATTGGGGCTCTGATGCACCTTATGAGGATTCCTATCGTACAAAGTTTACAGTGGAAGGTTCTGACAGCCTGGAAGAAGGATATCAGGTTATTACATCGCAAGAAAGCGTGAATAAAGGAAAACAGGAAATTGGACTTGGGAAGAGCGAATATAGATTTGTACGTATTCATGTAACGGAGAAATTAGGAACTTATTGCGGGTTATATGAATTGGAAGTCTATAACGAAGAAAATTCCGAAGAAGGCGGAGAGGAAGAGAAGCCGAGTGAAACTCCAAGCGAGAAGCCAAGCGAAGGAGAATCGACGGAGGAGCCGAGTGAAACTCCAAGCGAGAAGCCAAGCGAAGGAGAATCAACAGAGGAGCCGAGCGAGACACCAAGCGAAGGAGAATCAACAGAGGAACCGAGCGAAACTCCGAGCGAGAAGCCAAGCGAAGGAGAATCAACAGAGGAGCCGAGTGAAACTCCGAGCGAGAAACCAAGCGAAGGAGAATCGACGGAGGAACCGAGCGAAGCTCCAAGCGAGAAACCAAGCGAGGGGGAATCGACGGAGGAACCGAGCGAAGCTCCAAGCGAGAAACCAAGTGAGGGAGAATCGACGGAGGAACCGAGTGAAGCTCCGAGTGAGAAGCCGAGCGAGAATAAGTCGGAGAACGGCGGCATAGGAACAAATCAACCGTCAGAAACTGTCGGTGCAGTAAGCGGATTAAAGATTAGCAAAAAGAGTGCGACGAAATTTAAATTATCCTGGTCTAAGGTAGAGGGCGCAAGCTATAAGATTGTACTTGCGACAGGGAAAAAGACCGTAAAGACTGTCATGACTGCAAAGACCAGCTATACGTTTAAGAAATTAAAATCGGCGTCTGTCTATAAAGTCAGTGTGCAGGCATATAAGACAGGGAAAAACGGGCTGATTTACGGAAATCCGAAGACAATTGCGGCAAAAACAGCTCCGGCAAAGGTTAAGATCAAAAATGTGTCACTTAAGGATCATGTTATTTCTCTTAGCTGGAAAAAAGTAAAAGGGGCTTCGGGATATGAAGTGTATATGAAAAAGGGAAATGGTAAATACAAAAAGGTCAAGACAATAAAGAAAAATAGCCTGCAGATAAAATTAAAAGAAGATTCCACCGGAATTTACCGTTTCAAGATTCGCGCATATACAAAATATAATTCTAAAAAAGTTCGCGGAGCGTATGTAAAGACAATGGTTGAATAGATTTGAGAGATAATAAAACCTTACTGATTTTTGGGATTGAAAACTGAAGATCAGTAAGGTTTTTTGATTGTATCCTTGAAGTTATTATGATATGCTTGTTCAGGCAAACTTGATATGAGTCGGCCGAACTATGAAGCCGAAGGCCGAATTGTTACTGCAACAGAAGGAGAAATGGATTATGATACTTGCAACAGAGAGATTATATTTACGGGAGATGAATCAGGGGGATTTCAAATCTTTATGTAAAATATTGCAGGATGAAGAAACAATGTATGCTTATGAAGGAGCTTTTTATGATATAGAGGTACAGGAATGGCTTGACAGGCAGATTGCCCGTTATCAGAAATGGGGGTTCGGGTTATGGGCGGTAATTCTAAAAGAAACAGATGAGATGATTGGACAATGCGGGCTTACAATGCAGCCGTGGAAAGATAAGGAAGTGCTTGAGGTGGGGTATCTTTTCCAACGAATATATTGGCACAAGGGGTATGCCATAGAAGCGGCCAAAGCGTGTAAGAAGTATGCATTTGAGACGCTGAATGCCAAAGAAGTGTGCTCTATTATCAGAGACACGAATACAGCATCTCAGAATGTGGCTATCAGAAACGGCATGACAGCAACAGACAGTTGGACAAAACACTACCGGGGTGTGGATATGCCCCATTACCGCTATGTGGCTGTCCTGGAAAAACCCCTTGATGAGATTATAATACGCAAGGCTGATGTGCAGGACGCTTTTGCACTATGCAAAATCAGCGAGGAGGATTTGATATAAATATTATTAGGCTTAATTCCGGCATCTCCCGAAAAGAAGCGCATAGTTTTTACAGGGCAATAGGGTTTAATAGCGAGAAAGAGCAGATATGTTTTAAGATTCGGGTGTCAAAAGGTTGTGAAAAAAGTTTTTATTGCCAGCGTTCTTCTTGTTCACAACCTTTTGACACCCGAATCGTTTTAATAAAAAAATAGGAGAAGTGGAATAGCATATGGATAATTATCAGGCGGTGTGATAAGATAAAATTGAAAACAGGCAGACTGGAGGAAGGAAATGTATATTGCAAAGAAGTATTGGGGAAATTACATCGGCGATACGGATGACAGTTTGACGCTTGTAGAGCACTTAGCAGGAAAGCAAAAGAAGGAAATACCTTTGGCAGAGATATTTTCCGATTTTGGGCTGGATAATCTGCATGGTGATTTTCGGGAGCCGGATGTTCCTTTGACGTTTACGGATTCCGAAGGATGGGAGCGCGATATCCATTATGCGATTGCTCTTGTCACCGACCTTGCCGCTTTGCTTTTAGAGTGTAAAATAAGCGGAAGTGTTAACCTGGATGAATTATTTGGGGGCGATTTGGAGGAGGCCGTTGTGCCTGACGTTTGTATTACAGCCATGCCGGAGGAGCACGAGTTAATAAACAGGACTCTGGAGGATTTTGTGTCTGCACCGCTCGCCTATGATTTAAGCGAAATGGAGTCGGAAGAAGATATGATGGAAATGGCTGCGATTTGCGGAAAATTAAGAAAAGAATTATATGGAGGATGAATATGAAAAAATTTGATGAGGATTACAAGCTGCTTGAGGATATGTATCGGGACGGGTATTTTCCGAATTTTCTGGTAGATAAGATAAAGATTTTGTTGCAGAACGTGATTGCTTTTCTGGAGACAGGAGAAAGGGATTTAGAAAAAATACAGGAAAAATTCGACGAAATGACGCTGGCAATCAATGATTTGCAGGAGGAATTTGAGGACAATGACAGCGAATTAGAAACCGGCGCGAGGGAAAGTATCGGTGAAACAGTGGAGTATATACTGCGTTGGTTTGATATCGGTATTGATGTGGAGGATGCGATCGGCGAGCGGGACTGGTAATGGGACATGGGAAAGAGGAAATATTATATTGATAATCTGCGGAATCTGACGATTCTTCTGTTGTTTCCGGTACATACGTTTATGATCTGGAACAACTTTGGTTCGGGTTTTTACATATGGCAGGGCGAAAACAAACTGTTAAGTACATTGATTGTATTGGTGAATCCATGGTTTATGCCAATACTTTTTGTTTTGGCGGGGATGAGCGCAAGATATGCTTTAGAAATACGGACAACAAAACAATTTATCAGGCAGAGGATTCAAAAGCTTCTGTTTCCGTTTTTGGGTGGAATGATATTGCTCGTTCCATTTCAAACTCTGTATGCGAGAAAATATTTTGACGGTTATAAGGGCAGTTTTTTTGAACATTGGAAATATTTTTTCACGCATCTTACGGATTTCAGCGGTTATGACGGAGCACTTACGCCGGGACATCTTTGGTTTATTTTATTTTTGTTTTTCATTTCAATGGTTACATTGATTTTGTTTCGATTTGTACCATATGAGAGGGTCGCAGACCGCACGGGGAAAATGCCTGTGCCTGGAATTTTCTTTCTGTTTGTTCCAATATGGCTTATGTACTATATAGGAAACTTTGGAGGTTATAGCATCGGAAAGGATTTGACCTTATATTTAATCGGATATTATGTGTTAAGCAATGACTTAGTCATAGAAAAGCTGGAGGCAAAAATAAAATGGCTGGCGGTTTTATGCGTAATCGGAACCATTGCGCTGGTGGCGTTGTATTATAATTTTGATTACTACGGAGATCTGTGGGTCAACTATATTGGGTGGAATACAATATTAGTTTTGCTGGTTTTCGGAAAGCGTTTTTTGAATAAGAGGACAAGATTTACGGAATATTTTAACAGGGCGTCGTATCCGATTTATCTGTTACATCAGTCTATTCTGGTTGTACTTGCGTACTATATTGTGCGGATGAGCGGCAATATGGCTGTACAGGTGTTGGGAATCGGTATCGGAAGCTTTGTGCTGTCGGTGTTGGCTTATCATTTTGTTTTCAGTGTTAAAAATCAATTCGCAGAGAGGAATAGGATATGAGATATACATGGATCGATGATTATTTATTGGCGAAAAAAGGCGTTACAAAAGATTTTAAGGAGGAATGGAATTGGATTCGTTACCAGATTGGCGGGAAAATGTTCGCTGCAATCTGCCTGGGCGAGAATGATGAGCCATATTATATTACATTGAAATTGGAACCGTCAGAGGGAGATTTTTTCAGAGCGCAGTATAAGGACATAGTTCCCGGGTATTACATGAATAAGGTACATTGGAATTCCATTCGACCGGACGGAGAGGTTCCGGACGAATTGGTCAAAGATTTTTTGGATAAATCATACCAATTGGTGCTTGAAGGTCTTAGCAAGAAAAAACAGAGGGAAATTTTGGAACTGGGATAGTTGCGAAGTAAAGTCGTTTTCGGCAAGGTTTGGATGCTTAGATTTGACAGCGGGTAGAATATGAGGGCGTATAAATGGGCTGATAGGAAATCAAAAAAAGGAATTGTGAATGTTTATTCTTATGTCCAAAATGATGAATTAAAGATTTAAAAATTCATAAATTTGGATAGATAGTGGTTAAAGGGACGCGACTTTGCTCGCCAACTCCGATTTTTTCCTTAACAACTTAATGGTGATTTATGAATAGAGAAATAATTAATCAAGCATTGGAGTATGTGAAAAAAATATTTGAAAATGATTATAGTGGTCATGATTATTTTCATACTTTTCGTGTTTTTAGAATGGCAACACATATTGCTGAAAAAGAAAATGCAAATTTGGAAATCGTACAACTTGCGGCATTATTACATGATGTTGATGATATAAAAATGTCGCCGAATACACATGCAGAAAAAGCAAATGCACGAAGTTTTTTGATGGAGAATAATATTGATGAAATAACTATTTGTGAGATATGTCAAATTATAGATGAAATTTCATATGCAGGAAAAGAGTCAGTTATACCAAAGAACTTAGAGGGAAAATGTGTGCAAGATGCCGACCGATTGGATGCAATAGGGGCTATAGGAATAGCTAGAGCTTTTGCTTATGGTGGAAATCATAACAGATTGATGCATCATCCGGATATCAAACCCAATATGGATATGGGAAAAGAAGAATATAATAATCACATATCTACAACAATTAATCACTTTTATGAAAAGTTGTTTAGATTGACTGAATTGATGAATACATGCACGGCAAAAGATATTGCAAAAGCCAGAGAAACATATATGAAAGATTATATCGCAGAATTCATGGATGAATGGGAAGGGATTAAATAAATATCAAGTTGTGAAGAGCAAATATGAATGGTTAAAGCGGTATTCATAGATTTTTATGGTACAGTTGTGCATGAAGATGGAGAAGTGATTAAGAAGGTAGCACAAGAGATATTTGATACTGGAAAGGTTAGGGATAAATTGAGGAGGTAGAGAAATTCCAGAAGGAGTTACTGGTGTTGGAAATTTATTAGAAGTTTTTAATACAGATGTCTTTAAGTAAGATATAAGGAAAATATCTATTACATGTGGAGAATGAGGTGTATATATGAGAATTGGTGAAGTGTGTCTAAACACAAACGATGTGATTAAACTTGCAAATTTTTATAAACAATTATTTGAAATAGATAATGGTAGTAATGATGAAACACATCAAACACTAATAAGTGAAGAAACACAATTTACGATATATAATGATAGTTCACATAAGAATAACAATAATCAGAATATTAGCTTAGCATTTACTGTAGGTGATATAGATGCGGAATATCAAAAGTTGCTTGAAATGGGAGTTGAAATAATTGAAAAACCTACGAAGCGTCCTTGGGGAGCTGTTAATATGAGCTTTTACGATCCTGATAGAAATATAATCTATTTTAGAAGTTTCCCTAACTAATACAGATTCGGAATCAGCAAACTCATTATAATATTCAAATGCAAAATGATTGGAAAAAGACATGAAAGAGACATTTGCAATTCCTGCTGGAAAAATCAGAGAATATGAAAATATTTTTGAGGCATTGCGAAGAGAGGTATGTAAAGAAAGTGCAATTTATGAAAGGCTAATCAACAATAAGGCTACTGATGAAGATATGAAAAGAATATCGCTTTTATTTCAGAAGTCTGATAACTACTGTTTGCAAGATAGCGAACTACATAAAGCAGACAAAGTAGATAGTGAAATGCATAATACTATTTGCAGTGAAACTGCCCGGTTAAGAACAAGTGGGAAAATATCAGACTCGTTTAGAAGCATTAAGTGTAAACTTTATTTGATACAAGGGGCAACGAACCCTTATCCGGTAAATGGAATAACCATATCATTGCAGGAAGTAGAGGTTGCATGCGAAACCTATGTGTTAGATAAATGCGGTCACAGTCCGTATATGGAGCAATATGCTAAGGATGAGTTTTATGAAATTATGCATCAAATCATTTCATAGATTTTTGAGAGGAAAAATTGTGAAGATCCAGAAGTATAATCTGTTTGAAGTTTAATGAAATAAACTGGTTCGTTATCAAAGTGTTTGGATATATAGAAAGAAGGAGTTTGTATGCAGATTAACGAAGAAACTGTAATAACAGAATTGGACAAATTTATTAATTGTATTTTTCTGTTGCCGGAGGTTGATTGAGTCAAGATTAGAGATGTTATCATTCCGAAAGACGAACCAAGAGGAGCGAAATTACAGCAAAAGAAAGAGGACATCGAAAATCAGAATTGGTCTATGGAAAATGTGAATCGTTTTTGGTTTGTTCAGATTCAGGCATTGGGCAAGCTCTACAGAAAAGATTTTTTAATAAGCAGCCATCTTGCGAATATGAATCTCAATGAAACATTAGTGCAGCAAATGGTATTGCGAGACAGAGAGCATGGAACAAACCATCATCGATATGGTTATGAAGAAAAGCTTGCTTATGTGAACAATAAGAATAAATGTCCCGTCAAAACAGGAAATGAAGATTTTGATATGATTGCTGATAAAATATATTGTGCAGCAATCACGTATGATGAGTTGACGATGTTGTTCTATCCCGAATACAAGACAAGATGTTCTTATTTGGACGGGAGATTACTTGCATAATATGTTGAAAAGCCATGCGGGGGAGGAATCTCCCCGCATGGTTATAAATCAATCGTTCTTGTCGCTATTTTTTCACGGAAGCGTACATCGTGTTCTACAAACACCATCGTCGGCTGGTAGGTCAAAAGTAATTTTTCTATCTGCATTCGGGAAAACACATCGATATAATTTAGCGGTTCGTCCCATACATACAGATGTGCCGGAGTGAGTAGGCTGGCGGCGATCAGTATTTTCTTTTTCTGTCCGGCAGAATAGTCCTCCATGTTTTTTAGAAATTGGGTGCGTTCCATATCAAGCTGTCTGAGGATGGCGCAGAATAAGCTTTCGTTCAGGTTATGCTGTGTGCAGAATTGAGAAATACTGCCTTTTAACATGGAGGTATCCTGGTTGACATATGAAATGATCAGCCCGCCCACAGTCTCGCAGATGCCGGATTCCGTCACAGATATACCGGTATCCGTATGCATGGATTTTTCCAGAATCATTTTAAGCAGTGTGGATTTTCCGCATCCGTTTTTGCCGTGCAGTGCAATCCGTTCACCGCTGTCTATATGAAAGGTCAGGTCTGTAAAAACCGGATGAGACGCACCCTGGTACTGGACGGAATACTCTTTGATATTCACGAGTGTTTTCTTGTGATGGATAAGCGGCGTCAGCTTTAAATCTGTCGTTTGCTCCAAATCGCACAGGAGATTTTCTTTTTCTGCAATTTCGCGATGGATTCGTCGCTGCATCTGTGTTACCCTATTCTGCATCTTTTTTGTTTTGGCTCCGATATAGGCTCTTGCACTTATAGATCTGTCGTGGTCTTTTATCGGATCAAATCCGATTTTCGTGCGCTCGTTTTTATTGGCCCATTCCGAACTGCGTTTTGACGCCTGATTGAGTTTTGCGATTTCCCGAAGATGCTTTTCGTTTTCGGAAACGGCAAATTGATCCCTGCGCTGTTTGTTTTCCCACCAGGAGGAAAAATTGCCGTTTTGAATTTCAAGCGTCTGCCTGTTTAATACAAGAACATGGTCTACACAGGCATCCAGCAAATCCCTGTCGTGCGATACAAGAAGGAAGCCTTTCTTTGAGGACAGGTATTTTTTGACATTTGTCCTGGATTCATAATCTAAGTGATTTGTCGGTTCGTCAATCAGCAGAAAGTCATTGTCTCCGGAAAACAAAACCGCAAGCAAAATTTTAGTCTGTTCTCCGGGACTTAAGGTATGAAACGGCCTGTATAGTATTTCCGCGTTTTCGCACAATTCTTCCAGCTCGCATATTACGCGCCAGGGTTCACACCACGTCTTTATATCATTTATAAAGTCAGCCGCAGGCAAACGCGTTTGCTCTGCGCTGATTCGGTACGGAAAATAGTCAAATACCGTGGAAGCGCTGATAGTTCCCGTGTATTCGTATTTTCCCTGCAATAGATTTAAAAGAGTAGTTTTGCCCTTTCCGTTGCGTCCGATGAAGCCAAGCTTCCAGTTTGTATCAATCGAAAACGATACGTTTTCAAAAATATTGTCAAAGCTTCCCTCATAGGCAAAGCTTAGATTGCTTACATTAATTTGTGCCATATTTCATTCTCCTTTCGCGGTCCTTTTGTCGTTTGGGACAAAAAAGGAACCATTTGCTGCCAAACAGTTCCATTACATACTATAACCTCATGATTTAGGAGATATCTATACAGACACCGTTCTATAAAAATTTCGCACACAAAAAGAGAGGTTATGAGAACATAATCCACTTTTGGCAACATGATAAAACAGCAATCGGGGGAATCCCCTGCTGTCTGAACGCTTCATGTAATCAAAAGTAAATTATCTCCGCATCTTTTCACCTCTCTCCTTAAGATAGGGTCATCATAGCATAACGTGTTTTTGTTGTCAATTACGAGTTTGCCGATGTTTTAAAAATATGGTATGCTGTAAGTATGAAAAATGAAGGAGAATTTTATGGGGCCGATAGTTGGAGCTAAGGATAAAACGGGACTGAAGTCGTTGAATAAGCGCCTGCTAACGTTTATGATACTTTGCTGGGTCGTTCCGATTGCAGTGTTTTTTACATTTACGATTATTTCCTACCGGAGGGGGATTATAGATAAGGCTGAAAATCTGATGGAGAAGGAGCTGGCCAATACCGCATCCATCATGTCAATCCGGTTGGATGAGGTGATCAGCCTCTGTCAGCGCCCATCGTATGAGAGAACCTGGGAGTTAAATTGGGAAAACTATCAGGATGGCAGTATGGCGCAGACAGAATTTTTGCAGAATATAAACAGCAGCTTAAGAGGAAAATTTTATCTGGACGAGCGTTTTAATATGTATGCGTTTTATCTGTTTGGAAGCGAAAATCCGGATTGTTATGGTTCCCGTACGGGAGTGCTTTATAATGATTACATAAAAAATGTTCAGAAAGAGATGAAGGAAATTATGGAAAGGGATACCTCCTATGCCTATGTAAAGGTTCTGAACGGGAAAATATATATTGTCCGGAATTTATATACGACGTCCGATTATCAGCGGTACGGGACATTTCTTGTCGAGGTGAATCGGGACAAGATTTTTCAGGACGTGGGGGAGGACATGAAGCAGAGTATGATGATCTGCGTGGGGAATGCAAATGGCGGGATTACGTTCTATGATGCCGGGACATTGGAGAATGAACAGAGAGAATTGTTCGGAAAGATGCGCTGGCAGTATGACGGCAGAGGAAACGGTGTGATAAAGCGGGCGAAAAACGCGAATTATAATGCCTATCTGTATGAAAAGAGTTATGACGGCTATCATATTGGGGTTATCGTGACAATGAAGAGAGATGTCTTATATTCCAGCCTCTATTCTGTTTATGAGGTGGCGGCGGGAATGATGCTTTTGTTTTTGCCTCTGATGGTGTACAGCATCTATTTTTTGAGGAGGCAGATTCAAATTCCGGTCAGCAATCTGGTGGAAGCCACAAAGCGTATGGAGGAGGGGGAAATCGGCGTTACGGTAATGGGCGAGGAAATGCCGAATCAGGAATTTTTAGACCTGAAGGAGGCATTTGACAGAATGTCTCACCAGGTAAAATATTTATTTGATTCTGTTTATAATGAGAAGCTGGAGAGAAAGGATGCACAGATACAGGCGCTTCAGGCGCAGATGAATCCGCATTTTTTGAATAATACGCTGGAAATGATGAATTGGCAGGCAAGGATGTCCGGGGACACGGTTGTATCGAATATGATTGAGGCTCTTGGGACGGTTTTAGATTACAGAATGAATCGCGCCAATGTAAAAGAAATCCATTTGTCGGAGGAGCTGCACTGCACCGACGCCTATTTTTATATTATGTCTATGCGTTTTGGACAGCGCTTGAGGATTGAGCGCGAGATAGACGACGGACTGTTGGGGATACAGGTTCCGCCGCTGATTTTGCAGCCGATTGTCGAGAATGCGATTGTACACGGAGTGGAGGCCGTGAAGAACGGCGTCATAGAGTTGAAAATTTTTCATGATGAGAGCAATGTGTATCTGCGTGTCATTAACAACGGCAAACCGATTTCGGATGAGGATGTTGAGTGGATGCAGGCAATCCTTGCCGGAGATGATACGAAGCTGCCAACGCAGCGGGGACGCCATACTTCTATCGGAATTCGCAATGTGAATCTGCGGATTAAGCTGGTATACGGCGAAGAGTACGGACTAGAAATCAAACGGGGGGAGGATGACCGCACAGTATCGACAATCATATTGCCGTATACGGCTGGGGATGCTTCAAAGCGGCAGGGGGAAACGGCGCCAAAAGGGCAGAGATAAAGGAGGCATACAAAATGAAAAAGAAAGTATTGTCAGCATTACTTACAGCCGTTATGGCAGTGTTAGCCCTGGCAGGCTGCGGCGGCAAAGCAGAGAGTAATCAGGCGGGGGGAAGTTCTTTGGATAACAGTTTGGACGTGGGGAAGAATCCGGTGACTCTAAAGACCGTTTCTATGTTTGGCGGAACAGATGCAAATACGGAGGTATATCAGGCAATCAACAAAGAGTTTATGGAGCAGAATGATTATATTACAATTGAAGATAATTCACAGGCATCTGACGAGGATTGGAAGGTGTCAATGGCAGCGGATTTTTCTGTGGGGAACGAGCCGGATGTATTTCAGTTTTTTACAGATGCCACGGCGGGCACGATTCTTGCCACGGATAAGTTCGTGACACTCGAAGAGATTCGGGCAGAGTATCCCGATTATGCGAGCGATACTTTAGAGGCGGCGCTGGATGCGGTGACCAATCCTGACGGTGTGCGAAGGGCAGTTCCCACGACGGGGTATTGGGAGGGGCTTTATTGTAATAAGGATTTGTTTGAGCAATGCGGCGTAGCGCTCCCGACAGATTGGGATTCACTTGTAACTGCGATTAAGGTGTTCAGGGAAAATGATATTATTCCGATTGCATGTTCCCTCAACAACGTGCCGCATTATTGGATTGAGTTTCTTCTATTATATACGGCAGGTGAGGATTCCTATACATCAGTGCCGGAAAGTGCGCCGGAGGATTGGGTAAGGGGGCTGGAAACCTTTCGGACGCTGAGAGAGCTCGGGGCTTTTCCGGAGGATACGGATACGGTTGACGATGCCTATACGGGGCAGCTGTTTAAAGATAAAAAGGCGGCGATGCAGTTAGACGGCTCCTGGTATGCGGGAGGGATTGAGGATACGAAAAATACAGTGGTAATTGCATTTCCGGGTGTCAAGGATGGGAAGGCAAAAGCCGGAGCTATGGTGGGCGGAATCTCCAGCGGATTTTATATTACCAAAAAAGCATGGGAAGATCCGGATAAGAGAGAGGCGGCGGTTAAGTTTGTAGAAGCTCATACCTGCAAGGAAGGCGTCCAGAGATATTGGGAGGCGACGGGGGCAATTTCAAAAGCTGCGGTGGAGGTTGATCCGATTGATGGAATGAGTGATATGGCGCTGTCCGCATTGGAGTATACAAATGCCGCGCCGTCTGTAAATGCGCCGACGGATGCAAGAATCGGAGAAGCGTATAAGACACTTGTTGCCGGTATCGTGAAGGTTTCCACGGGCGATCTGTCAGCGGAGGATTTGCTGAATGAAGTGCTGGCAATATACAAGATGCGTCTGGAGGAGGATTGAGATGTATAAGGTAATGATTATTGACGACGAGCCTATTATTGTCGAGGGGATATCCAAAAGTATTGCCTGGGAGAAGTGGAATTGCCGGGTGGTGGCGACTGCAAACGACGGTTTGGAGGGGAAGCGTCTGATAGAGGAACACAGGCCGCATATGATTTTTCTTGATATCTGTATGCCGGAGCTGGATGGTCTTGGGATGATTGCGGCGGTCAAATCGCAGTTTGCCGACATGGAAATCAGTATTTTGACAGGATTTCGGGACTTTGATTATGCACAGGAGGCCATTAGGCTGGGGGTGACCAGATATCTTCTTAAGCCGTCGAATATGTCTGAGCTGGAGGAAGCGATTTCTGCGATGTGCGGGAATCTGAAAAATAAGGGGATATCGGGAGAAGAGACAGAGGAGCAGACGCAGGACAAGGAGGAGCAGGAGAATGCTTCAGGAAGTTTTATTGTAAAAAATGCCATGAAATACATAGAAGAGAATTATAATCATAAGCTGACTCTGAGCGAAGTCGCGGAAAAAAACATATGTCAGTCAATGGCATTTAAGTAAGCTTTTGAACCGCCATATGGGACAGAGTTTTTCGGAGATCTTGAATCATGTCAGGATTGAGGCGGCAAAGAAGCTTTTGAAGGAACCGTATCTTAGAATCGGAGATATTTCCGAGCAGGTTGGATTTTTAGATCTTGCGCATTTTTCGCGTGTATTTAAGAAGCAGGAAGGCGTTTCTGCCAATGAATACAGAAATAAGCTTCTTGGAAAATAATAAGCAAAAGCCCGTTCGGATTATTGGGGGGTCCGAAGGGGCTTTTACTATTGTGTGATAGTGAAAATTCTATTATTACATAGGAGAGAGTAATAATATGTGTCTGCAGTTTGTTCTGCAGCACATATTACAGAATCTGCAAAGCAATTTCTGTAATATATGAAAAAGAAAATTTCTACACTGGGAATTATAGCAGATAAGAAATGGAAATACAACAAAATAATGGAAGAATTATTATGAAAAAGTAGGGCAACAAACAATTGTGCTGGAAAAAAAAGAAAATTACTGTTGTTTTTTTCTTTAAAAAGGTACTTATCTATTGAAGAGTTATCGGATCAGGAGGTGAGGGAATGACAGAGGCAGAAATTATAAATATGCTGTGGGAACGAACTGAAACTGCGATATCTATGATAGATAGGGAATATGGCGCGCTGCTTGGAAAACTGATTTATCAGATTACAGGAGATAATCAGGACATGGAGGAGTGTCTCAATGATACATATATGGCAGTGTGGGATGCGATTCCGCCTAACAGGCCGGAGTATTTGAAAGCATATATATGCAGGATTGCAAAAAATATTGCGGCAAAGAAACTGAGGGAACGGCTTGCGAAGAAAAGAAATTCAGATCATGTTTATTATATAGAGGAATTAGGAGAGTGCGTTTCCGGCGACCATGTTTTTGACGGCATTGAAGAAGAATTGCTGACAGTTTATATTAAAAAGTTTCTTGACGTACAAAGCGAGAGGAACAGGGTTATATTTGTGAAAAGATATTGGTTTGGATATTCTTTAAAGGAAATTGCACGGGAAGTTGGAATGTCAGAAAAACATATATCGGTAATTCTTGGAAGAAGCAGAAAAAAGTTAGAAGCATATTTGAGGGAGGAAGAAATAATATGAGGAAAGATAGTAGCTCCGGTGAGAAACTTTGGAATGCAATTGATAAAATTGAAGACAAATATATTCAGGAGGCAATTATGTATGATGGAAAAGAAAAAGGGAAATACAAGAAAAGATTCATAAAAGGAATTACAGCAGTGGCAGCAGCCGGAATGATCCTGTTTGTATTGGGAATCACTTGCGATGACAAGGATAGCATCAGCCGCAGTGATATCGAGATTGCAAGCAAATCAAATCTGATTGTGAGTGTAATGGCCGCGGAAAATGAGGAGGAGGTTTTAAAAAAGGGGTCAAAGATAGAAGTATCGAGTATGGTTTACAGTCCTTTCTTAAGTTCTGTCCCTGCATTGCCGTTTACCTTTGATTATGACGTAGAATCAAAGGGGGGGATAACCATAATAGTGTCTACAAGAGAGGACGGAAATTTGATGAAATACGAAATCAGCGAGGACGGGATATGGAATGTGACGGAATCGGGGGAAAGTCTTGAATGTAAACCGGGAGAAACCTTGTACTGGAGAAAGAATATGGAAGATTATGGCGAAAAGGAAGATTATGGCGAAATCTACGTGGACGTATATGAAGATGGAATCTGCATTGAGAGCAGAAGTATGCGTATACAGAATCACGAGGATAAATGCTTTTTGTTGTTGGAGTAGTCACTGTTCGGCCGTTGCCGTTCGCTCCGTGCCCGGTAAAATTTGTTTCGCGCCATACGCAAAATTTTTGAAATTTCATGTTGACAAAGTTTGGTTCTTCGTGTATTATAATGATTGTGTCAGGCAGACATATGCGATAGTGGCGTAGTTGGTAACGCGCGACCTTGCCAAGGTCGAGACCGCGGGTTCGAGCCCCGTCTATCGCTCGAAAGAATAAGAGTCGCGAGCTTAAGATTTTTCAGTAAAATCAATGGTTTGCGGCTCTTTTTGGGTTGCGGAGGCATCTCCTTTGCATGAGCAGCTATCGGTCTTAAAGCTCGCTTTCAACAAGCGGTGTATTTCGCGGAGGCTGCAAAAGATGAAACTGAAAATCTAAAAGTTTGAAGATATTTAAAGCGTCGTATGGTATATTGTATGTCCACCGTTCATAAAATGAAAGAAACAGATGGCGGGAGGGCTTCGGTGAGTTCAAAGACAAAAATTGTGGTTCTTCATATGAAAGAGCTGATTTATACGGCGGTGTTTGTGGTTCTTGGAATACTGCTGGTGCTTTTACTTGTTTTTATGTTTCTGCCGGACAAAAAGGAAGATACAAAGGAAACGATGAAATATGTGGCTGGGGTATATACGTCCTCCATTCAATTTAATGACAGTACGATAGACGTGGAGGTAGTCGTGGATGAGAATCATATCAATTCCATATCAATTGAGAATCTTGATGAGACTGTTGCGACCATGTATCCGTTGATGGAGCCTGCACTTGAAACGCTAAAAGAGCAGATCTATAAGTCGCAGTCCACAGATAATATTACATACACGGATGATAATCAGTATACGGCAATGGTATTGCTGAATGCGATTAAGGATGCGCTGGCTAAGGCAGAGGTACAGGAAAATTAAATGCCATAGTGCAAAAAGTATGATATACTTTTCTTAAAAAGAAAAGGAGTATTGGAATATGCGCTATGTCATTGAGAATGAGGAAATGAAAGTGGAAGTGGATTCTTTTGGTGCGGAGCTGAAATCTATGCAGGATAAGCAGACCGGACTGGATTATATGTGGTGCGCAGACCCGGAGTATTACAAGCGCACCTCACCGAATCTGTTTCCGATTGTCGGAAGCCTGAAGGATAAGAAATACTGCTATAACGGCAGGGAATACGAGATGGGGCAGCATGGATTTGTAAGGGATATGGAGTGGAGCGTGGAGCGGCAGGGCAAAGAGGAGATCAGCTTTTTTGTGGAATCGAATCAGGAGACGCTTGTGAAATATCCGTTTGCATTCGCAATTGAGATTCATTATGCGCTTTCCCGTCGTGAGTTGAAGATTACCTGGAACATATCGAACCGGGATACGAAAAAAATGTATTATTCCTTCGGCGGCCATCCGTGTTTTACCTGTCCGATACATGGAGAGGCAGATAAGAACGGGTATGGTTATGATTTCCATATGGATGGAGATATCCGTTATTACAAAATAGACCTTGAGAGCGGTTTAAGACTGCCAAAAGAGCATATCTTAAAGCTTGAGGGCGGCAGGGCAGTCTTTACGCCGGATTTTTTTGCGGAGGGCGCTTATATTGTAACAGGAAACCAGACGCAAAAGATTTCACTGTGTGACAGAGACGGCAGGAATTATCTGACCGTCAGCTTTGATGCACCGATGGTAGGTCTTTGGTCCGCAGAGAAGAAAAATGCCGGTTATGCGGCAATAGAGCCGTGGTTCGGGCGCTGCGATGATATTGATTTTAGCGGGACATTGGAGGAGCGCGCAGGAGGAAATGTGCTTGAAGCCGGAGAGAGCTTTTCCAGCGCGTATACGATTACGGCGGAGTAGCGAAGCTTATCGGTGTGCCGTATCCTGGCGGCTCATTGCCTCGTGTTCTTTTACAAGCTCGGCATGAAGCGTGTAAGAATCCCAGAAAATATTTTGTTCGGTGAGAACCGCCTTCAGTGCGATGCGCTTGAGGCGGTTTCTTTTTATTTCCATCAGGAAGGTGTCGAGGAGCCGGTTGTCAAAGCCGCAGAAAACAAGCATTTCGTCGGAGAAGTCGGACCGTGGAGGCGCATCTTCCTCCTCATTGCCGGCATCTGAAATGCCTGCGAGCGTCCCTAGCGGTTTGGCATACTGCGAAGGCTCAATATTTTTTATCTTTATTTTATGTTTGAGACAGATGAATTTTAAGGATTTTCCTGTTTCATTGTCTAAATTGTAAAAAAGAATCATTGGTTTTGCCATGATTTTGTCTCCTTTCCTATTTGCAATTTATGCTATTATTTATTATAATGATAAATTATAGAAAAACCAGAGAAAAATCATACAAATTCGGGAAAAGTTGGTGAGTCTTATGGCAGATATTTCGGTAGAAGAAATAGAGGAGTTGGAAAAAGGACTTATTTCCGGCTCTGACAACATTAAATCAATGAAAGAATTCGTCAGTCCGGAGAGTTTATATGAAGAATTAATTGACAGTGTGCACAAATATCATCCGTCTACGGATACTTCATTGATTGAAAAAGCGTATAAAATCGCTTATGAGGCCCACAAGGGACAGGTGCGCAAGTCGGGAGAGGCATATATTATCCATCCGCTGTGCGTGGGAATTATTCTTGCGGAGCTGGAGCTGGATAAAGAGACAATTGTAGCGGGACTCTTGCATGATGTGGTAGAAGATACCGTTATGACTACGGAAGAGATTGCGGCGGAATTTTCGGATGAGATTGCGCTTTTGGTGGACGGAGTTACAAAGCTGGGGCAGCTGTCGTATGATGCCGACAAGGTGGAGGTGCAGGCGGAAAATCTGCGAAAGATGTTTTTGGCGATGGCTAAGGATATCAGAGTAATATTAATTAAGCTTGCGGATCGTCTTCATAACATGCGTACCCTGAAATATATGAGACCGGAGAAGCAGCGCGAAAAGGCGAGAGAGACGATGGATATCTACGCACCGATTGCGCAGCGGCTTGGTATTTCCAAAATTAAGATTGAGCTGGATGATCTTTCGTTGAAATATCTGAAACCGGAAGCCTATTACGATCTGGTGGAGAAGGTTGCGCTGCGCAAGAATGTTCGTGAGGAGTATGTGCAGGAGCTTGTCAAGGAAGTGGAGACGCATATAGCGAATGCCGGGATTGAGGCGGATATCAAAGGACGCGCGAAGCATTTTTTCTCTATTTATAAGAAAATGATTAATCAGGATAAGACGATTGATCAGATTTACGATTTGTTTGCCATTCGCATTATCGTTAAAAACGTTAAGGACTGTTATGCGGCGCTTGGCGTGATTCATGAGATGTATAAGCCGATTCCGGGACGTTTTAAGGATTATATCGCGATGCCGAAGCCGAATATGTATCAGTCGCTGCATACGACATTAATTGGACCGACAGGGCAGCCGTTTGAGATTCAGATTCGTACTTATGAGATGCACAGGACGGCGGAATACGGTATCGCGGCGCACTGGAAATATAAAGAGGCGAGCAATAACGGCGGGAGCGTAGAGACGACCACAAAGTCTGAGGAAGAAAAGTTAAGCTGGCTGCGCCAGATCTTAGAATGGCAGCGCGACATGTCGGATAACAAGGAGTTTATGAGCCTGCTAAAAAGTGATTTGGATCTCTTTTCGGATACAGTGTTTTGTTTTACGCCGTCGGGAGATGTGAAGAATCTGCCGACAGGCTCTACGCCGGTGGATTTTGCATATGCGATTCATTCGGCGGTGGGAAATAAGATGATCGGGGCCAAGGTCAACGGAAAGCTTGTCACGATTGACTATGAGATACAAAACGGCGACCGTATTGAAGTCATAACCTCACAGAATTCAAGAGGTCCGAGCCGTGACTGGCTGAATATTGTAAAGAGTACGCAGGCGAAGAACAAGATCAACCAATGGTTTCGAACCGAATATAAGGAAGAAAATATCGCGAAGGGCAAGGAGCTGCTTACGCAGTACTGCAAGTCAAAGAGCATCAATTTTCATGAAATTAACAAGCCGGAATATCAGCAGAAGGTATTGCATAAGTATGGGTTCAATGACTGGAATGCCGCGCTGGCAACGGTCGGGCATGGAGGATTAAAGGAAGGCCAGATTATCAATAAGATGCTGGATGAATACCGTAAGGATCATCCGATTCAGATGACAGACGAGCAGATGCTTGAGAGTATATCCTCTGAGAATAAGGATAAAGCGGTTCCGTTTAAATCAAAAAGCGGAATTGTTGTAAAGGGTCTGTATGACGTGGCGGTCCATTTCTCTAAATGCTGCAGCCCGGTGCCGGGGGATGAGATTGTCGGTTTTGTGACAAGGGGAAGGGGCGTTTCGATACACCGCACTGACTGTATCAATGTGATGAATTTGTCTGAGATTGAGAGAGTGCGCCTGATTGACGCGGAGTGGCAGCAGGGTGCGACGGAGGGCGGCAACGGTGTTTATCTTGCTGAGATCAAGATCTTTGGCAATAACCGCACAGGGCTTCTTGTAGATATCACAAAATTATTTACGGAGCGCGGAATTGACATCAGTTCTATCAATTCCAAGACCAGCAAACAGGGGATTGCGACGATCAGTATTGCGTTTGGAATTAAGGGCAAGGAGGAACTGACAAGTTTAATTGACAGGGTGCGCCAGGTGGAGAGTGTGATTGATATTGAGCGCACCACAGGATAATGGAGATTGCGAGGAAAAGGTATGGCGAAATTAATCGTGAAACAGCTTACGGTTGGTCCGGTATGTACCAACTGTTATTTGGCGCTGAATGATGATACGAAGGAGTTATTTATTGTGGATCCGGGCGATCAGGCGGATTTGATTGAGAGTCAGATTACAAAGATAAGTGGAAAGCCGGTGGCAATATTGCTGACACACGGTCATTTTGACCATGCGGGAGCGGCGGACGCGCTGAAGGACAAATATAAGATTCCGATCTATGCGCATGAGGCCGAAAAAGAGACGTTGGAGAATCCGCAAATCAATCTATCGGGCTCTATGATGGGGAAGCCGGAGGTTTATCATGCGGATATCTTTGTAAAGGATGAGGAAGAATTCTATGCGGCGGGAATGAAGATACGTGCACTGTTCACGCCGGGCCATACGAGCGGGGGCGTCTGCTATTATCTGCCGGAGGAGATGGCGCTTTTTAGCGGCGATACCCTGTTTTGCGAATCTGTCGGAAGAACGGATTTTCCGGGCGGGAAGGCATCCGTACTGATTCGCTCCATCCGTGAGAAGCTGACGGTACTTCCGGATTTTATTAAGGTCTATACGGGGCACAATGAAATAACCACGATTGGGAACGAGAAAAGCTATAACCCGTTTTTGTAGGAGTTTTTATGATTACAGTAAAATTAAACAAACCGGACTTTGAATACGATATTCATTCTCTGATCAAGGCGTTTTATCCGTCGGAGGAAGTCTATGTGTCGCAGAAGGAATACGATAAGAATCAGGGGGGATGCGCGAATGAACCGCCGGAGGTATCTTATCATATGACGGTGGACTACAAGGAGAATGAGATCGTATTCGTTTTTTTTCAAGGGGACGAGCTGTGCGTGCGTGAAGCCGTTTGGGTGGATTATTCCGACCGAAGGGAAACCAAAAATGCGCTGAAACGCACTCTGTACGGATTGCTTTCCAAATACACGAAACAGACGCTTCCGTGGGGAAACCTTACCGGTATACGGCCGGTCAAAATACCGATGAATCTTCTGGAAGAAGGACGGGGGGACGGCGAAATTGCGCAGTATATGCGTGACACCTACGCCGTTTCCGACGAAAAGATAGATTTAAGCATTGAAATTGCAAAGCGGGAGCTTGCGCTTTTGAGGAAACTTGACTATGAGGACGGATACAGCCTGTATATCGGGATTCCGTTTTGTCCGAGCACATGTCTGTACTGCTCCTTTACTTCCTATCCGCTGGGAATCTGGAAGGACCGTATGGAGGATTATCTTGCAGCGTTGGAAAGAGAGATTGATTTTACGGCGGTAAAGTTTGCGCATAAGAAGTTGAATACCATCTATATCGGCGGCGGTACGCCGACCACCTTGACGGCCGGCCAGCTTGACGGGCTGCTTCGGAAGATTAAGTGCAGCTTCGATTTATCGCATTTGGTGGAATTTACGGTGGAGGCAGGAAGACCGGACAGCATTACAAGGGATAAGCTCGCCGTTTTGCGCCGTCATGGGATCAGCCGTATTTCTATCAATCCGCAGACGATGAAGCAGGGTACGCTGGATCTCATCGGGCGCCGCCACACGGTAGAGCAGACAGTCGAAAGCTTTCTTTTAGCCAGAGAGCTTGGATTTGACAATATTAACATGGATTTGATTATGGGGCTGCCCCAGGAGACGCTTTTAGACATCGAAAATACTATGGAACGGCTGCGAGAACTTGATCCCGACAGCATTACGGTTCATTCACTTGCGATTAAGCGGGCCGCGAGGCTTCGGATGTTTAAAGACGACTATAAAGACTATAAAATAGTCAATACGAAGGAGCATATTGCTCTCACGGCAAGGATTGCGCGTGAAATGGGGATGGTTCCCTATTATCTCTACCGACAGAAAAATATGGCGGGCAATTTTGAAAATGTCGGTTATGCCAGAGAAGGGAAGGAAGGAATCTATAATGTGCTGATTATGGAGGAGAAACAGACCATAGTTGCCTGCGGAGCCGGTTCGATTACCAAGAGGGTGTATCCCGACGGGCGGATTGAGCGGTGTGAGAATGTAAAAGATGTTGCCCAGTATATCGCAAGAATCGGGGAAATGATTGAGAGAAAGAAACAGCTTTTTTAGATGGAAGAGGTGAATGCGACCATCGAAAAGAGAGCAATTGTATTGGCATAAGGATAGCAGCTAAATAAGAGATACAGTAAAGCAGTGAACGATGTTTTGTATAACATAGTTTACTGCTTTTTTATGTTGCAATGCATCTTTAGGAAGCTGCCGGTGGCAGGTTCCGCAAGTTAAAGGAAGAGGTAGATGCCGTCACTAAGTTAACTCCATCGGTGAAACGGTATATATTTACCATTCACGCTATATATTTACGATTCACGCAAAACGCAGATCTCGGGTGAAAAAGATGTTAAAATATAACTTTAAAGTATAGTTATTTTTGCAAAAAGGGAAAGGAGTCGTTGCAATGAGAAGGACCTTAAAAATACTGTCTCTGCTTCTGGCGGTGGCGCTGCTTGCGACAGGGATAGAGATACCGGTATCGGCGGAGGAAGCGGAGGAAGAGCCGGATAATAGAGTTTATCAGACAATTGACGGGGGAACACACTCGATGTGGTCGCCCGATTATAAGCTGACGATAGTAGTATTCGGAACTTCGAGTTGTATTTATACGCCGCCGGCGCTTCAATATCTCGATGCGGCGGGATTTTCAAAAGAAGACGTGGCGCTCTGTTATATTGATGAGAGTAGGAGCAGTCTGGAAGAAGTACGGGAATTTGCGGATGAGATGGCAACTCCCGGAATTACCTATTGTTATGACACTACGACACAGGCTTTGGAAGCTTTGAGAGATTATTCTTATAATATGCTCGGCAATCGGTATATAGAAACGCCGACATATGTATTCACTGACAATACCGGAAAGGTCAGAAAGATTCTCACCGGGTTTAAGGATTCGGCGGAAATTGCACGGGCGGTGGAATCCATCGGTTTTGAAGAACTGGTGCCGTATGGCGAGCGGATGATGAGCGCGGAATTTCATGTCACCTACAACCAGACCGATGCGAGAGCAATGCTTACGCGCATCAACGAGTTCCGGACAGGGGATGATGCATGGGAATGGAACCAGGATAATTCGGCATTGATTAAGCACACGGATCTTCAAACGTTTACCTACGATTATGAACTGGAGAAGATCGCCATGCAGAGGGCTGCGGAACTGATTGCGGCGTATTCCCATACAAGACCGAACGGAACGTCTGCCGACGCGGCCTATTCCGATGCATTTGCCAATCTGAGAGTGGGAGAAAATATTGCGATAAGCAACGGGGAGAATTGCTCGGAGGAGGAGGCGTTTAAGCTGTGGCAGGAGGAACGTGAGGTTTATGAAGGCCAGGGGCATAGGAGAAATATGCTGAGCAAGGATTTTAAGGCAATCGGAATTGCGCATGTGGTTTACAACGGGTGGCATTATTGGGTGCAGGAGTTTAGCAGCGGCGTCGTGAGCGGCGAGGAAACAGAGGCAATTGACCGCGAGACAAAAGCAAAAATTGATATTTCCAGATCCGTCGCCAATTATGACCGGACGCTGAGAATAGAGTCTGCTGCGATAAAGATGGAACAGGGAGAGAGCAGAGAGCTTCCACAGGTGATTGACGATATCAGAACGAGGGAGACATATGGGCCGGCGCCGTCTCTGGAGATTCCGGTTGCGGCGGAATGGAGTGTTTCTTCCGGCGAGGATACGGTTCTGCTTTCGGATGGCAAACTGACTGCGTTAAAAGACGGGAAAGCCGTGATAAAGGCTTCCTATGACGGGCTTTGGACAAATATTACGGTAACCGTCGGACAGGGTTCGCCGGGCGAAGAGGACCCGGTTTCGCCGGGGGAAGAGGTGTCAGAGGAGCTTGCGAATCCATATTATGACATGATCAGGGACAAGACGACCTGGAGTTACCTTTATATGGGCAGTTATCCGCAGTCGGAGGTTAAGATTGAGAATACCGGCTTAAGGGAGGCAATTGATCGGGCAGTCGGAGAGACAATAACGGACGACTGTGCGGACGTATGGGTAAAATATGACGGCATCAGGAATAAATATCGTAAAATAAAAGTGGGCGGCAAATACTTGTATTTTAAATGGGAGCCGATCCGGTGGAAGCTGATGCAGAAAAAAACAGAGGGCGAGATGACGACGCTTTATCTGATTGCGGATAAGGGGCTGGATGTACAGTACTTTAATAAGAGTGAAAACAGCAGTACAGGAACAATGTCAGCGTGGGAGGACAGTACGCTTAGAACATGGCTGAATACGGAATTTTACGACATGGCGTTTGGCAAGGAGGCAAAACAGGCGCTCTTAGAGTCTACGGAAACCGCTACGGCGGGAGATCGTGTTTCGATTCTTTCCCGGATGGCGGCAGGCGCCCATAAATATGGATTTCAACCGGCTAATGTGGAGACCCGCAGCCGTGCCGTGGGGTGGACGGATTATACCAAGAAAAGAGATGAGAAATCGGGATCGGGAGCTCTGTGGTGGCTGCAGTCAAGCGCCGTGGTTGCGGGGGATGGACGTTTTCTGGATATGGAATTTTTATCTCGATATCCCCTTGTATGCGTTCCGGTTGTGCGTATCAATATGGACATAGAGAATGCCTGGTCGTTTTATGCGAAAGACATTACAATCGAGCAGACCCTTTTGGAAGAATGCCAGGAAAAACTGACGGAGTATGCGGGCAGGCTTGCAGATTACGAGGGCACGGCGAAGCAGGAATTGGAGGAGCTTTTTAATACCATAAAGAGCGAGGTGGAAGCCGCGCTGGCGAAGGAAGACCGGGAAGCGGCAGAGACGGCGTTTGCGAAAATGGAAGCCGCATTAGAGGAGAAGACTATCGCGAAAAAGGAGGAGGCAAAATGGGAGCTTGAGCAGCTTCGGGAAAATCTTACTGCCGATGCGGAGTTTGACGACAGCCAGCGGGCGGAGCTTGAGGCTGCGCTTGATGAAGCGGCAATAGAGCTTGAGAATGCGCAGGATGTAACGGCGGTAAAGGAAGCGCTTGCGAGGTTACAGGAAAAAATCGAAGAGATCAGGAATATGCGATCGGAATTGAAAGAGGAGAAAGAGAAGGCGAACCAGCAGATTCTTGCATGGAACGAAGCCGCTTTCCTTGCACGGTACGGCGAAGCAGAACAGGCAAAAATAAAGGAGATTGCCGATAAGCTTGAGGCGGATATGGAAGGTAAGACGGAGCCGGAAGAGATACAGGAGCTGCTGCGTCTTGCAAAGGAAGAGGTCGCGACGATAAAGACCGAAGAACAGAAGGAATTGGAACAGGGGCAGGCCTTGAATCAGGCGCGCAGCGATGCGTTAAAAGAACTGGATGACCTTTGGGAAAAGCTGGATGAGTACCGTATCGAGCAGCAGGATCGGATTATAACTGCCATTGAAGCGGCGAGGGAAGAGATTGCTGCGGCAGAGAATCAGGATGCGGTAAAAGAAGCGTTGGAAGCGGCCAGACAGGTGTTTGACGAACAGCCGACTGACGCCAAGCTGAAAGAGCAGGAGGAGGCGGACAAAAACAATTCGGGCGGCGCAGGTACGGATAATGGGACGCCGACTCCGCTTCCGGCCGCCGGACTGTCCCTGAACAAGACAAATGTTACCTTGTACACAGGCAAGGAGTCTAACAGTGTAGTTGTCAATCCAACCGTTACCGGAGCGTCAAAGACCGTGACCTGGAAGACCAGCGATCCAAAAGTGGCAACGGTCCTAAACGGTAAGATTACCGCGGCGGGGAAGGGAACCGCAACAGTCACCGCAACTGCAAACGGTATCAGCAAGACCGTTAAGGTTACGGTAAAGAACCCTGTCCTTACAATCAAGAAGGGCGGCAGGAAATTCACAAAGTCCAAGCTGACGGTAAAGAAAAAGAAGAAAGAAGTCCTGACGGTTACGGCAAGTCCAAGCAATTCAGGGATCTCTATTGAGAAGCTTACGGCAAAGCAGAAGAAGATTGCATCTGTAACATTGAAGAATGGCAAGCTAACCGTCAAGGGCAAGAAGAAAGGTTCCTTCACGCTTCGGATTAAGAGCGGAAAAACCATCAAAAAGATCAAGCTCACGGTTAAGTAAGCGGCTCCCAAAGCAGAGAAAAAGAATAAAAAAGACGCAGCAGAAATCGGCGGCGTCTTTTTTGTATCCTATAATATAAAAGCTTATGCGCAGCTTCCGTAAGTGCAATTCACGCCTTATACGTGCCGTTTACGCAAAATCCCAAATTTTTCGAAAAAAAATAGTATAATAACTATTAAAATAACCCAAACATGACTACAACGAAAGGAGAATGAAAATGCGAAAAAACAAAACAGCATGGCATCGCACCCTGCTGGCGTTTCTTTTAATCGGAACGATTCTGATTCAAACGATAGCCGGAATCGGAATCGGGGAAACAATACAGGCTGCGGCGCAGGAAACAGGAGGAGTGACAGACGAGCCGGAAGAATCGGCGACGTTAGAGAACTATATTGTTGATGCGCTTAAGGCAGGCGAGACGACGATCGACGTGTCATCTTATCGGATTCCGTTTTCGGAGCGTGGAAAATACGTCGAAATTTTGAAGAACCATCCGGAGTTGTTCTATGTTCGCCAGTCGAACCAAGTTATGACGGATGCGGATGACGGGAGCGGGATTGTCACGGCATATCAGGTGCAGTATATAGACGATGTGACAAAGGAGCAGATTGAGGATATGTCCGCCGCTATGGAGAAGGCGGCAGATGCTGCCGCAGCCTGCGTGGAGTCTGATATGGAGCCTTATGAAAAGGCGCTGGCAGTACATGACTATCTGATACAGAACTGTAAATACGATTATGCAAATATGCAGGCAAATACGGTACCGGAGATTTCCCATACGGCATACGGAGCCCTGGTCGACGGTCAGGCGGTATGTGACGGCTATGCGGGCGCATATCTTTACATTATGCGGGATAAGCTTGGAATTCCATGCCGGATTGTCACAAGCGAGCAGATGGTGCATTCGTGGAATATGATTCAGCTGGACGGGAAATGGTACCATGTGGATCTTACATGGGACGATCCCGTGTGGGACTGCATCGGAAGAGTAAGCCACGATAATTTCCTGCTCAGCGACAGCAAAATATCAAACGGCAGTCCCGATGCGCCTTCCGGTGAAAACCATTACGCATGGGACGGGGATATTGCTGCCGATTCCGATACATATGACGATGCGTTTTGGAGCGATATCCGGTCGGCTATCGTCTCCTATAACGGAAGTTGGTATTATTCTAAATTCCAGCCCGACGGAAATAACGCTGATACGGCAGTGAAGCTTGTAAAAAGAGACAGCCTTTTGGACGGCGCGGAGACGGTGATGGACACGGCCCCGGCATGGACCGAAGGGGAAGGCGTGATACAGGGCAGCTACATGTTCCCTGTCAAATCGGGGGACTGCTTGTATTACAATACACCGACGGAAATTCGCAGGATAGGCGAGGAAGGATATCCGGACGGCGTATACAGCTTAAAGGATACCCTTGGGGAGAAGCAGATGTTCGGCTTTTCCATGAAGGACGGTAATTTTTACTTTGCGCCGGCCGAGAGCTATGCGCCGGACGTAGAACAGACGGATATTCAGACAGTGGCAGCCGAAGATGTGGTCTTTCAGGCGCCGGATCAGAGCGGCATGGTAGGCAATCCGACGGCGGGAAGCTGGAGCTATATCTATTTCGGAAGCTATCCGCAGACGGAGGTTACGGGAGATGATTTGACGGATGCCATTAAAAACGCGTCGTATGACGCCAACGGGGACGCCACGGTTGACGGTGTGAAATACCGTAGAATCTATACAAAGCATGGCCTTTATTATGATAATACGAGCTTGACGGATTGCTTTGTTTATTACAAATGGGAACCAATCCGCTGGAGGGTTCTGCAGAAAACGGAAGATAAGCTTTTGGTCATGGCGGACATGGGGCTTGATTATATCGATTATAATCAGACAGGAACGGGGTTTGCATGGACAAATAGCCGGATCAAGGACTGGCTGAACAATGAAGAGATGAACACGGTCTATGAACCGAATTATCAGGCGCCGAATAATTTCTTTTCCTATTACTTCTATTTGTGTGAGGATTATGATAACGGGGGCGTGAGATACATGTCTCAATATATTAAGGATGAGAAGCAGGAGAAGGTGCACAGTTTTTATATGACGGCCTTTGACGCCGCGCAGCGCGAAGCTATTACAGCGCAGGGAGGCGACAAGCTTTTCCTGCTGTCGGCTGAGGACGTGAGGAACGAATCTTATGGATTCCAAACGGCAGATAAGCTGCCGGCGCGTGTACTGTCTGTCAGTGAATATGCCCGTAAGAAAAGCAGTTATGCTGCTTCGGACACATGGTGGCTGAGGGCTGATGATGACGCTTCGGCTGCCACCGTGGTAGGATCGAACGGAGATATTATAGAAAATTATGAGACATACGGTAATCTCCTGGTCTCCTGCGCGCCGGCTATGTATATCAGCCTCTCATCCGACCAGTGGGTGAGTGAGGAGACGATTCTGCGGCAGGAGAAAGCATCCGCCAAAGAGAAACTGGAAAATTATCGGAGTGCGGCTCACTACCGGAAAGCGGAGCGGAAGACGTGGACGGCGGCGGTTGCGGACGGAAAAGCCGCAATTGAGCGGGCGGGAAGCCCATCTGCCGTCAAAAGTGCGCTGGAAGCGGCAATTGCAGCGATTGCAAAGATTAAGACGGATTCGGACTACCGGGCAGAGGCGCGGGGCGATTTAGAGACGATGGAGTTGGATCCGGTGCATCATTGTAATGCGAACGGCGATGAGGATACAACAGATTGGAAATATATTTATTTTGGCTCGTCTCCACAGACGGAAGTCAAGGACAAAGCGCTCATTGAAGAGCTGAATGATATCGACGGCTCGTGGACTGGCAGTGGTGATATGACTGCTGTGTCAAGAAAAGAAGTGACGTTAAACGGTGAGAAGTATACATATATATACCAAATGGGCTGGTACAAATGGGAGCCGATCAAATGGAGAGTCCTTCAGAATGACGAGGATTCCTTATTTGTGGTCGCTGATTCGACGGTTTCCGTGGAAAAATATATGGAAGGCAGCGGGAGCTTGTGGTGGTCGAATGCCAGGTGGAACAATAGCTATATGAAGAGTTTTCTGAATGAAGATTTTTTGAAGAATGCTTTTAACGAAAGAGAGAGAGAAGCTATCATTCCGGAGAACATTGAAGGGGAGGAGAGCAGTGTTTATCTGCTGACTAAGGAGGAAGCGACGAAAGAGGCGTATGGATTCTGTAAGGATGCGGCGAAAGCTTCTGCAAGTCGGCACATTGAAAAAAATGATTATTGTGATGCCATAAGGAGCTACTGGGGCGCGATGTCGCCAACCTTGGCATCCGGTTATGCGGAACCGTTAAAGGACTTCTGGTGGCTGCGAGGAGTAAGTGATACGGATAATACGGTTGCGACAGTGAATGCCGGTTTTAATGATGAAAGTCAGGATGGTACTGTGACGGATAATCTGCCATATCAGGCTTATACCATAAGCAATCAAGAGATTAATTATCTCGTAAAAGCCTATGTCGTTCCTGCCTTGCGTGTTTTAAAGAGCAGCGGATACTGGTCCTTTGAGCCGGAGAGCGGCAGCAAGGATCCGTTCATTGTGGAGCAGGCCATAGAAGATGCGAAGAGAGAACTGGAAACAGGCTACCTGAAGGACGATTATTCCGAGGAAGCGTGGGTGAAGGTGCTGGCGGCCATTGAAGAGGCAAAGCAGGAGCTTGAGGATGCCGAAAATACGGGGGACGTGACGTCTGTTCTCGATGCGGCAAAGGAAGACATTGCGAAGATTCCTACAAAGGAACAGGAGAAAGTGCTGAAGCGTCTGGAGGGACTGAGCAATCCGAAGCATACCCATGTCTTAACGGACGGTGCAGTGGCAGAGGGCGATGAGGATAAGGACGTGACCGAGTGGAGCTATGTGTACCTCGGCAGCTATCCACAGTCTAAGGTGACGGACAAGAACATAACGGCCGCGGTTGATGCGGCAATCGAAGCGGGCGATGCGGCCGCAGTCGATACCGGCATAGAAAGCAGCTATATGGAAATCTATGACGCCGAAATAGACGGCAGTAAGTACCGCAGGCTGAAAATCACGAAAATCGGCGAAGGCGACGACGTGATCACGACCTATTATAAATGGGAGCCCGTCAAGTGGAAGGTGCTGCAGATCGAAAACGAGACAAATTCCCTGTATCTGATGGCGGATCAAAAAATTGAGTACCGTCAGATGGACCGCGAGGTAAACGCGGTAACATGGAGGAACAGTGACCTTCGCACATGGCTGAATCAGGACTTCTTTGAGGCAGCGTTTAATGCCGATGAGCAGGATGCGGTGCTCACATGGCAGGTACAGTTCCCGGATGCCGACCATGGGAATGCCGTAAACGTGGCAGCCGATACGACGGAGGATAGGGTATATCTGCTCTCATACAATGAGCTGTATCAGGAGAAATACGGGTTCTGCCCGCTGCATGATAACAGGGGAAATGGCAACAGACAGCCCGTTAGCAGCCGCCAGCAGACGCAGACGGATTATCAAATAGGATTGGTTCAGGCATTGCCGGGTATGTATAAGGGGGATCTGGAGGATATTCTTGCGGGAGATGTTGAGAAGGTTTTGAAGTATTATCAGGAATCCCTCGGATTCGAGTCGTTTGACGCTGCAAGGAAAGATTCCGGATCAGGGCAGTTTACGTGGACGCGTTCGCCGGGATTTACAGACGAGAACCAGGCAGACTTTTCGAGGACATTTTATTATGGCTTTGTCTGCCCGGTTGGCGCAAACACGTTTTTCAAGCAGGGCGTTGTGCCGGTTCTCCATGTGAATGCAGCATCCGAATTGTGGAAGACGGAGTTGGATTTGAAAAAGGATGCCGCAAAGGCAGAGCTTGCCGCATACAAAGCAAACGACGATGCCTATTACGCGAAGCAGCAGGAGGAGCGCAGGGCGATCCGCGAAGAAGGAAATGCGAATATTGAAAACGCGGGAGACGAGGAAGAGATACAAAATGCGCTTCAAGCAGCCAAAGAAAGGCTGGACGGCGTATTGACGATAGGCGAGATAAAGATGAAAGAATGGGAGGAGACGCACCCGGAAGCAGAGAATCTTAAAAATCCGGTTGCGGCGGAAAATCCCGAAGAAAATTCCGCATCATACAGCTATGTATATTTCGGCAGCTACCCGCAGTCCCTTGTTTCGGACGCGGATGAGACTGCGGCGGTACAGGCGGCAATGGCAGACAAGGAAGACGGAGAAGACGCATGGGTGGAAATAGACGGCGTCAGAAAGAAATACCGCAAGTATCGCAGCTCTTACTTTAGATGGGAACCGATCAAATGGCGCGTCCTGCAGAAAGAAATGACGGGGGACGGGGAGACGGCATCCCTCCTGCTGATGGCGGACAACGGACTGGATGCGAAGAAGTTTAACGAGTCCGGGTATGCGGAATGGAAGGACAGTACACTGCGCGAGTGGCTGACCGGAGATTTCTGCAATGAGGCGTTTAACCTGACGCAGCAGGAGATTCTTATCAGTCCCGTTTTGACAGATGACGAGGGATACGTGGCGGATGATTTGATTTCCCTGCCGTCTTACGGCGCTCTGCTGAAAGAGGAGTATGGCTTTCATCGAAGCGCGGCGGCGCAAAAGAGCAGGGTTGTATCTCCGAGCGATTATGCTTCTGCACTTTCATACAATGCGCGCTTCTGGTGGCAGAGTTCAACGGTTCAAAGTTCAAGTATGGCGCGACTGACCATGCAGGACGGAAGTGTGAACTCGATGAACCCATGTGATGGAATTTCGGTTTCATGTGTGCCGGTTGTACGCGTTAATATGTTTACGGAAGGGGCATATAGCCTGAATCCGGAGGAAATCAAGGCGGGACAGAATGTCGTCGAGGAAATACCGGAAAGGCTAAAACAGTACGAAGAATTGATTTCCGATTATGACGAAGCAGACCGCGAAACGCTGCAGGCGGCGCTTGCGCAGGCAGAGGAAGCAATTGCAAATGCAGGCGGAGACATCGAAGCAATAAAGAATGCGATGTCTGTTTTAGAGGCGGTGTTTGCAGAAAAGACAGAAGAGATGCGCAGGCAGATTCAGTCAGAACTTGATAATCTGGGACAGGAAATCAACTATGAGGATTATTATGAGGCACAGCAGAACGAGATAGCGGAAGCGCTGGAAGGGGCAGGGAAAACCATTGAGAGAGCTTCGGATGTGAAAACTATGCGGGATGCTTTAGATGAGGCGAAAAAGTCAATTGAAGGAATCAAGACCAAAGCAGAGGTGGATGCGGAAGCGGAAACAGGCAGGACAGAAGCAACGAATAAGCTGAACGCATATCTGACTGAAAGCGAGCTTGCCAAGTACGACGAGGAAGATCAGGATGAGATTCGGTCCATTGTTGCGGAGGCACTGGCAAATATTGAAGATGCAGTAGATAATGAGACGGTGCAGGAAGCGCTGCGACAGGCAGAAGATAGAATTGCCGGCATTCTGACGAAAGAGCAAAAAGTGCTGTCAGCAGTAAAGGATCAGGCGAAACGGGAACTGGAGACGTTCCTTACGGATGAAAAGAAAGCGCTTTACCGCGAAGCCGAATGGAATGCGCTGACAGAGGTTATCCGTGACGCCATGAAAGAAGTTGACGATGCCGCAGATTCAGATGCTGTGCAGACTGTATTGAACAAGGCAAAAACAGATGTGGCAGCAATTAAGACGGATGCACAACTAAAAGAGGAAGAAGCACAAAATCCGTCTGATCCGGGAACAACCGATCCGGGAACAACCGATCCGGGAACAACCGATCCGGGAACAACTGATCCGGGAACAACTGATCCGGGAACGACGAAACCAGGAACGACGAATCCGGGGACTACGAACCCAGGGACGACGAATCCGGGGACGACACCGGTACTGAAAAAGGGCGACTCCGTGATTAAAGGCAGCTTAAAATTCGTCGTTTTAGATCCGGTGAAAAAGACCGCGAGTGTGGAAGGCGTGGCATCGGCGAAGAAGAAAAAATTCGCCGTCAGCATTCCGTCGACTGTTGTGGTTAACGGCAGTGAATGCAAGGTGACCGAGGTTAAGGCGAAGGGATTCGCGAAGTTCGTGAAGATCACGAAGGTGTCGCTCGGCAAGAACATTACGAAGGTTGGCAAGAATGCATTTAACGGCTGCAAGGCCATAAAGTCGCTCACTGTGAACGGGAATATAAAAACGTTTGATTCAAAGAGCTTTTATGGATGTAAGAAGTTAAAGACTATTACTTTTAAGAGCACGAAGGTTCCGACTTTCAAGTCGGGAGCGTTCAAAGGGACGGCTTCCAAGGTAAAAGTAAAGCTTGCGGCGAAGATGAGCAAGAAGAACAAAACTAAAATGAAGAGCAAGCTGAAAAAAGCAGGCATAAAATAAATCAGTTAAACGGTTTGTTATTGAACATTCGTAACAGGTCGGTTTATCTGAACTGTTACAAACTTTAGGCATAGCAACACTTTCCAATTGACTTGATAACAAAATTTGCGTATATTTTTGTTATTAACAGGGAGGTGTTGCTATGCCGTTTATTAAATCAAGTAAAGAGGTGATTGCAGGCGCAAGACGCAGTATGATATAATTTAAAGAAGAGAATAATGCAGGGAGGTGTTGCCCATGCAGAAGGAGCAGGGATTTGCGCTGAAATGCAAAGACGGCGTTGTAAGGATTGCGTTTGCGGATCTGGAATATGTAGAAGTTATGAATAAGACGGTTTTTTTTCATTTGGCAGGCGGCGCCGTTTACGAGGCGACCGCCGCTCTTGCGGATTTTGAAGAAGAGATTCTGGCGCGGCCTGAGTTTGTGAAGACACACCGCTCTTATCTTGTCAACTTAAGCTGCGTGCAGGCCGTTAGCGTTCACTGCGCCGTAACGAAGGACGGGCATAATGTTCCCGTATCCAGACAGCGGCGGGGTGAGGTGAAGGACGCATATCTGCAGTTTCTGCATCAGACGGAAATAGCCGCCGTATCGTCCGGCGCAGAGAACCGCGCTTTTGAAGAAAAGACGGTGCGCCCGGACGGCCCGTGGCAGATCCTGCTGGTGGACGACGATTCTGCCGACCGCGCTTTCTGGGCAAAGGTTCTGCAAAGCCACGGCTGCATTACGCATCTGGCACAAAACGGCAGGGAGGCGGTTCAACTGGCCAAAAAGGAGTATTGCGACTGTGTGCTGTTGGACGTAATGATTCCCGGAGAGGACGGGTTTGCTATTTGCGAGAAGCTTCGCATGTTGACGGGGGCGCCCGTGATTTTTTTGAGCTGTCTGACCGAGACCGATAAGCAGCTGGAGGGATTTGCGTCCGGCGGTATAGATTATATTACCAAGGATACGCCTGCCGAGCTTTTTTGGATGAAAGTGAAGACACGCATCAAGCTGGCCGCATCCGACTGTGTCCAGAGAAAATATGGCCCGCTCCTATTGGATTTGACGGGGCGAAAGGCGCTGATAGACGGAAAGGAACTGCCGCTTACGACGCTTGAATTTGACATTTTATGGCGGATTTCGGAACATGCGGGGCGTATTTTTACGCCGGAGGAGATTTTTGGCATGGTATGGGGTGAGCCATCCCCGGAGGGCGCTCAGACGGCGCAGATGCACATGTCAAGGCTTAGAAGGAAGTTGGATACGGCGCAGGAAGGCCATTGCTTTATCGAGACGGTCTGGGGACAGGGCTATCGTTTTGTTCCGCCGGACCGTTAGTGGCGCCGCGTGCGGCAAGCACTGGGGAGAAAGGAGGGGCGCATATGAGACAGTGGAAAATCTGGGGGCAGTTGTGTTGCGTTTTGGCCTTGCTTACGGCTTTTTTTGCCGTTCTTTTTTATTCGGACAATAAATATCAGACGCCGCCTCCCTATGGGAAGTCCGGCGTAATCGAACTGAGCGGGCAGGATTTCGAGCGGGACGAGCCCGTTTTTTTAATTGACGGATGGCTGCTGACAGATCGGCGCGTAACGGATATGCCTACTTATATCGGCGAATTTTCCAGTCTCCAGCGGGGGGACCGGCAGGTTTCGCCTCATGGACAGGCGTGTTACCGGATGACGCTGCGCTATGACGGCCCGTCCCGGATCGTGTCAGCGGATTTCTCGCAGCTTGCCTATTACTATGCCGTTTTTCTGGATGGGGAGCAGCTTGCCGACGGCGGGGGTAACGGACGGATTACGTTTTTGCTGGCGTCCGGCGACCATGTTCTGGAGGTGGAGACGTCGTCCGGACAGGGATATTACAGCGGAATGTATTATCCGCCCGCTTTGGGAGAGGCCGGAATAATTTCAAAAACGAGGAACATTCAGAGTTTCTCTTATGCATTAGCGTTTGCGATTCCGCTGGCGCTTGCGGCGTTCACGCTTTTTCTGTGGCGGACGGGGGGGAGCCTTGGGCGCTGGTTCGCGCTGCTGTGCTGCTGTTATGCTTTATATATGTTTCGTTATTTCGTGTTTCTTTTTTCCATGCCCATAGCTCAGTACTGGTTTTTTGCGCAAAGCTTGGCGCTGTACGGCATGTGCTGGTGCGTTGTGAAGCTGACGTCCCTTGCTTCAGATGCCAAAGCGGGCAGGGTATGGCAATGGATGCGGGCGGTTCTGATTTTGCTGCCCGCAGTTTTGCTTCTGCTGTGTCTGTTCATTCCGGTATGGCCGCAGGCGGTATTTCTCCATGGCAGGCTGACGGATGTTTATTATGCGGCTACTTTTTTCTGTACGGCATTTTGGGCCGCGCGGGGAGATGGGGCAGAACGCTGGGAAAGTCGTTATACTCTGGCAGGCTGCGCCGTATTCGGGGCGGGACTGTTTGCAAACCTCTTGTATTCCAACCGCTTCGAACCGATACGTTTTTTCTGGCAGTTTGAATGGTGCGGCATTTTGCTTGTGCTGCTATTCGGAGCTATGATGGTATCGCGCAGCCGCCGCATCCTGCGGGAAAACGATGTTCTTACAAATCATCTGGAAGAGCAGGTGAAAGAGCGCACGGAGGAAGTTATGCAGCTTCTGAACGAGCGCAAGGCGTTTTTTTCTGATATGGCGCATGATTTAAAGGCGCCGGTATTTGCCACGCAGTCTTTTATCAATGCGATCCGTAAGAGCGGCGTGGGAGTAGATAGGGAGCTGCGGGGCTATCTGGATCAGGCGGAAGCCAAGCAGAGGGAAATGGCCAGGTGCCTTGAGGGACTTTCCGCTATCAATGCGCTGGATAAAATAGAAGAGGAGAGGGTGCGGGTATCACTGAAAGAAACACTTGCAGAGGTTTATGCTTTGTATCATGGAGAAGCCGAGGTCCGTTCCGTGTACTTTTTCGTAAAGCCGCCGGAGCAGGACGCGTTTTTGACGGTTCAGCCCAAAAAACTTGACATGCTTTTTGAAAACCTGATTTACAATGCGCTAAAGGCGACGCCCCCGAACGGGAGAATCACCGTATCCGCTCAGGTCGGGGACGGGAAAATCCGCGTGACGGTAGAGGATAGTGGCTGCGGTATCCGGGAAGAGGAGCTGCCCTTTATTTTCCGGCGGTTTTATGTGGGAACAAATAACAAAGCAAACGGCACGGGACTGGGATTGTACATTGTACAAAGCATTGTGTCCGAACTGGGCGGCACGATTGGGGTTCGGTCAGCGCCGGGCGAGGGTACGGCATTTGTGATGGAGTTTTTGCAGGATGCTTAATGTCCGGCCGGATTTTCTGCCTGCCGTTATTTTGCGGGCAGCCGCTGCGATTCCGATGCAGATGCCGGCCGCTGCCGCCGCGGCCAATGGCGGAAATGTCCTGCGGCTTTCGTCCGCCGTTTCGCGGTCCGGCATTTCCGGCAAGCCGGACGTTTCCCTTGTATCCGTATTTTCATTCTGACCGGAAGAAGCCGGGGCGGATGCCGTGGGCTCGGCAGGCTGCGGCTCCCCCACTGCCGTTTCAGTCAGGGAATCGTTTTTGGTGTCAGCCGCCGTTTCAGTCAGGGGATCGTTTTCTGTATCAGCCGCCGTCTCTGTATGGCTATTGTTTTTTGTGTCGGCCGCCGCTGTCTTGGCCGGAGTTTTTTGTTCGGCGGGAGTGTTTGCGGGCGGCTGTGTCGCAGCGGGGCGTTGTATGTAAGAGACGGGATTGCGGGACATATTGTTTTGCTCCTGCCGATTTTCCTGTGGCGAACTTTCCGAAGATTCTTTTGCGTCATGATTGTCCTGTGAAATTTGTGGCAAATTCGGCCGTTGTCCTTCCGGTGTGCTGTCATTTTTATTGTCGGAGCCGGCATTGGCTTCGTTTCCACCGGAACCGTCAAGTTTCGGCAGAGCCACAGGAGGCTCGTATGTATCCGGCCATGCGAGGATAAGCTGCCGCCCGTCGTAAATGCCGCCCTCGATGGTCAGGCCGATCAAGAAGGGCGTAGGGCTGTTTCCGGCGGCTGTTTCCGCCAGATAAGACCGATACGGCTCCTGATCAGGGCCTATTACAAGGGCATAGCCGCTGCTTGCGGTAGACGGTTGGGCATTTACCGCATCAAGAAGCGAAAGGCCGGGCAGACTGGTCCATGTCGGGCTGTTTTCTGACCAAACATAAGCCTGAATGGCCGTGGCCCCGGTAGGCTTTAGATGGAAAGCCATTTCCAGCCCGCCGTGTTCTTCTTTCAGGACTCCCGTGGGCTCTTCGTTTTTTGAAACGGCGTTTAAGACCAGACGGACTTCATCTGTCATTCCGTATTGGTCATATAGTTTCAGAGGTTCGTCCAGCCGGAAAATACCTGTCGGTGTGTTCAAAAGAGTGCCTTCGGGAATCACGATTTCTTCGGCAGCTTCATGAATCGTAATGCTTTCGCCGGCAGTAAGTCTTAGGAGTGATAAGGGCTTCCATGTGACGGGGCAGTCTACGATTCCGCTTGTGATAAGCTGGAGGCCTTTTGAGAGCTGGATTTCGACAGGAAGCGTATCCGGAAGGCAGGAAGTGATCTCCCATGGAGAGGCTTCCGCGCTCACGGTGAGCTGGTATTTACCGTAGCCGCAAAACGGTCTCGTTTCATATGCGGCCAGGGAGGGAGCAAATTTAGCGTCGGGGTGAAGCTCTTTTGGAATAGGCTGCGGACTTCCGCGGTCAATGAGAGCCGCCTGCGTTTCGTAAGTTGTTCCGTTCTTTAAGACGAGACGCAGTTTTAGGTAAAAACGGTCTAATTTCATGTCAAGGTAACTTTTCAACGGTTCCTGGCTGGGATAAAGGCAGATTTGATTTTGCAGTTTTGCCTGCGCGCCGGCGTCGTCCATGCCCAGCCAGCGTAAGTCCCAGGGTTCGCCGCAGGCCTGGTATGTTTCGGCGTTCAGAGAATATAATGGCTGAATCAGGCTGATATCGGGAGGGATTTTTGCAAAGGAGCCTTTTGCGACATACCCCTGGAAAGAATATTCTATACAAGCGTGAAATGCCGGCGCTTCCTGCAATTCTTCCGCTTTTGCGGTAAGTGCGTTCAGGCTGTTTGCCAGAAGAAACAGCGCGGCCAATACGGCGATTCGTTTTGGTGATTTTTTCATATGTACATACTCCGTTTCCCATAGATAATTATAGTTTAATTTTAATAGGAAACCGAGGCCGTGTCAATCGCCGCTTTCCCTGTCTGTACCGCCTGGGAATTATCCGAACATATGACGAAAGTAGGCATTCTTAAATGCCATATAGTTGTTTCGGGATATTGGAATCGTGGCATTTTGGTTCGTGCAAAGCTCTGTTTTTGTAAATTGTTCCACATGGTTCAAATTCACAATATAGCTGCGATGGCATCGAAAGAAACCATTGTCCGGTAAAAACACGCTTTCACATGTGGAAAACTGCTCTCGGATTTCTATGGTTTTTCCGTCCGCCATATGCACGAGAACCTGCTTATTCTGTGCTTCGAGATAATCGACATCGTCAATTGCAATTTTATAATAGCCGGTAGCGGTATGCGCGGTAAACGTATGTTTTTCGAGGTTAAATATTTTCAGAAAGTCATCCATGACAAGGAAAAGTTTTTCGCGGACGACGGGTTTTATAAGATAGTAGAAAGCCCTTACCTCATAAGAATCAACAGCGAATTCCCTGGAGGAGGTGAGAAAAATAATGGGGACAGCCGAATCGTTATGCCGGATTTCTTTTGCCGTATCTATGCCGTTCAACAGCGGCATAATCACATCTAAAATGATTAAATCCATATTTTTGTTTTTATGAGTGGCGATTAAGTCGTCTCCGTCCGTGAAACGGTAGAGCGTAAGCCTGATATTGCGGCTCTGTGCCCACTGTTCCAATAAAGGGCAAATCTCATCGATAAATTGTCTTTCATCATCACAAACAGCTATTTTCACGGTGACACCTCTAAATGATAATTTTTAAAATAAAGGAGTGGTTGGAAACGGAAAAATGATATTGTCCGTTTAACTGTTCCACATAGTATACGATACTTTTTACGCCGATTCCATGTCCTTTTTTGCCGGAGGTTGGAATGCCGTCGACAAATTTCGGAGCGTTTTGGATTGGATTTTCAATTTGGAGCAGAAGATGATTCTGTTTTTTGGAAATCATAAGGTTAATCCATTTTCTTGCAATATCCATGTTCTCTAACGCATGTGTGGAATTTTCCAGAGCGTTGGATAAAATCGTGCAAATTGCAATATCCGGACAGGGGAGAGCCTTGTCCACAGAAATGTCACAGTTGAGCGTAATCTTCTTGTTGGCGGAACGCGTTTGATAAATAGAGATTACGGAATTGATCATTTCATTTTTGCAGTAGGTTGTAATTACGGTATTATCATAGGCGTCGCTGATTTCCCGGATATAGTCGGCAGCCTGCTCTATATGATTGTTTTGAAGCTGTGTCAGGATGATATCTAAATGATGGCGCATATCATGTCTTAATATGGCGAGTCTGTGTTTGTTGCATTTTACCTGTTCAATTTCTTTTTGTATGGATAGAAGTTGTATTTCCATCAGTTCACTGTACTGTCTGATTTCCTGTTTATTCTCATATTCGCGAAAATAAACGAATAAAAAAGTGAGATAAGAAATACAAAAGGCAAAACCCATAAATTCTACCACGGTTTTGTTCCCGGAGTACAGCAGGTCGGAGAGCTTGGTAAAGGCGTAATCGGAAACATAGTATATCGTGGGAAGAAAGCCTATAATATAAAGCTCACGCGTACTCTTGGTAAATATCGCCTCCGTCGTGCGGCATACGAATTGTGACAACAGCCAGAAAGTAAGGCATGTGATTAGAATGCGGGAAAGATAATAACACCATTGGGTGTTGGTGATTGTATATACAAACAGGCCGACCCAGTTGCTTATCTGGCAGCACAGGTAAGCGGAAAACACGGAGATACAGGATGAAACAACGGAATATTTGTACCGCAGGACCAAAAGCAGAATCAGCGGAAGATGTACGATAAGGGCATAGAGACGGTTGCTGACAGTCTCGCCTAACAACATGATGGCGGCAATATAGAAAATCCCGTCGCAACAGAACAGGAGAAACAGCGTAAGTATATTTTTGGAGGTTTTCTTTACGCCGAGAAAAAAGGCGGAGATAAAGATACCAAACAGCATTGTAGTTAAATTATGTGTCAAAGATAATATTTGCAGGAACATCGGCAAGATCTCCTTGTTATTACTATTCTTGCAAATATTTTAATATTTTATCCGCTATTTGTCATTTGCTATTCACACCATATATCGACCGTTCACGCAAAGCCCCGTTATTGGATGAAAAAGGTGTTAAAATATAATTTCAAATTACTATTTTTTATCAAAATAAAAAGAAGGAAGAAGGAAAGTGAATGAAAAAAGCGAGGCGAATGGCAAACAGAATATTTTCGCTGTTTCTGGCGTTTGTTATGTTGTGTACCGTACAGGACATAACTGTTTTTGCACAGACAGCGGACACTCCAGCGCCGCAGGCGTGGGGGGCGGATGTTTCTGCGGGAGATATCATCTCTTTTGGAAGTTATCCGCAGACCGAGGTGACAGGGTATGCATTGACGGATGAGATTATCAATGCCGATTATGACGGTAATGGAGACGCCTGGGTGGGCGGCGAAAAATACCGCAGATTTAAGAAAGCCGTAAAGGTGACAAAGGAGGAGTATGAGCAATATGTGCGGGAACATCACCCGGACGGGCAATGGGACGTAACTGTCAGGTGGAATGCTTTGGAACTTGAAGAATGTGAGAAAGCAAAGACAGAGAGCGAGGGAACTTACCGCTATTTCAAATGGGAGCCGATCAAGTGGAAAGTTTTGGAGAATGAGACGGACGAAGGCACGCTGTTTGTCATGGCGGATACGGTATTGGATGCCGTGAATTATTGTGACAATCCTGATAACAAGTGGCTCGATACGGTTTTATGGGATCAATGTACGCTGCGCCAGTGGATGAATACCGATGACACAGGGTTCTATCAGACTGCATTTAACAGCGGCGAAAAAGATGCAATCAAGGTAAACGCCGGGAATCCGGCAGGAGACCGTATCTATCTGCTTTCCGATGAGGAAGTGAAAAATCCGGCATATGGATTTGAAGATACCGATACATATTCCAACAGCCGGATGATACAGGCAAGCGCTTATGCAGAAGCAAGGGGAGCATCTGTTTATAGCGGCGGAGATTACAGATGCTTCTGGTATCTGCGCACGCCGGGTCAAAGTCAGTATGTGAAAATGGTCGATTTTGGCGGGTCAATCAATGATAGCTGGGAAAAATATAACAGTGAGTATTTATTTGACGGCAGCCGGTATGAACGCACGTTTGACGGCTGCGTGCCGGTGATGCATATTGATGCGTCTTATGGGGCGCCGGAGCCGACACCGGAGCCGGACACAGAAGAACCGACGACGGAACCGGACACAGAACCGGATACAGAGCCGGACACAGAGCCGGATACAGAACCGACCGGGGATGCCAGCAGTTCGGATAAGTCCGTTTTAAAATCATTGAATTTTGATATTCCGGAAGATTCCGCATACAAGCAGGACGAATTGCTTACGGGTACCAGAAGTATGGGCACGATGAGCGAAGTGGTGATAACGACAGCCGGAAGCACCGGAAAGACCTGGATTCATGAAGATGATCAAAAAGGTGGAATACGGGATAAGATTAATCTCGTGGATACCGCGATAGGTTCATACTGCGCGGGAGATTCCATGAATCCGTATACCATTACGGAAACGGTTGACGCGGACGGTGATGGGAAGAAAGAGCTTCTTGTGCAGTTGTATTTAAACGGTACGAAAAGGGGGCAGGATATCTTGATGACACTGTCGGATATCAGGACGCAGACGACTCTGTTTGCGGCGCAGCCGACGGGAGGTTATGTTGCTACGAGTGATGACGTTCCGCCATGGGCATTGGAAGGACTTTTGAGCATGTGCGCAGGGGATTTTGACGGGGACGGATTCGAAGAGCTTGCCGTATATACGCCGAACAATAAGGAGGAGACGGCGAGCGGTTCCATTGCAAACACACTGCAGATTAAGATTTATAAACTTGGCGCCACGCCAAAGGAGCTGGCTGCGCCGCAGCAGGTCATTGATGTTGCCAGGGTCGGCAGTGCTTGGGAGGATTGCCAGGGGTGGCTTTACAGCCACGTAGGCGGCAAGAAACAGTATTACTCTTTGCCTTATATGGAACTTTCGTCAGGGGATATGGATAAGGACGGCATTGACGATCTGCTTACGGTGGCAAGCTTTGCTTCATCTTGGCGCGGTGCAGGTCTTAATGAAACACTGACGTGGAAACAGGTGATAGATCCGAATACTTGTTTTGGATCTGTGTTGGATGTTTATAAGGGAAGGCGTCAGAAGACGGATTCGCTGGAGCAGGTGGTTAAGAAACGTGTGCTGATCGGCCGGGATACGAGCAATAACAATGACTGGAACAAGGGCGTCGGTGTATTGCGCAATGCCAGAGCAATCATTGCTAACGTGACAGGGGCAAACAGCAATGAAATTGTAATCGGAGGCAATTACACGGGGGTTCAGTATGATAATACCGTAACGGAAAATACAACGGTTACAAGAAACCGCCTGGTGTGGGTGGACGGCAGCGACGATGCCAAGATACTTGTAGGTTATGTAAATGTGCAGAACCTGCTTTCGGATAACAGTAAGGCGGCGTCTCTGTCCTATAATTGGACAATTCAGGAGGACGGTTACAATCCGCTGCACTATTATAATGAAAGTGATCGGGCAAACGAACCGGTGGAGCTTGACGGGTTTGCGGCATATGGAAGCGAACAGCCGGATACCATCGCTTTAGAAGGTCAGCTTTTCACATACAGTGCGGATGATAATAAATTAAAATGCGATTCTTATGTGACGCCATCCAATATAGGAAAGGACAAAAGCAATGTCTGGATTTTTTCACAGGCTGCCGGAAATGTCACGAACGACCCGTTTGGACGGGAGACGCTGTATTATTTCATCGGCAAGAAGCGGAGCGGGAAAGAGACTTATTGGGGCGACACGATCAGCGTATGGGGCGTTGTCAATGCAAACGGTACCAAGAGCTATAACGGCGCGTGTATGGCGGGGTCATACAGCAGTTCCGCCATGCATTACACGGTTGCCATGTGCGACATTGACGATGACAGCTCCTTTATCAAATATGAAGCCGGCAATACGGATGTATATTACTCCAACGTGCAGCTCCTGTCGGTTCTGCAGGCGGCTCCGGTATACGAGGAGCTTGGGGACGATTATGTTTCCGATGCAGAGACATCCTATGGAAAGAGCAGCGGCGAATCCAGCGGAACGGGACATACACATCAGCTAAGTGCAGGTGTGGTAGCCGGATTTGAGCATGAGACATCCTTCTTAGGACTGACAAATCTTTTCAGCATGGAGTTGACGACACAGATTGCCGTGACTGCGGGATGGGAATTTGAAAATACGGCAGAGAAAGAATTTACGACCAGCTATAATACGAGCGGTACGGAAGATGTGGCGGTTCTCTATACGGTGCCGTATGTCCGGTATAACGGACAAATTTATGTTCCTACCTACACGCTGCCGACAAGAGAAGAGTATGACGCAAAGAAAGCATTTTTCGAGGAGCTTAAGGAAAATATTGAAAGATATCAGGATATCAAGGTGGCTGTGGTCGACGGAACATATTCGAATCCTAAGGACGGATACAATAACGATTATACAACCAATGTGACAAATGATAATTATGACTATCAGCTTCGCACCCTGCAGAGTTATATTGAATGGCTGCGGCAGACGGAGTCCCAAATGGAGGGCTTTGAGGGAAGCAAAGGTCTGGTTTGGGGACAGGAAATCGAAGGCGGATGGGAAGATTATTTCTTCTGCGTTCCGCAGACACCGATTATTACCAGTGTAACGGCAGACACGTATAACGAGATTGCCGCAGGCTGCAAGGATTTACAGTCTTTATATGGAACAGCGCTGCCAAAAGACTATGTTGCGGGCCGTCCGGAGACTTATGTAAGCAACTTGAGTGAACTTAAAGCAAGAACTACGGTAAACGAAAAATCTGTTGAGACAGGAAAGACAAACGCAGGAGAAGATGAGGCGCTTGGTGATGGATTTATCAGCAGTACGGCAATTTCCGCGTCCTCATCCGCTCCAAGCCAGACGATTGCATTTACGGAGGAGAATGCGAAGTCAAACAGCATTGGAGGCTCCTTATCTCTGGAAGTAACGGCAACAGTCAGTGAGGTAAAGGGTGGAGTCGCATTTTCTACGGATCATGCGGCGACCTGGAGCAGCTCCACAACAAAGGGCTGCGAATTTGGAGGTCAGGTTCCGAACCTTCCGGCGCGCCCGGATTATATGACGCAGGAGCAGTACAGCAACTACGACTATGCATGGAAGCTTGTCTCATACGAGGCTGCGATAAATGGCTCGAAAGTGCCGGTAGTAGGGTATTATACGAGATATGCGAACCGTAACCAGATTCCGCCGTCTGCTCCGGTCAATCTGGAACTGGAAGATGTAAAGAGCAGCAGCATTACACTCACATGGAATGGAGGAAGCCGGGCAGCAGACCATTATAATGTCTATCAGGTATCCGGCAGCGGAAGCAGCAAAGAATATAATAAGGTAGGAACCGTATCCGGAAATGAGGAGGGAACGTATCGTTTTACGCATCAGGATCTGCAGCAGGAGCAGACGTATGCTTATGTTGTGACGGCCTGCAATGCAGATGAGTCTGTTTGCAGCGTATTTACCGATGAGATTACAACTACGACACCGATTCCTGAGTTTGATGTTGCCATAAAGCTGGATGGAATTAACGGCGAGGAGACGTATCTGGCAGGAAATGAACAGACATTGACGGCGAGTCTTGTGACGCAGAATTATCCGCAGAGCGAGATAGACCAGTATATCTGGCAGGTAAATGACGGAAGCGGATGGCGGAAACTTTCGGACGGAACAGATCAGAACAGTTATACATGGAAAGCCCTTTTAGAGTCAGACGGATATCAGTACCGCTGCGGCGCATATGTCGCGGTTGACCGTCAGCTTTACCGCCTGTATTCCGAGCCGGTAACGCTGCATGTGCGCAAAGCAAACGTTCAGGTTGCCGTCAGCGCAGATAAAAAAGAGGGGGCAGCGGACCGTTCCAGTGAATTCGGTTTGGCAGTCTATAATGGAGACGTTCTGAAATTGACAGCACAGGTACAGGCGGAAGAAGGAGCGAATCCTGCCGGCAATATTGCATTTGTTATAACCGACCAGAATGATGCTTCCAATGTAAGGGAGTATACGGCGACAGTGTCTGAGACGGGCAGTGCAGAAACGGAATGCCGGTTTAGCAAGAACGGAAGATATACGATTACCGCCCGCTATGTAGAGAATGAGAGAATTGCAGGAAAAGACGCAGAGAACAGTCTTTCCTATTACGCATATGATATCAGTTTAAAGGGTGACCGTGTCACAGGACAGGAGATGGAAGACGCCATTTATGAGCAGAGCTGGGATGATGTGACAATAGAAAATGCCATTGCGAAGAAGGATGAGATTGCATCCATAAAAGAAAATTACAATAATCTGACAGATTCGCAGAAAGAGTTTGTGGAGACAGAGGCGAAAGAAAAGCTGGACGGTGCAGTGGATACCTTGGAAGCCGCAGAGGCAGTTGCAAAAATCAATGAGATTGGAACCGTGACGGCAGAAAACGCAGAACAAAAGAAAACATTGATAGAGGATGCGGAGGAAGCATATGCGGCGCTTACCGATACGCAGAGAACGCTTGTGCCTGGGGAGGTGATAAATACCTTAAAGGCTGCCAGAGAAGCTTATGAAAAGACATTGATACCGGATAACACAAAGGATCCGAATCCGGGAGAAAAAGAACCGGGTAATACGGAAAATCTTACGCCGATAGAGATGGAACAGGTAAAAAGTATATCAGGCAAACTTGGCGTAAGTCAAGAAACGGCAAATAAAATCAGGCTATTGGCTGACAGTATGAGCATTGATATGGATACGCTTCTTTTAACGGAGAATGACATATTAAAAGAAGATTCCGAGAGTGAATTGAAAGGCTCCAAATTTGGGGAGCTTCAGGCAAAGGCTGCAAAAGTAACTTCAAATCAGGTGAAGCTGACGTGGAAAAAGATTAAAGATGCAGACGGATATCTCATTTACAGGGCAGAGTGCGGAAAGAAGAACGCATATCAACTGGTAAAAGAAGTGAATAAGGGAAGCGCGAAAAGCAGTACGATAAAGAAGCTGAAAAAAGGCGGCAGCTATCGTTTCTTAGTGCGTGCGTACAAGGTGGTAGACAAAGAAAAGATAACGATTTCTGCATCTAAAGTAGTCCATATTGTTACAAAAGGCGGCAAGAAGGTAAATGCAAAGAGAATAAAACTTGGCAAGGTGAAGAAGACGCTGAAAAAAGGAAAGATACTGAAGCTGAAGGCATCCGTAGAAAAACAGAAAAAGTCGACGCCAAAGTGCAGAAAACTAGCGTATGAATCAAGCAATAACAAGGTCGCAACAGTGACGAAGACCGGAAAAGTGAAGGCAAAAGCAAAAGGAAAATGCACGATATACATCTATGCACATAATGGGTTGTGCAAGCAGGTGAAGATCACAGTCAAATAAAAGAAAAGGCAGGCAAAGCAGTTTTGGCGTTATTTGTGACAATTAAATAGCAAAAAAAGAACGTGGAACCGGGACACAAACGATCGTGTACCGGTTCCATACTTCTGTCACAGTCAGATATAATTTAAAAAGATACTATGTGCGTCTGCAGGGGAGCAGATGAAGGCTGTCCAAAACACCGGACAGGAAGCGTATCTCCGGAAACACAAAAGCAATCAGATTTGTCAGTGGAACCAAATTAAGATAGTTACGTCTATATTCCAAAGAAATAAAAATCGCATGGAAAAGGCAAAGAATGAGATGATATTATTGACTTTTGTGTCACACAAAAATATAATAACCTTTAGGGTATCCGCAGCGATCAGGATAGAATAAAGAGGTAACAGAGCGGCTTATCGGAACTGTTACACAAAGAGAGATAGAAAACTTATGAAAAACGGAGGAAATTTCATGGCATTCGTAAAAAAGCCCGTCACAGGCATGAAGGATATTCTGCCGGAGGAAATGCAGGTGCGCGATTACGTGCAGAACGTGATAAAGGAAACGTACCGCAGCTTTGGCTTTACCCCAATTGAAACGCCTTGTATGGAAAATATTTCGAATTTGAGCAGTAAGCAGGGCGGGGAAAATGAGAAATTAATTTTTAAAATTCTAAAAAGAGGAGAAAAATTAAAGCTGGAGACGGCGGAATGCGAGGCGGATCTTGTGGATAATGGTCTGCGCTATGATTTGACCGTGCCGCTTGCGCGTTTCTATTCTAACAATTCCAACAATCTGCCGTCGCCGTTTAAGGCGCTTCAGATCGGAAATGTGTGGCGCGCGGACCGTCCGCAGCGCGGAAGATACCGTCAGTTTATGCAGTGTGATATAGATATTTTGGGCGAACCCTCCAATCTCGCGGAGATAGAGCTGATTCTTGCGACGACGACGACCCTTGGCAAAATCGGATTTAAAAACTTTGAAATCCGCATCAATGAGAGGCGGATTCTAAGAGCGATGGCAAAATACAGCGGTTTTTCGGAGGAGACGTTTGATAAGGTCTGCATTATTCTTGATAAGATGGATAAAATCGGGCAGGAGGGTGTTGCCGAGGAGCTTCAAAAGGAAGGTTTTTCGGAGGAGTCCGTGAAAAAATATCTGGATTTATTTGAGCTTACCGGCAGTACGGAAAGTAAGATTGAGAAGCTCTGTGATAAGCTAAGTGCGGCAGGCTGTCTGGAGGAGGAAGTCAAGAGCAGCCTTCTTGAGATTGTGACGAGTGTGGAAGCGACGAAGGCGGCTGAGTTTAAGATGGTATTCGATCCGACGCTGGTGCGCGGTATGGGGTATTACACGGGAACTATATTTGAGATTGCAATGCCGGAGTTTGGAGGAAGCTGCGGCGGGGGAGGCCGATATGATAAGATGATCGGCAACTTTACGGGAAATGACGTTCCGGCCTGCGGTTTTTCGATCGGGTTTGAGAGAATTATCCTGCTTCTTTTGGAGAGCGGCTTTAAGGTGCCGACTCAGCCGAAAAAAATTGCTTATCTGATTGAGAAGAATTATCCGGCGGATAAATTGTGCGAGGTAATTCAGAAGGCGGGAGAGGAGCGGAAAGCGGGAAAACAGGTTCTTGTGACGCGGATGAACAAAAATAAAAAGTTCCAGAAAGAGAAGCTTTCGGCGGAAGGCTATGAAGAGTTTGAGGAATTTTTTAACCGCTAATGTAAGAATAGAAAAAGGAAGAATAGAGGAAGAAAAGTGATGCAGTCAAGAACTCATACATGTAACGAATTGAGAAGCTCCAATATCGGAGAGAACGTCGTCCTGGTGGGATGGTATGAAAATATCAGAAAGGTCAGTAAGAATCTGGGATTTCTGATTTTGAGAGATTTTTATGGGACAACCCAGATTGTGATAGAGACGGAAGAGATGATGCAGATGATTGGCGGCGTGAATAATGAATCTACACTGTCTGTCACGGGCGTAGTGAGAGAGCGTTCCAGCAAAAATGCGGAGCTTGCGACCGGAGATATTGAGGTCGTACCGGAGAAGATCGAAGTGTTAGGCAAGTGCTCTTATAATGCGCTGCCGTTTGAGATTCATCAGTCAAGAGAAGCGGACGAGAATGCCAGACTTAAATACCGTTATCTGGATCTGCGCAATCCGTCGGTGAAAGATAAGATTGTATTGAGAAGCAAGATTGTTGCCGAATTAAGACAGAGAATGAACGAGCTGGATTTTTTGGAGATCACAACGCCGATTTTGACTTGTTCCTCCCCGGAGGGGGCGAGAGATTACCTGGTTCCGTCGAGAAATCATCCGGGCAAGTTTTATGCCCTGCCGCAGGCGCCGCAGCAGTTTAAGCAGATTTTAATGGCTTCCGGCTTTGACCGTTATTTCCAGATTGCGCCTTGTTTCCGTGACGAGGATGCGAGGGCAGACCGTTCGCCGGGAGAATTTTATCAGCTGGATATGGAGATGGCGTTCGCCTCCCAGGAGGATGTGTTTACGATTATCGAGGAGGTTCTTCCGCCTGTGTTTGAAAAGTACGGTGTGTATCGGACGGCCTCCAAGACGCCGTTTATGAGAATACCGTATTTAGAGGCGTTGGAGAAGTACGGAACAGATAAGCCGGATCTTCGGATTGATTTACAGTTATGCGATGCGACAGAGGTAATGGCTGACTGTGGATTTGGACCGTTTGAGAATCAGACGGTGGAAGCGATTGTGGTGGACGGTTTTTCGGCATCGCGCAAGGTGATTGACAAGATTTGCGTCGAGGTCGAGGTACAAACGGCAAATAAGGCGTTCTGGTTCAGAGTAGATGAAAACGGCGGGTTTGTCGGCGGCATTTCCAAGTTTTTGGCAGAGAGAAAAGAGCAGGTGATTGCGGCGCTTGGATTAAAGCCGGGCGATTTTATCGGGCTTACCGCGGGCAAAAAGCTCACGGCGCAGAAGACCGCGGGCGTGCTGCGCAAGCTTCTAGGCGCGGCAAGTGAGAAGCATATGCGCGCGGATTGTTATGAGTTCTGCTGGATTGTGGATTTCCCGATGTATGAGATCGGGGAAGAGTCCGGCGAGCTGGAGTTTTGCCATAATCCGTTTTCTATGCCGCAGGGCGGCATGAAAGTGCTTTTAGAGCAGGATCCGCTTGATATTTTGGCTTACCAGTACGATCTTGTCTGCAACGGCGTGGAGCTTTCTTCGGGCGCGGTCCGGAATCATGATCCGGAGATTATGATAAAAGCGTTTGAGCTTGTCGGACTTGGCGAGGAGGATGTCAAGGCGAAGTTCCCGGCAATGTACAATGCATTCTGCTACGGCGCGCCGCCTCATGCGGGAATTGCGCCGGGAGTAGATCGTATGATCATGCTGATTTGCGGGGAAGAAAGCATTCGTGAGATTATTCCGTTCCCGATGAATAAGAACGCGATGGATGTGATGATGCAGGCGCCGGCAGCCGTGGAGAAAAAACAGCTGGAGGACGTCCATATTGAGATCAAGCTGCCTGAGGAAGGTTAAGAATAAGTTAAAAGATAAAAAAGAGAATCTTAAAGAATATAGGTGAAAAGAGCTTGATGTATTGGAAAATAATGCTATAATTAGAGGTGTAATGGGTGAGAGATGAAAAATAGATAGCTTTATATTAGTACCGGAAATTTTAATATTGAACATCGAAAACCGATTGCGTGGGCAGTCGGTTTTTTTGTTCGGAAAAGGAGGGATTATTTTGAAAAACAAAAGATTATACAGTTTATTGTGCGCGGTGGCAGTGACGGTTACTTCAGTAGCACAGCCGGTATGTGCTATGGAGCCCGTCGGTATTTTTCAAGACTCTAAGCAGGGCGCGGATGATGATGAGATGGACTATGAGGTTCTTGAGACGGATAAGAAGGGAAGGAATCTTCTGGTTAGAATCGGCAATGTGTATGTAACATCCGAGTATAATGATGAGAATCATAGCTCGACGACGTATTATTCTAACGGGTCGCTTGAGGGAGAATCTTATATTGAGAAGATTATAACGCAGGAGATTCCGGAAAACGAGTTTCACAGCGTGCTTGTCACAACGGATGAGACGGCGGACGGAACGGTGATTGAGGAATACGACAAGGATGATAATCTGACAAGGAGGGTATCAAAGGACGGTCAGGTAGAAGTAAATATGTATGATACAGAAGGAAATCTTATAAAGCAGATTTCCCCGTATCTGGGAACTGAGGAAGATCGGCTGCATACCATATCTTATGAATACGACGGGGATGGGCGAATGGTAATGAGCCGCGTGCCGCAGGCGCTAAACGAGGATGGCAGCGTCTCCTATCAAATAGAAAAGTATACCTACAATGAAAACGGGAATCTGATTTCTTATGCCAAAAATGTAAACGCAATCGGGGAAGCGGAGACATTCGTTACAACGGATTACGAGTATGACGGAAGCAGGATGGTCAAAATGACTGAGTATGATGCGGACGGAAGTATTCTGACGATTGCGCAGTATTACTATGACGAGGACGGAAATATGGTTCGCCAGTACACCGGTTTGACGGATCCGTTGACGATCCTCGGCTTAGACGATGTGGTTGCGGGAGCAGATACGGAGTACAATGTTGCGTCGTATGAGTATGAGAACGGACAGCTTGTAAAGGAAGGCGATTCTAACGGCAATACGATTACATATAAATATAATGAGGAAGGGCTTTTAACGGAGAAGACGGGCAAGGACGGCAGCCGGTATGAATATACATATCGGGAAAATTTATTCCGGGAATCAGAAAGAATTTTTTATGCGGATAATGATACGGATACGCCGAATGAAGTTCGGGAGTATGTGCAGGAGTCAGAGGAAGACGGTTCATACGGTATGTTGACGGAAATCAAAGAGGGTGATGCGAGTACTTACTATACCTATGATGAGAATGGTATGCTGACAGAGGAGAAGGACCCGAACGGAAATACCATTACATATGAATATGATGAGGACGAAAACATTACGGGGATTTCTGTGACCGACAAAAAGAATGTGCCGGTGGGAACAACTGTGTATCGTTATGGGGAAGACGGAAAACTTACAGGAATAGAGAATGGGGACGGAGATAAGATTGCGGATATCTCTTATGATGAAAACGGAAATGTCGAAAAGGAGGCTTACGGAAACGGCATTGTGGCAGAGTACGGCTACTATGAAAACGGTCTTCCTTCCGAGGTTGTCGCATCTGTGAAGGCCGGTGAAAAGCAGCTGGATATCAGCTATGAGTATTCCGTGGACGGGCAGATGAAGAAGAAGACAGACAATCTGTCTGACATAAAGACGGAGTACAGCTATGACGGAATGGGAAGACTTGAAAGCGAGACATGCGAGAAAGACGGTACGGAAACAACCATAGAGTATATGTATGATGATGCCAGCAATCTGCTTGAAATCAGCAAGGATGGTGTAACAGAGCTGGAAAATGCTTATGAGTCCGGCAATCATCTGGAAGCGTCAGAAGAAGGTGCGGCGGAATATGATGCAAACGGAAATCTCATCAGGCTTGGCGGCGTTGCCTATACATATGACGTGAGGAACCGGCTTGTTCAGGTAGATACCGCAGAGCATACGGTATGCTATGAATATGATACGAATGACAAGCTGATTTCAAGGAGCGTGGACGGAGAGCAGGAGCAGTTTGTATGGGCCAACGATACGCTTGTGGCAAAGCTTGGAGAGACGAATACTTATTATTATACAGACCTGGGTGAGAATGTGAAGGCCTCCGAGGAGGGAGAGAACATGACCTACTATCTGGAGGAGAATAGCCGCGGTGATGTAGCGGTACTTGCAGATGGGGAAGGAAATGTGACCGGCAAAAAGGAGTATAGTGCATTCGGAAGTATAGAAGACACGAAGAATAATACAGAGTTTGCGCATGGATATACGGGTGCGTTCTATGACAATGTGACAGGGCTTGTATATCTGGAGGCAAGATTTTATGCGCCGGAGCAGGGAGCTTTTTTGACGGAGGACACCGTGACGGGAGACAGAACGGATGCAGTGACCTTGAATCGTTATATCTATTGTACGCAGGATCCGGTGAATAAGATTGACAGGAGTGGACATTGGGGAACAGATAGACACAAGAAAATATCAGCGGCTGCATTGGCCGGAAATGGATATACTAATGAGTCTATGAAGGAATGTGTAAATTATACAGCAGGATGGGCGGATACTTATTTTCACTACAAAAAAGGTACGGAATATAAATTGCTTTTATCGGAGCAGAGTAAAAAGCGAATGAATTTGAGCAATTTGAAAGGATATTGCGACCAAAGTAAAGTGAATCTTACGACAGGAATAAAGTTAAACCGATATGGGACGCCATATCATGGAAGAGGGGCGTATCCTAGCTATTTGGCGTATTTAATGGGATTAGCTTTACAATTTCAAAAGGGTTATCAGATTACAAACCTGGCATTAAGAAACGATAATGAAATGTTCCAGCAGATGAATTTTGATACGTTAATCCATTTATCCGGCCGTTATGAATCTGTAACAGGAAAAAGTATGACAAGAAATTTATACAGTTATTTGATTCTTGGGTTGGCACTGCATTTGGCTGCGGACTTATGGGCGCATGTGGCGATTGTAGATGATTCTGAGAGCGTGCTTAGGAGCTTTTCGGATTATTTTATAGATGTGGATGATTTGATTACAGCACTAAATCAGAAGGTGCCAATTACTTATTTGGAGCTTTATTATTTTGCTAAACCGGGTAAGTATAATACGCTTCACAGTGAGCTGGGGGAGAAGGGAAAACCATCTGCATTAGCCAGAAAAGAAGTTGCAGAGCAGTCGGCGACCCGATTGGTACAGTTTTATAAGAATGGGCGTATTATGTATTCTGGAAATAAAACATTGTCAGGGACATCCGGTCCAAATACGACAGATGTATTGAATTTGAGGAGTTTGGTATGTCCAAATGCGTCATGGGTTGACCATGTTTATGATGTGAAAAACACGCAGGGTTGGACAAGGAGAATATTTCATCGTTATACGTGCAGTTCATGCGATGCGAATTCAAAAGATAGCTGTTACTTATTTTTTTATAAGAAAACGGGAGCAAATAACGGATTGGGAAGCCGTGAACTTGAGCCGGGAGATTATCAATAGGAATGCAGATTGTGAGGGAGGTAAACGACATGAAGAAAAGAGTTTTTGGAGTGTTGTGCGCACTGTGTATTACAGCAACATCGTTTTCACAGGGAGCAGCTGCGGTGGAGCCGCAAACTCAAACAACAGAGAATCGACCATTAAATACGACAATGGAGACGGCCATCGAATTGGAAAATATGAAGCTGTATGATGATGTGTTTACAGCACAAAGTAATACAAGGTATTACAAGATTTCTGTAAAAAAAATGGCGGATTTTATTTTTAATGTAAATTCGGATGCGAAAGGAGAAGTAAGGCTTTTAAACGACAAAGGACAAATGATGATAGGATGGCCGCTCCGCGGTAAAAGCTGGGGATTTTCTTATACGGAGTATGGAATGCATGATACGGGATTATTGTTATACGACACGATTGGCCATTGGATAGGAGAGGAAGAATTGCTAGAGCCGGGTACGTATTATGTAAAAGTAGTTGCGGCAAAGGAGCAGTTTGAGCGGGAGACAGAAGAGATACGGTTTCATGCAATGGGAACGGTGGAGGAGTTGAAGCCATATTTAACATTAAAGAAGGCAACTGCCGTATATACAGGGAAAAAGATAGCAATACCGAAGGTAAAGGCAATTGGAGAGGAAAAATACGATTATAATATATCGGGGAAAAGATATCTTATAAAATATAATCGTATTTTTGACAGGCAGGCCGGCAAAGAAGTAAAGTCAATAAGAAATATAGGAAGTTATTTGATCTGTAACAGAGCTTTTTTGA
>CANOCV010000004.1 GCA_947564465.1 uncultured Roseburia sp. | reverse complement strand
CAGAATGCTTAGAAATTCTTCTGCCCGGAACGTTTGGAGCAGCATTTGCATGTATTTGTGCAAACTACCAATAAAAACTTTTTTCACAACCTTTTGGCACCCGAATCCTCTGATATATAAAAAGAACCGAACCCGGATATTTTCCACCCGGTTTCGGTTCTTCTATGAACAATTTAATTTTTATTTTTGTGACGGCAATTACATCATTCCCATGCCGCCCGCGCCGCCTGCCGGCATTGCAGGTGCATCTTCTTTGATGTTCGCCACTACGGACTCTGTTGTGAGCAATGTCGCCGCTACGGATGTCGCGTTCTGGAGCGCGTATCTTGTCACCTTCACAGGATCAAGGATTCCCGCCTCAACCATGTCAACATACTCTTCTGTCGAAGCGTCAAAGCCGATTCCCGGTTTGCTCTCTTTTACCTTATTGATAATGACTGCTCCCTCTAATCCAGCATTTGCAGCGATATAGTACAGCGGAGACTCCAATGCTTTTAAGATAACCTTTGCGCCTGTCTTCTCATCGCCCTCTAAAGTCTCTGCAAGCTTTGCAACATCTTTGGAAGCGTGGATATATGCGGAACCGCCTCCAGCGATAATCCCTTCCTCTACGGCTGCTCTTGTCGCGTTCAAAGCGTCCTCCATGCGAAGCTTCTTCTCTTTCATCTCCGTCTCCGTAGCAGCGCCTACACGGATGACTGCCACGCCGCCTGCCAGCTTTGCAAGACGCTCCTGAAGCTTCTCTTTGTCAAATTCGGATGTCGTCTCCTCAATCTGGGAACGAATCTGTGCAATTCTGGACTCAATTGCGGATTTCTCGCCCACTCCGTCGACAATAACCGTATTTTCTTTCTGAACTTTTACGGATTTTGCACGTCCAAGCTGTTCTAAGGTCGTATCCTTCAATTCCAGTCCAAGCTCCTCGGAAATCACCTGTCCGCCGGTAAGGATCGCGATATCCTCAAGCATTGCCTTTCTTCTGTCGCCGTATCCCGGAGCCTTTACTGCAACTACATTAAACGTTCCGCGCAGTTTGTTTACAATCAATGTCGTCAGAGCTTCGCCCTCAATATCCTCGGCAATGATCAAAAGTCTTGCACCGCTCTGCACAACCTGCTCTAACAGCGGAAGAACCTCCTGAATGTTGCTGATTTTCTTATCTGTAATCAAAATGTACGGATCGTCTAACACAGCCTCCATCTTATCCATATCCGTGCACATATACGCGGAAACATAGCCGCGGTCAAACTGCATACCTTCCACAAGATCCAGCTCTGTCTGCATTGTCCGGCTCTCTTCAATTGTGATAACGCCGTCATTCGACACCTTTTCCATTGCGTCCGCAACCATATTTCCGACTTCCTCGTCCCCTGCGGAAATAGATGCAACCTTTGCAATCTGATCCTTTCCTTTTACCTTGGAAGACATTGCAACGATGGATTCCACTGCCTTGTCAGTCGCTTTCTTCATTCCTCTTCTTAAGATAATCGGATTGGCGCCGGCCTCCAAATTCTTCATTCCCTCATGCACCATCGCCTGAGCAAGCACAGTCGCCGTTGTCGTTCCGTCACCGGCCACATCATTTGTCTTTGTTGCAACTTCTTTTACAAGCTGTGCTCCCATGTTCTCAAACGGATCCTCAAGCTCAACCTCTTTTGCGATTGTCACACCGTCGTTTGTGATTAACGGCGCGCCATAGGATTTGTCAAGAACAACGTTTCTTCCCTTCGGCCCGATTGTCACTCTCACCGTATCCGCAAGCTTATCAACGCCTGCTCCCAAAGCCGCTCTTGCCTCTGTTCCGTATTTTAATTCCTTTGCCATAATAAATTCCCTCTTTCTTCCCAACTATTTTTCATTTATGAAATGCCCGCCTCTTTCGCGGCCCTATAACCCTGTCGGATTCCTTTACTCTACAACGGCTAAAATATCATTCTGCTTTACGATGATATACTCTTCTCCGTCTAATTTTACTTCTGTTCCCGCATATTTAGAATAAATAACCTTCTGTCCTTCTTTTACCTGCATGGTAACTTCTTTTCCGTCTACCATTCCGCCAGGACCAACCGCAATTACTTCCGCCTCCTGAGGTTTCTCCTGCGCGCTGCCCGCAAGAATGATACCGGACTTTGTCTTTTCTTCTGCTTCTAACTGTCTTAATACAACTCTGTCTGATAATGGTACTAATTTCATGAATAATTCCTCCTTCTAAAGCTGTCTTTTTACTTCCATTCTTTTTGTTATTAGCACTCGCTTCATTCGAGTGCTAACCGATAGACATATAATAATTTTTTAAAAGGTATTGTGCAAGCATACTTTTCAACCTTATTCAAGCATTACAATCACAATACCTCTTGTTTTCTCATTTTATCTCTTATTTTCTCACTTTTAAATGTTTTTTCTGTTTAATAAAGTTTTTACAAAATTTCGTTTTCTTTTAGTTTTCCATCTTCTATATCAATCCATAGTGCAAAAGACCGAGATAAATCCCGTCCTCATGAAGTGTCTTCGTCACATAATCCGCCGCAGCCTTCGCTTCCGCGGTTGCGTTTCCCATGGCGACGCCGTGAGCCACATACGAGAGCATTTCCAGATCATTCACGCTGTCCCCGAACGCATAAGTGTGTTCGCGCTCTATTCCCAGAAGCTCGCACGCTTTTTTTATACCGGAAGCTTTCGAATAGCCCACCGGAACAAATTCTATGGCATGGGGACCGTGCACCAGAAAATCATACTCCCCCTCCAGCTCTTTTAACGCCAGGGAATAAGTCTCCTCACTGCCTGATGCCGAAAATTTGCTGACCTCCCAGTTTTTTTCATTTCCGGTGATGGCCAGCAAATATTCCTTCATCTCTGTCTTTACTTTTTTAGCGTACTCATTCCCCTTAAAATCCTCGTAATCCATATAGAGGTATTCCTTCCCCTCCAGGATCACGGGCATCTGATATTTTTTAAGAATGTCAAGGCTTTTTTCAACCTTCCGATTATCCAGTCTCCGATAATACAATTCTTTCCCGTCACACTCAATATATGTGCCGCATCCAGCAATCATACCATCAAAACCGATCGCCAAAAGCCCCGCGTCCCGGACAAACCCTTTCGTTCTGCCGGTACAGATAAATGCATAGTGGCCGTTCGCCCGAAGAGCGGCAATTGCCTCCTTTGTGCTCTCCGGGATAAACGAACGCTCATCCATAAGTGTTCCGTCAATGTCAAAAAATACAGCTTTCCTCATGATTTTTCCTCTGCTTCTTTCTTAAAGGTTGTCATTGCCGTCTTTCATCTTATCGGATTCCCGGGCGTTCGTCAAGCCGTCCCGCTTACAGGTAGGAATATCCCATCAAGCTTTCGTCCACTTCCCGCGCCGCCTCGCGTCCTTCCCGGATTGCCCACACTACAAGAGATTGTCCTCTGTGCATGTCTCCTGCCGCAAACACGTTCTCTACATTCGTCTTATAGCTGTCCTTTGCAGTCTCTACGTTTGTCCTCTGGTTCATTTTTACTCCAAACGCATCGGAAACATATTTTTCAGTCCCGAGAAAGCCCGCCGCAATCAATACCATGTCCGCATCCAGCTTCGCCTCACTGCCGGGCACCTCCGTCATTTGCATGCGGCCTGTCGCCTCATCCTTTGTGCTCTCCAGCTTAACGGTCTTCAAACCGCAGAGATTGCCGTTTTTGTCTTTCAAAAACTCCTTTACCGTGGTCTGGTAAATTCTCGGATCGCTTCCGAATACGGCAATTGCCTCCTCCTGTCCGTAATCGGTCTTTAAAACCTTCGGCCACTGCGGCCACGGATTATCTTCTGCGCGATTCTCACTCGGCCTTGGCATCATCTCAAGCTGAATCACGGAAGCCGCCCCGTGGCGGATACACGTACCCACACAGTCATTGCCGGTATCTCCGCCTCCGATAATCACAACCTTCTTGCCCTTTGCCGATATATATTTTTTATCCTTTAAGGCGGAATCAAGATAGCTTTTCGTCGTAGCCGCAAGGAAATCCACCGCAAAATAGATTCCCTTTGCGTCTCTGCCGGGCGCCTTGATATCCCGGGGATTTTTCGCGCCGCAGGCCAGTATCACCCGGTCATACTCTCTCAGCAGCTTGGCAGGCTTTATGTCCTTTCCCACATTCGCGCCGGTCACAAACTCAATCCCCTCTTTTTTCATAATATTTATTTTGCGGTCAATCACCCATTTTTCCAGCTTCATATTCGGAATTCCATACATCAATAGCCCGCCCACGCGGTCGTCCCTCTCAAAAACGGTTACGGAATGCCCGCGCTTATTCAGCTGGTCTGCCGCCGCAAGGCCGGCCGGGCCGGAGCCCACAACGGCCACACGCTTGCCTGTGCGCACTCTCGGCGGTTTTGCATCCGCATACCCCTTCTCGTACGCATTTTCGATAATGCCATGCTCATTCGCCTTACACGTCACCGGATCTTCCCAATGCCCGCAGGTACATGCCGCTTCGCAGAGCGCCGGGCATACTCTGGATGTAAATTCCGGAAAATTGTTCGTTTTTTTCAAACGGTTATATGCTTCCTCCCAGTTGCCGGTATAAATAAGATCATTCCACTCCGGCACCAGATTATGCAGCGGACAGCCGCTTGTCATTCCCATAATATCCATGCCTGCCTGACAGAACGGGACGCCGCAGTTCATACACCTCGCCGCCTGCGTCTGCTGTTTCTTAGCCGAAAGAGGGGTATGAAACTCGTCATAGTTTTTGATCCGCTCCTTTGGTGCCACCGCCGGTGCATTTTCTCTGTCATATTCCATAAATCCTGTTGGTTTTCCCATTTTGCGTTCCCTCCCTAGCTTCTTGTATTTGCGTAAAATGCTTCAATTTGCGCCTGCTCGGAGGAAAGCCCCTTCTCCTCCATCTGGACAATCGCCATCATCATACGGTTATAATCATATGGAAGTATCTTTTTGAATCTCGGCAGATACTCGCTGAAATGCTCCAAAACTTCCTTTCCTTTTTGGGAATTTGTGAGCGCTACATGCTCTTTAATCATATTTTTCAGCTCCAAAACATCATATTTATTGGAAACCTCCTCGGAGAGCACCATTTCCTTGTTGATTCTCGTATAAAGATCGTTATCCTCATCCAGCACATAAGCGATACCTCCGCTCATGCCCGCCGCAAAGTTTTTGCCGGTCTTGCCAAGGACAACGACGCGGCCGCCCGTCATATATTCACAGCCGTGGTCGCCGACGCCCTCTACGACAGCCGATGCGCCGGAGTTGCGCACACAGAAACGCTCGCCCGCAACGCCGTTGATAAACGCTTTTCCGCTTGTCGCACCGTAAAGCGCCACGTTTCCGATAATAATATTCTCATCCTGTTTAAATTTTACGCCTGTCGGCGGATAGACGATCAGCTTGCCGCCGGATAAGCCCTTGCCAAAGTAATCGTTGCTGTCCCCGGTAAGCTCTAACGTCAAACCTTTCGGAATAAATGCCCCGAAGCTCTGCCCGCCGGCGCCGGTACATTTTACAATGAAGGTATCCTCCTCCAGGTCCGTGCTGTATTTCTTCGTAATTTCAGAGCCGAAAATCGTTCCAAATGACCGGTCGGTATTTGTGACCTCAACGTTGATGCTTCTTTTCTGCTTATTTTCAAGCGCACTCTTTAGCTGCCTCAGCAAAACCGTCTCGTCTTTCGTCTTCTCCAGCTCGAAATCATATACATGCTTCGGATCAAAAGTCACCTTTTGTTTCGGGCCCGCAAACGGATTATCCAAAATCTTCGACAAATCCAGCTCCTTTTCACGGCCCTTAAGATCGCCTCTCATCTTTAAGAGATCGCTGCGTCCGACCATTTCATCCAATGTCTTGCAGCCCAGCTTTGCCATATACTCACGCAGCTCCTCGGCGATAAAACGCATGAAATTTTCTACATACTCAGGTTTTCCCGCAAAACGCTTGCGAAGCTTTGGATTCTGCGTTGCAATACCCGCCGGACACGTATCCAGATTACATACGCGCATCATCACACAGCCAAGCGTTACAAGCGGCGCCGTCGCGAAACCAAACTCCTCCGCTCCAAGCAATGCCGCAATTGCAACGTCGCGTCCGCTCATCAGCTTTCCGTCCGTCTCGATGCGTACCTTGTTGCGCAGCCCGTTCATAATCAATGTCTGATGTGTCTCCGCCAGTCCAAGCTCCCACGGAAGTCCCGCGTTATGGATGGAACTGCTCGGAGCGGCTCCCGTTCCGCCGTCGTATCCCGAAATCAATACCACCTGCGCGCCCGCTTTGGCGACACCGGCAGCGACCGTACCGACACCCGCCTCCGAGACAAGCTTTACCGTAATTCTGGCGTCACGGTTGGAGTTCTTCAAATCATAAATCAGCTGCTCCAAATCCTCAATCGAATAGATGTCATGGTGCGGCGGCGGTGAAATCAACGACACGCCCGGCGTAGAAAGTCTTGTCTTTGCAATCCACGGATACACCTTTTTGCCCGGCAGATGCCCGCCTTCGCCCGGCTTTGCGCCCTGCGCCATTTTGATCTGGATTTCCTGCGCGCTTACAAGATAACGGCTTGTGACGCCGAAACGCCCGCTCGCCACCTGCTTAATCGCAGAACAGCGGTTCACCGGAGTATTTTTGCTTGCGATACGCTCCGGGTCCTCTCCTCCTTCGCCGGAATTGGACTTGCCGTGCAGACGGTTCATCGCAACTGCCAGCGTCTCATGAGCCTCCTGTGAGATCGATCCGTAAGACATTGCCCCCGTCTTAAACCTTGTCACAATCGAATCTACGCTCTCCACTTCCTCAAGCGCAATCCCCTTCTTCGGATAATTGAAATCCATCAGTCCGCGGATACAGCCGTCCTTCTCCTCCTTATTGACAAGCTTCGTATACTGCTTGAACAGATCGTAATCCCCGCGCTTTGTCGATTCCTGAAGCAGATGGATGGTAACCGGATTGTAAAGATGCGAATCCGCGCCGCTTCTCATCTTATGACGTCCCCTGCTCTCAAGCGTTAAATCCGTCTCAAGGCCCAGCGGATCATACGCTGCGGAATGAAGCTCGTTTACATCTTCCGCGATATCTTTTAATGTAATTCCGCCAATCCTGCTGACCGTATTTGTAAAATATTTATCAATGACTGTGGCGTCAATTCCGATAGCCTCAAATATTTTTGAGCCCTGGTAGGACTGTATCGTAGATATTCCCATCTTAGAGGCAATCTTTACGATGCCTGTAATGATCGCATGATTATAATCATCCACCGCGGCATAGTAATCCTTATCCAGCATATGCTCATCAACCAGCTGTTTTACCGTATCCTGCGCCAGATACGGATTGATCGCACAGGCTCCGTACCCGAGAAGCGTCGCGAAATGGTGCACCTCTCTCGGCTCGCCGGACTCTAAAATCATAGCGACTGCCGTACGCTTTTTCGTCTTGACGAGATGCTGCTGAAGCCCCGATACGGCGAGCAGCGACGGAATCGGAACATGGTTTTCGTCCACTCCTCTGTCGGAAAGAATCAGAATATTCGCGCCGTCCCTGTATGCCCTGTCCGCCTCCACAAACAGATGGTCAAGCGCTTTTTCCAGGCTCGTATTTTTATAGTAGATAATCGGCAGAACCACTACCTTAAATCCATCCACCTTCATAGCCTTGATTTTCATCAGGTCCGTATTAGTCAGAATCGGATTATTCACCTTCAAAACCTGACAGTTAATCGCCTTTTCCTCCAAAAGATTGCCGTCCTCTCCGATATAAACCGTAGTCGATGTCACAATCTTCTCACGAATCGAGTCAATCGGCGGATTTGTTACCTGCGCAAACAATTGTTTAAAGTAATTAAACAACGGCTGATGGTCTCCGGCAAGCGCCGCAAGAGGCGTATCAATTCCCATCGCAGAGGTGCCCTCTCCTCCGTTTTTTGCCATAGGAAGTATTGCCTCCCGCATGGATTCGTAAGTATACCCGAAAGCCTTCTGCATTTTCTGGCGCTCTTCCTTTGTATATTCCGGCACGCGTTCGTTCGGAATCTTCAAATTCTCAAGCTGAATCAAATTTCGGTCTAACCATTCACCGTACGGCTGCTTGCCTGCATAGCGCTCTTTCAACTCATCATCGTCAATCACGCGCCCCTGCTTCGTATCGACAAGCAGCATCTTCCCGGGTCTTAAACGCTCCTTTACCACAATCTTTGTCGGGTCAATATCCAAAACACCGACCTCCGAGGAAAGTATCAGATAATCGTCGTCCGTAATGTAATAGCGTGAAGGTCTAAGGCCGTTGCGGTCAAGAACCGCGCCCATCATATCCCCGTCCGAAAAGAGAATGGACGCCGGTCCGTCCCAAGGCTCCATCATTGTCGCGTAGTACTGATAAAAGTCTTTCTTCTTCTGCGACATCACATGGTTGTTTGCCCAAGGCTCCGGTATCATAATCATTACGGCAAGCGGAAGGTCCATACCGCTCATAACGAGAAATTCCAGCGTATTATCAAGCATTGCCGAATCCGAACCCTCACTGTTGATCACAGGCAGTACCTTTTGAAGCTCTCCCTTTAAATGTTCGGATTCCATCGTCTCCTCACGCGCAAGCATTTTATCAGCATTTCCCTTGATCGTATTGATTTCCCCGTTGTGTACGATAAAACGGTTCGGATGCGCCCGCTCCCAGCTCGGATTCGTGTTCGTTGAGAAACGGGAATGCACCGTTGCAATCGCCGACTCATAATCCTTATCCTGCAAATCGGCAAAAAACAGACGAAGCTGTTCTACCAGAAACATTCCTTTATACACAATTGTTCTGCTCGAAAGAGATACAACATACGTGTCGTCATTGGACTGTTCAAACACACGCCTTACCACATATAACTTGCGGTCAAACGCAAGTCCCTTCTCCACATCGGCCGGACGTCCCACAAACCCCTGCATAATGTACGGCATACAGTCAACCGCTTTTTGTCCAAGCTTCGTCGGATCAATCGGAACCTCCCGCCAGCCGAGAAACTCCATTCCTTCTTTTTTGACGATAACCTCAAACATCTTCTTTGCCTGATTGCGCTTTAGCTCATCCTGCGGAAAGAAGAACATTCCGATTCCGTAATTTCTCTCTCCTCCAAGCTCTATCCCAAGCGGCTTTACGGCCTTCTCAAAGAACTTATGAGAGATCTGAAGAAGAATCCCCACACCGTCGCCGGTCTCGCCTTTTGCATCCTTTCCGGCTCTGTGCTTTAAGTTTTCCACTATTTTCAGAGCATTTGCCACTGTATCATGTGTCTTGATCCCTTTAATATTCACAACCGCACCAATACCGCAGTTGTCATGCTCAAACCGCGGGTCATACATCCCAACCGGAACCGCACTGCTTTCATTCCACTGTCTCTCCATCGTCTCTTCCTTTCTTTCTACCTCTTACTTGTAACAGCTCAGACAAGCCGGCGCAACATGTCTGAATGGTTGCTCTTATCTCTGTCCACTATGATACTCTTATATCTCCCTTTTGTAAACATATTTTTTCGCGTATATTGTCTGATAATTAGACTTTAACACAAATTATTCATTATTATTTTTCAATTTTACTTATTTTTTGAAATAAAAAAGATTTTCCGAACAATTTATCCTAAAAAAACATATCTGCTCTTTTAGATTTTTTCGAAAAACCTTCTTATATTTTCGTCTTTTTATAATTGTGTACGCAATTCTCTTTATGATCCCAGATAATCTTTTCTCTACTTAATCAGAATCCATAATAATTCTAATTTGAGTTTTCTTGCGACTGAACAAGAGGATGACGCAATCGATTGCGCATCGCTATCCTCACATTTTTCACCCTATCCGTATGCTTTAACCATGTTGTAATCTCATTCATCTGCTCATCACCAATCTTGCTGGCAAGGGTAACGGTAATATCTGTGATCTCCTTATCCATTTCCGTATAAGCATGAGGAATTTTCCTGTCATCAGTATGTCTCTTCATTTCATCTACATCCGCAACTTTCACAAGCCTCACTTCTCCCTCAAAGCTATAATCCCTATCCTTAAAAAGATATCGTACCTCATTAATGCGGTCCGCCACAAACGCGCATATTTCAGAATGAGCTTCTCTCATTGCGCCTTCGACAATGCTGTCTGAATTATTCGCTTCCAACTCTTTTAATATTTTATCCAAAGAGTGCCACCGCACTGCAATTTTTTTCAGCAAAACACTTAGCTCCCCATATTCCATTTTGGCTTTCGAATTATCGCCAAACTCATCTCTTTTGCATATTCTGGTTGGATTCGGTGATTTTCCACATTCACTATAATGGTCCCGATAAATATACTGGATTTCATATAATGGATAATCGTCATCGGTATATGTAGAAATGCCGTATTCAAGTGCGTTGTCTTTACCGGAGTCACTCTCTAAAATCCCCCAGGAGCTTCCTTTGAGATTATAAAATCCCTCATCAAACTCAATATTGCATCCCTGGTGCTTTTCGGCATAAATATCCCACATAGGAAAACTGTCTGCCCGTGTCGATAAACTGGTTATAAAAACATTTCCTCCTCTTGGCAGAACCTCGTCCGAATTCACCTGTAATTCACGAAAATATTCCTTGATGAGCTTGTCTATATCAATAACGGCATTATCCTTTTCCCCCTCTTCACTGTTCATTTCCCTTACGGCATAACGCATTTCTTCAAAAAAAATCTCTCCTTCTGAAGAATCATTCATATAGCCGCTATTTGATATACGCAAATAGGGTCTTCCATCCTGATCAAGCAAAGCTTTTAATGTATCCAATGTCGTATAATGCACCAGGCCGCTCCTATACTTACGATTTGTTTCCCCGTTGTTTTTCTCCGGCTCTGTTGATGTTTGCTCCACCAAAGCTTTCCAATCATCGTACTGAAAATGACATTTTCTTCGAATCTTGATAATCGGCTCATATAAATAAAGCAAATTCGCCAACACTAATCCACGTTCTGCGGATTTCAAATAACAAAATCCCGATTTATTCTTCAACCTGTGAAAAGCTCTCGTTCCCAGCTCATTATATAATGTAATACGGCTGAATTTCTTTAAAAAATCCTCATTCTCACTATTCACCTGCGATATACAATCCTTAATTTTTCCATTCTCATCCGTACATTTCCAGCGCAGTAGCGCAAGGCACATATTCAATGAATAAGAATACGGATTATAATCTACAAATTCCCGAATAGCATTGTCATACTTTTCCTTTTTATCCTTTTGCCCTCTATACATCTCGACCAAGTTAATAAAATAACTGGAACGCACTTCAATCTTCTCCGGCGCCAAGCGAAATGCCCGCTCAAACCATTCCGTTCTTTTCTCACTTTCGGTTTCACAACCTCCGCGATACAAACAAGCAATGCCATTTTCCGGTTCGATATTGAGAATCAAATCAAAAATTTCTTGGGCTATCTCTCTTTCGTCTGCTTTCCCGACCTTTAAATAGCATTCTCCCATATTGTTCAAATAAGAAATTTTCATATGGCAGCTTCTTTTCCATTCTTCCACACGTTTCTTTTGGTCTGGCGTATGAGCCGGAATATTTTGAATGTCGAATTGCTTATCAAAAAACTCCGACATACTCTCTCCAAAAATCTCTTTCAGCATTTCTATAACGCCTTTTTCTTTACAATCACCTTTCAGACACGTTTTATAAAGTCTCTCTACGAGTTGGTCATAACATTCCCGTGCCTCCTTAAATCGGCTCTGTTGCAACAGACACCAGCCAATATTATTTTCCACAAGCGCATCAAACAGATTCTCCAAAATCTTTGTTCCATCCTTATTAAGCTCCCTTCGGACAAAACGCAACAATTTTTCGGCATCATGGAATTGAAATTTTCCAATATAACATTCCGCCAGCAGATATCGTACTTTCAATCCAATCGTTCCGCGGCGTATATAGGAAAGCTCTTCTGATTGAATCATACGCTCTAACGAATCAATCGCGTCATCTATCTTATTCTTCTGCATCAGGTAACGGCATTTCAGCATCCAGACCTCATAATCAGAAGAATCATGTTTCAAGTGATTTTCAATGATAAACAGCGCATCTTCAAAAACGGATACGTCCAAGCTGCCCGCCTCTGCAAGCTCCAAAACACATTTCAAAAGATTAATATACGCAAAACGATTATCACTTCCTCCATCCCTTTTTTCGGCCTGCTCTAATTTCCCATTTTCGCATTTTATCCCTTCCACCTCATCTGCAAGGAATTCCCGCATTTTTTCAATTGAATTTTCTTCCAAAATCACTTCCCCATTAGCACGTTTTAACTTTACTACTGCCAAAAAACACCGAATTGCCCCCTCTACATTCTTCCGCTTTCGAAAACAAACTCCCCAGTTATTTATAGCGTCCCGATTGCATTTATCGTATTTATGAATTTGTTCAGAAAGTTTTGCCGCTTCCCCATAATTTCTCTGTTGTATGAACGCCAGTGAAAGCTGAATCAACGCAGATATATAATATTCTTTCCAATCATCCGCCGTAAGAAATTCTAAAAAGCACCGGCTATTCTTCCCATCCTCATCGCTCTGCGCTCTTTCCGCATTATAACCAATCTCTTTCGCCTTGGGATCTGCGACTTCACACTGCCGAAGAACCGAAAGCATATTTTCCAACTGATTCTTCGCGTCTTCTAAACGGTAATCCAGACGCAGAATTCTGCCCATATTAAACATAGCATCCATATGCAACAATGCCGCCTGACGCTTCACGCTGTCTGCAATTTCACTCTGTTCTTTTTGAATGCTTCCAACCCCCTCAAGCACAACCTGCAATTCATGTTTTGCAAAATCATAATTGCTTCTTCTCGTCAACGCCGCCCATTCCCAATAATATTTTGCCATGTTTAAATGAATCAAAAAATGCTGGCAGGGTTCCGGATTTTCTAAATTTTTGACCTCCTGCAACGCCTCCCACAAATATTCTCTCCCTGTTTGCGCGCATTCCCTTGCTCTTTCATATTGAAATACGTTTAAATAACACGTAGAAAGATTCAAACAAATATTGCCTATGGTAATGTCCGCAAGAATCAACAAATCCAAATTCTCACGTTTTCTACACTCTTTGGCAGCCAGCAACAACTTATCCAGTTCCGCGATCCGATCCAAATTACTCTCTGTATTCAACCCTACAAATTTCTTATCATATCTTTTTTCTTTAATGGTATCTGCTAAGTCATACAAGGCCTTTACTTGTTTGATTAATGCCTCATCATCTTCTCCATGTTTTTCAAAATTTTTATCTCCTGAAAAACCTGCCTTACTCCACAACTTTGTCTCGTCATTTTTACTCACAAAAAATCTTTTCATTTTTATCCCCTTTCCCCACAAGCCGACAATAATCTTGTAGTTTTATTCTACCACCCCCTTCTGCTATTTCAACCAAAAAGAATTGACATATTCCGACGCAATTCGACAAAGCGTTAAATATAGATGTTCACTATTTTCGGATACGGTTAACGTAGAATGATGTCCGATTTTGAAGTAGTTAATCCACCCTCCAACCTTATATTTTTTCTATCCCTTACCATTCTTCCCCCGGATACTGCAGCCCCCACTCTTTTCGCAGGCCGGTCATGATGTTCATGACATCTCTCGAAAACGAAAGCTTCATCGCGGACGCATCCCCCGTGCGAACAGCCTCCTCCATATCCGTCATTTCATAATACAGCGCGTTTTCCGTCTCCCCTGCCTCACATTCCTTTCTTTCACCCGTCTTTGCATCGACAAGAACGGCCTTTGAGGCACGCGGAAATTCCATAATTTCGATGTAACCCTTCTCACAGCTAATCATCGCCCGCTTCGGCTGCTTGGAGTGCATTGAAAGCGCAACCGTGGCCATCTGCGAGTCGGTATTCTTTAAAAGGATCGTTGCCTGTTCATCCGAACCGGTCGGCGAGGGAAGCCATTGACTAGACACCATTCCTGGCGCATCCTCCATGAAACTTCGCACAATTGAAAGCGCATATACGCCGATGTCCAAAAGCGCGCCGCCCGCGAGGTCCATATTAAAGAAACGGTTCTTCATATTGTAGTCTTTAAAGCTGCCGAAATTCACCGTAATCATCTGCACCCTGCCCAGCTCCCCGCTCTCTACAATGTCCCACAGTTTCTTGTAAAGCGGCATATGCCATATCGTCATCGCCTCAGCCATTATCAAATGCTTCTCTTGCGCCAACGCAGCCATTTCATCCAGCTCACGGCTGTTTAAGGTAATGGATTTTTCTACCAGGATATGTTTTCCATGCGCAAGCGCCGCCTTCATAAACGGATAATGCGTGTTGTGCGGGCTGGTGATATAGATAATGTCAACGTCCTCATCCAAAAACATATCCTCAACCCTGTCATAGACCTTTTTAACCCCATACTTTTCCGCAAAAGAAACCGCTTTCTCATGCGTCCGGTTCCCCACTGCATAAAGCCTCTTCCCCATCTTCAAAAGCGCCTGCGCCATCTCATTGGCAATCACGCCCACCCCAAGCACCGCCCAGTTTAATTCCTTTTGTTCCATCTCAAAAACCTCCTCCATAAATTAATCACACTGCCGCTTACTCTTTCCGATCTCCTCTATAAAGTCTCCACACACAAATTATACACACCGCAAGAGACACGCCCGTCTGGCCAAGATAAGCTCCCATACTTTCCCTGGCAGACGGAAAAAAGAGAATTTCACTGCGCAGCACAGAAATCAGATTCGCCCCGATATGCGCCGATACTGCTGCCGCCAATCCATATTTTTCCATCAGCCACGCTAGCAGTATGCCGATCAATCCGGCATAGACAAACTGTACAAGATTCGCGTGCATCAGCCCAAACAGAAATGCGGACCAGAGAATTGACGGCAATACTCCAAGCCATTCCCTAAGACGCTGATAAGCGATTCCGCGATAAAGAAGCTCCTCCAAAGCCGGTGTCAGAACACAAATCGCCAGCAGTTCAAGAGGAAGCGTACTGCCAAAAAAAGCTCTGCTGACATTCTGATACGTCTCTGATACGGAAATCAGCGGCGTTAAAGCAATTATATTGTTAAGCGCCACGCCAAGAGACGCACCGGCAATAAGCGCGGTAACAGACGGCAAAATCTTAATTCTCTGCTTTTCCTGCGGTTTATGATAAAAGGAATAAACCACCGGAAACGTCACAAGCGTTACGATAATATGGCGCAGAATATACGTCTCGCTCTTTGCCGGAAGAAACAGCGTTAAAACAAACATCGCCATATTGGAAACGACGAAATACATTCCGACCGGATAAATCACGGACCAGATGCGCATCCATTTAGAATTTGTCCACAATATAATCACCTACTTCTTTCATGCTGCCGCAGACTGCCACCGCGCCGCTTTCAAGCAGCTCCTCTCTGCTGCCGAACCCGTATGTTACACCGACACAGTCGATTCCGGCCTCGTTTGCGCCGAGCACGTCAAAACGCGTATCTCCGATTAAGACCATGGATTTCGTATCGCACTGCCCAAGCCGGCGCATCGTTTCACGCAGAACCGATATCTTACTGCCTATCTTTCCGTCCAGCGTAGCCCCCGCGATCACATCAAAATATGATTTCAAATGAAAATGCTCCATCAACTGTACGCAGGAAACCTCAGCCTTAGAGGAGGATAAGGCGATACGATATCCGTGATCCGTAATCCTCTTTAACGTCTCCTCAACGCCGGGATACAACTCGCATTCGTAAATCCCAACCGGCTGGTAGCGTTCCCTGAATTTTTTGACAGCCTCCCTTGCTTTTTCCTCCGTAAAACCGTAGTGCTTTATAAAGCTTTCTTCCAGCGGGGGACCGATGAAAAAATCCAGTTTATCCGTTTCCTCCTCAATGCCAAACGCAGAAAGGGCATACTGCGCACACCTTGTAACTCCTGTCTTTGAATTAATCAAAGTTCCGTCCAGGTCAAATAAAACGGTTTTCATAGCGTCTCTCCTCCCGTTCTCTCTAAAAGCTCCAAAAGCATCTGCCGTATCGTCTTATTGCACACCGGATGCACAAAATACGGCGCAATCTCCGCCAGCGGCTCCAACACAAAGCCGCGGTTTGCCATGTCAATATGCGGAATCACAAGCTCCGGCGTCTGAACGATATCACGATCGTAAAATAAAATATCAAGATCGAGCGTCCGCGGTCCCCAGCGTCTCTCACGCTTTCGCTCCGCAGCCGCTTCCACTTCATGTAATTTGTCCAAAAGCTCCTCCGGCGTATACAAAGTTTCCATTTCCAGACAACCGTTTAAAAAATCATCCTGATCGGTGACGCCGTACGGCTTTGTCTTAATCAGCTTTGACACCTTTATACCGCGGCACTCCGGCAGCGCGGACAGTCCGTCAATTCCCTGCCGGATATACCCCTCCTTATCGCCCATATTAGAGCCAAGCGCCAGATACACCTTATGCCATCTGCGTTTGATATCCACCGACACACCGTGAAGCGGCAGTCCGATCGGCGCCCATGGCTTTTTTAGCGAGATCTTCACTTCATGCACCGGCATATACCTTAAAAGCAGCTCACGGGCAAGATGCTCCGCAGCCGCCTCAATCAGACGATATGTGTGGCTTCTTAAAAATTCCGATGTAAAATGGCAGACCTCCCCGTAATCCACGGAACGCGCCAAATCATCCTCCATACCTGCCGCTCTCGTATTCACGGACAATTCCATACTTACCAAAAACTTTTGTCCCAGCCTGTTCTCCTCCGGAAACACGCCATGGTTCGCAAAAATCTCAAGATCCTCTATTCTGATTTTATCCATGAATCTCTCCTCCGCTTAAAATCGCTTCCGTCATGCGGATCGCATGCACATTCTCCTTCACATTGTGGACGCGCACAAACGCGGCGCCCTGCTGCACCGCAAACACCGTTGTCACAGCGGTTCCCGTAACGCGCTCCCCCTGCTCCACATTCAAAGTCAGTCCGATGACGGACTTTTTCGAGGTCCCAAGCAGCAGAGGATAACCAAGCATTTTTAACTCTCCAAGTCTTCGAATCGCTTCCAGATTATTCCCATACGTTTTTCCAAACCCGACCCCCGGATCCAGTATTATCTTATCGTCAGAAATCCCCGCCGTCTTCGCAATGGCAAGCGTCCCCTCCAAATCCCTTATCATATCCGTCATAAAATCCGCATAATCCGTATTGTCACGGTTATGCATCAGACAACAGGCCGTGCCCGTCTCTTTAATGACCTGCGCCATCTTTTCATCATACTTTAACCCCCATATATCATTGACAAGATCCGCCCCCGCCCTCACAGCGGCAAGCGCAACGCGGCTTTTATAGGTATCAATTGATATCGGAATGTCGAACCGTCTCTTAATCGCATCAATCACGGGCGCGGTTCTCTCAATTTCCTCCTCCTCCCCAATCATCACATACCCCGGCCTTGTAGATTCTCCGCCCACATCAATGAGATCCGCTCCCTCCGCTATCATCTGCTCCACATGGCCTAAAGCGGCATCTATTTCACTGTATTTTCCGCCGTCGGAAAAGGAATCCGGCGTTACGTTTAAGATTCCCATCACATATGTTTTATTCTCCACATCAAACTCTTTTGTTCCGATTCTCATACTACCATTCCTCTGCCTTTCGTCACCGCCGGTTGTAACCGTTCAGCCAAGCTGTGCCGTTACCGCCAGTTTTCTGTTTTATTTTTCTTACCCTCGCTCCACTTACAGCTGTCCGCCGCCTCACAAAAAAAGCAGGGGCGGGACATTTTGTCCGCCTCCTTAAGCAGCCCGCAAAGAGGCGAAGCAGAGACGTTTTCCTTCTCTCTGTGCATCCCGATAGCCTCCAAAATATCCGGCGTCTTTTCCGTAGGATACCCTATATGCAGTAAAATCTCCCCTGCCAGCTCTCTTCCAGCCGCATCATGGGAGATTCCCTCTTCATATTCCTTTATGCGCCCGACATCATGCAAAAGCGCCGCAAGATAAACCATTTCCTTGTCCAGCCTTAAGTTGTCCTCCAAAGCGCGCTGCCACATAAGACGCGCCACATCCATCAAATGCGCAAAATCATGCTTACAGTATATTCGTTCCCTCTCATACGCACTGATTTTTCTTAACGTCCTGATATATTCTTTATTTTCCAGCAAAAGCGAAACATATTTCATCATATCAGCGCACCATCATAAAAAATTTGTTTTGAAGCTTTTCGTCCTCGGAAAAAATTCCTCTCGCCACAAATGTAACCGTCGTACTCCCCGGCTTTTTAATTCCCCGCATCGTCATACACATATGCTCCGCCTCAAGCATTACCATCACGCCCTTTGGCTTTAAGTATTCCATCAGGGCATCGGCAATCTGGGCCGTCATCTGTTCCTGAAGCTGCGGCCTTCTGGCAAATATTTCCACCGTTCTCGCAAGCTTGCTGAGTCCGACCACCTCTCCGTTTGGAACATAGGCGACATGAGCCCTTCCATAAAAAGGCAGAAGATGATGCTCGCAGGTAGAATAAAACGTGATGTCCTTCTCCAACACCATCTCGTTATTGCTGACATGGAAACGCTTCCCCAGCGGTTCTGACGCCTCCATATCCATACCGCCGAAAATTTCTTCATACATCCGCGCAATGCGGTCCGGCGTCTCGATAAGGCCCTCCCGCTTAATATCCTCCCCGATGCCCTCTAAAATAAGCTGTACACCGGCCTTCACTTTATCCTTGTCTATCATGATTTCCTCCACGCCATATAGGCTTCCTTTACTTCCCTCAAATAGGACAGGGAACCAAATATCAGAATCACCTCGCTGCTTCCCGCTCCCGCCACGGCATGCTCCAATGCGTCGGCAACGCTCTTTTCACTCGTCACGTCCGGATGCAGCTTCCCGGCTTTCTCGCAAAGAATTTCACTGCAAAGCGCTCGTTGATTGTCCGGCGTAACCGTATAAACCTTTCTGGCATACGGCAAAAGCAGTTCCAATATTTTTTCGTATTCCTTATCCGCAAGCACCCCTATTATATAGGTTATCGGGCAATTTGTAAAACAATTTTCTATCGTACGCCGCAGCTCTCTTGCGGCGCCCTCATTGTGCGCGCCGTCAAGAATGATTCTGGGCTCTTTGCAGATTGTCTCAAACCGCCCGGCCCAGCGCGCCTTTTTCAGCCCGTTCGCAATGTCGCTGTTTGCAATCCGATATCCGCATCTTTGCAGCTGCTCTGCCGCAAGAAGGGCCAAAAGCACATTTCTCTTCTGATATTCTCCTGTCAAAGACAGATGAAGAGCCAGCCTTTTACCGTGCAACGGCTGATAAACAAAATCCATCCCCTCCGCGTCGTAACGGACCTCCTTCATAGCCTCTAAATCAGCAACAAAGAGTTTGGCTTCCATAGTTTCTGCTTTTTTTCTGATTACTTCCATTACTTCCGGTCTCTGACAGGCAGAAATTACGGGACAGCCTTTTTTGATAATTCCGGCCTTTTCTTTTGCAATTTCTTCTAACGACTCTCCCAGAAATGCCATATGATCCCTGCTGATATCCGTAAGCACACAGACAAGCGGATGTTCTATCAGATTCGTCGCATCCAGCGCGCCTCCCATCCCCGTCTCCAACACCACGATATCGCACTTTTTTCTGTAAAAATACAAAAATGCAAGCGCCGTCTCAATTTCAAAAGAAGTCGGATGCGACCGCCCCTCAGAGACCAGAGACGTACATGCGCTTTTTACGCGCTCCATGCACGCCGCGTAATCCTCCCCGGCAATCGTATCGCCGTCTATCTTAAAAATTTCTTCATAAGAAAAGACAGCCGGAGAAGCGTATGTTCCCACACGATATCCCGCCTCCCGCAGAATTTCCGCAGTCATGGCGCAGACCGAGCCCTTGCCGTTTGTCCCGGCGACATGAATGATTTTCAGTTTTTCCTGCACATTCGAAAGCTTTTCCATAAGCGCCCTGATACTCTCAAGCCCCGGTATGCTCCCGTATTGTTTCGTTTCTTCCAAAAATGCTCTCGCTTCTTCGTAGGTCAATTTATTTCTTTACTCCTTTTGTATCACGATTTCCGATGTGCAGACGATGCAGCGCAACCTCCTTATCCTTCACGGTTACGCTCATGCTCTCTCCCTCATGCAAAAGATAAATACTCGTAAGGAGATCAGTGTCCGAAAGCTTTATGCCGCGGACACCCACGGCCCCCTTCTTTTTCTCCGGCACCGTATCTGCGGCAATCCGAAGAAACATATCCTTAGAGGACTGCATAACGAGCGTCTCACCGCCGTTTATCGGGGCAACCAAAAGAACCTCGTCACCCTCTGTCAGCTTTGTCGCCATAGTGGTGCGCTTTGCCACGTCAAACTCGGCTCCGTTTACCATCTTTAACATCCCTGTCTTGGTTCCGAATATTACCTTGCTTGCGCAGAGATTTTCCATGTCCGTAATATAAATAAGCTGCTCCTTCGCGCTGTCAAAATTGCTGATATTGTCAATCGGCAATCCCTTGTCTCTGAACTTTCCAAAAGGAATGTCAAGCGCCTTCAGCAGATGCATCTGACCCGTATTCGTAAAAATGCAGATTTTCCCGGTATTTTTACAGCTCATCACGTAACGGTTCTCACTGTCCGCCGCCTCCTTATTCCGCTCATAGGTCGCGACGTCCACCGTCTTTGCATAGCCAAAACGGTCCATCAGCAGTACGACCTCCATCTCCTCAACCTGCTTCTCCTCATAAACGGCCGCCTCTACATTTGCAATCATAGTCCTCCGCGCCCTCTGATATGATTTCTTATAGCCGTCCAGCTCCTTTATAATTACCTTCGCCATCGCCGCCCGGTTTGTCAGTATTTCCTCATAATCGGCAATATTTTTTAACGTCGTCTCGTGTTCGGCCACAAGAGCTTCTAACTCAAGACCAATCAGCTTGTAGAGACGCATATCCAGAATAGCCTGCGCCTGACGCTCGGTAAAATGCAGTTTGGACGCCGTCTTTTCCGATGATTTCGTCTTAAACGTAATTCCCTGCGTCTCGCCATACATCAGGCATGCCTTGGCATCCTTCACGTTCCTGCTCCCGCGCAGTATCTCAATGATCAAATCAATGACGTCGCACGCTGTGATTAATCCCTCCTGAATTTCCTTCTTATCCAGCTCCTTTGCGAGCAGGGTCTTATATTTTCTCGTCGCAAGCTCATACTGAAAATCTACATGATGCTTGATAATCGGGACAATTCCAAGCGTTTCCGGCCTCCCGTCCGCGACAGCCAGCATGTTGACGCCGAAGGTGTCTTCAAGCTTTGTCTTTTTATAGAGCAGATTGCAGAGATTATTCGCATCCGCTCCCTTGCGCAGCTCAATGACAATCCGGATTCCCTCCTTTGAGGACTGATTGGATATGTCTACGATATCATTTGTCTTTTTCGACTCTACAAGCGAATAGACGTCGTTTAGGAATTTACCGATATTGGCGCCGATCATCGTATACGGAATCTCCGTAATGACAATCCGCTCCTTCCCTCCTTTTACCGGCTCTATCTCTACTTTTCCGCGAACCTTGATCTTGCCTGCTCCCGTCTCGTAAATTGCCAGCAAATCGTCCTTGTTTGTCACAATGCCCCCTGTCGGGAAATCCGGCCCCTTGATATATTTCATCATCCCCGCCGTGGTAATATCGGGATTTTTCATATAGGCTTTGACGCCCTCGATCACCTCGGCGAAATTGTGCGGCGGTATGCTGGTCGCCATACCGACCGCAATTCCCTCCGCTCCGTTTATCAAAAGATTCGGCACCTTAACCGGAAGCACAAGCGGCTCCTTTTCCGTCTCGTCAAAATTCGGCACAAAATCGACAACATCCTTATCCAGATCCGCAAGATAGGCTTCCTGCGTAACCTTTTGCAGCCTTGCCTCCGTATAACGCATTGCCGCGGCTCCGTCCCCCTCAATGGAGCCGAAATTTCCGTGACCGTCCACAAGCGGCAGCCCTTTTTTAAATTCCTGCGCCATAACGACAAGCGCCTCATAAATAGAGCTGTCACCGTGAGGATGATATTTACCCATCGTATCCCCGACAATACGGGCACATTTACGATACGGTCTGTCGTAGCGGATCCCAAGCTCATACATATCATACAAAGTCCGGCGCTGCACCGGCTTTAAGCCGTCCCGCACATCCGGCAGCGCTCTTGCGATAATCACGCTCATCGCATAGTCAATATAAGATTTCTGCATGATTTCAGAATATTCCGTCTGAATAATCTGCTCCTTCGTTTCCATCTGCCTGCCATCCTTTCTGAATCACTTTCTGTAACAGTTCAGACAAGCTGCCCTGTCCCATCTTCTACACGTCTAACTCCGCATCCCTCGCATGGTCATAGATAAACGCCCTTCTCGGCGGCACATCCGTTCCCATCAGCATCTCCGTTACATCCGACGCCATTCTCGCATCCTCAATCTCCACGCGCTTTAGCATACGGGTCTTAGGATTCAGCGTCGTCTCCCACAGCTGGGAGGCGTCCATCTCTCCAAGACCCTTATAGCGCTGTAAGGTAAACGGTCCCTTGTGACGCTTTCTGTAACGCTCTAACGCCGCGTCGTCATAGAGATATTCTTCCTCTCCTTTAGCCGGCATCGCCTTGTACAAGGGCGGCATCGCAATATAGACATGCCCCTCAAAAATCAATTCCGGCATAAACCGATAGAACAGCGTCAGAAGCAATGTAGAAATATGCGCTCCGTCTACATCGGCATCCGCCATAATGATAATTTTGTCGTAACGCAGCTTTGTAATATCAAAATCATTGCCAAAGCCCTCGGAAAAACCGCAGCCGAACGCGTTAATCATGGTCTTAATCTCCGCATTCGCAAGCACCTTGTCAATGCTCGCCTTCTCCACATTCAAAATCTTTCCGCGAATCGGCAGAATGGCCTGATAATTCCGATCTCTGGCGGTTTTTGCCGAGCCTCCGGCGGAATCTCCCTCTACAATAAAGATCTCGCAGATTCTGGCATCCCTGCTCTCACAGTTGGCAAGCTTCCCGTTCGAATCAAAGGAGAATTTCTGCTTCGTGAGAAGGTTTGTCTTCGCCTTCTCCTCCGTCTTGCGAATCTTCGCCGCCTTTTCCGCACAGCCGATAACCGCCTTCAATGTCTCCAGATTCCGGTCAAAATAAAGCTGAATCTCGTCTCCCGTCACCTTGCTGACCACCCGCGACGCATCCTGGTTATCCAGCTTTGTCTTCGTCTGACCCTCAAATCGCGGATCTGGATGCTTGATCGTGATCACCGCCGTCATCCCGTTCCTTACATCCGTTCCGGTAAAATTGGCGTCCTTCTCCTTTAAAATGCCCAATTCTCTCGCATAGGAATTAATCACCGCCGTAAACACCGTCTTAAATCCGGTCAGATGCGTTCCGCCCTCCGCGTTGTAGATATTATTGCAAAATCCCAGCACATTCTCATGAAACTCCGTAGTATACTGAAAAGCCGCCTCTACCGATATCCCCTCATTTTCCCCCTTAAAGTAGATCACGTCACAGACCGTATCTAAATTTTTATTCAGATCCTTGACAAATCCGACAATTCCTTCCTCCTCATGATACTCGATATGCTCGGTGTTTTCTCCGCGCTTATCCTCATAGATAATCGTAAGCATAGGGTTTAAGTATGCCGTCTCATGAAGGCGGCTTTTCACCTCATCCTCCTTAAAACGCGTCTTCTCAAAAATCTCCGGATCCGGAAGGAAATTGATCTTGGTACCGGTGCTCTTCGTCCTGCCAAGCTTCGGCAAAAGTCCATCCTCTAAATCAATTACCGGCACGCCCCGCTCATAGCGGTCATGGTGCACATAGCCTTCCCTGCTGATTTCCACATCCATATACGTTGAGAGAGCGTTGACCACCGAGGAGCCCACACCGTGAAGCCCGCCGCTTGTCTTATAGACGGAATCATCGAATTTACCTCCGGCATGGAGGGTCGTAAACACCACGCGGGCAGCGGAAATTCCCTTCTGATGCATCCCGACCGGAATTCCGCGCCCGTTATCGCGGACAGTACACGAACCGTCCGCCTCCAGTGTTACCCAAATCGTATCGCAGACCCCCGCCAAATGCTCGTCTACGGAATTATCCACGACCTCATAAATCAGATGATTCAAACCCTTTCTTGATACGCTTCCAATATACATGCCCGGCCGTTTTCGGACAGCCTCAAGCCCCTCTAAAATGGATATGCTGCTCGCATCATATACTACTTCCTTAGCCATTACTTTCCTCACTTCTATCCGTTATTACTCACCCTGCAATTCCATGCTTTTTTTCTCATGGTCCATATGCGCCAGTACCATCATGGCGATCTTAAACGTCATCGCATCCTCAAATATGCGTATATCCAGACCGATTGCCTTTTGAAGACGCTCCAAACGGTAGACTAACGTATTCCGATGAATATAGAGTTGTCGCGCCGTTTCTGAAATATTCAGGCTGTTTTCAAAAAAACGCTGAATCGTAAGCATTGTCTCCTCATCAAGCGTAGGTCTCCTGTCCCCAAAAACCTCCCTGATAAACATCTCGCACAGACTCATCGGCAGCTGATAAATCAGCCTGCCGATTCCAAGCCTTGCATACGAAACCGTCTCCTTTTCCGCATAAAAAATTCTGCCGACCTCCAGGGCCATCCTGGCTTCCTGGTACGACTTGGAGAGATCCGGAAGCTTTTCTACCATACTGCCGTATCCCACGCGCACCTTCACCATTGCCTCCGCATGAAGATTATCCGCAATTATTTTCGCAAGCTGTTCGGGCGCGTCCTCATCCTTCATCCGCTCCGCGTCCTTAATCAGAATAATATTCTGCTCGTCCACCTCCGTCACAAAATCCCTGTGCTTGTCGGCAAAGAGATTCTTCACGGTTTCCAGAATCACCGTGTCCTTCCTGCCGTCCACTTCAATTACATAGACAATGCGTTTAGCCTGCTCTATGCGCAGTTTCTTTGCTTTGTTGTATATATCCACCACAAGCATATTTCCGAGCAGAATATTCTGCATGAGATTGTTTTTGTCCGAAAGCTCTCTCGCAGCCTGTATCAGATTCCGTATTTGGCAGACTGCCAGACGTCCCACCATGTATGCCTCGTCTGTGGCATTCCTCACTAAGAGAATATATTCCGTTTCTCCCTCTATCATCACCTTAAAAAAATGGCAGCCGCCAAGCATTTGGCTCTCCGCCATCGAAGATGCAAAATCCACGATTACCGCCTTCTTATCCTCCGGCAGTTCAAATGTAGCGGCAGTCCGCTTTCCTCTTTCGTCATACAGCGCCAGATCTATTTTCGATATCTCGCTGATTTCCTCCAATATTGCCTGTATCTTATGATTCGACAGCATACCAGTCACTCCTTAAAAAAGCCCGGGTGATAACTTTCACCCAGGCTCTGTTAACACTATATGTTATTTTAACGGACTAATTCGTAACTGTCAATTCCGTTTCTTTGTCAAATACATGTACTTTCTCAGGATCAATTGCCAGTGAAATGACATCTCCCATACGTGCAGGTGTCTGAGAATCCACTTTCGCGGACATGTGAGCGCCTGCAATGCTGAAGTACAGAATTACTTCAGATCCAAGAAGCTCGTATCCCGTAATCTCAGTCTTAACGGTGCTGTCCTTAAACGCCTCAAGCTGAATCTGAGAATCCGAAATTGCTTCCGGTCTAACACCCATAACAACCGTCTTGCCGTTATAATTGCCGGCAATCAATTTCTTTGCTTTTGCCGGAGGCAATACAACGCTGAACTTATCAAATTTCAGAGTAACCTTATCACCCTCTACCACACACTGCGCATCTACAAAGTTCATCTGCGGAGATCCGATAAATCCTGCTACAAACAAATTATCAGGCTGATTGTACAGCTTCTGCGGAGAATCTACCTGCTGAATGATTCCATCCTTCAATACGACGATTCTTGTTCCAAGTGTCATAGCCTCTGTCTGATCATGCGTTACATAGATAATCGTAGCGCCTAATCTGTGATGAAGAGCAGAAATCTCGGAACGCATCTGTACTCTTAACTTCGCATCCAGATTGGATAACGGCTCATCCATAAGGAATACCTTAGGATTACGAACAATTGCACGACCCATAGCAACACGCTGTCTCTGTCCACCGGATAAAGCCTTCGGCTTACGGTCTAACAATTTCTCAAGGTCAAGGATTCTTGCTGCCTCATGTACTTTTTTCTCAATCTCAGCCTTCGGAACTTTTCTTAACTTCAATCCGAATGCCATATTGTCATATACTGTCATATGCGGATACAGAGCGTAGTTCTGGAATACCATCGCGATATCACGATCCTTCGGTTCCACATCATTTACAATTCTGCCGTCGATGGATAACTCACCGGAAGAGATATCCTCAAGACCTGCAACCATACGAAGCGTTGTAGATTTTCCGCATCCTGAAGGTCCTACGAAAATGATAAATTCCTTGTCTTCTACTTCAAGATTAAAATCCTTTACTGCCTCAAATCCGTTCGGATAAACTTTGCAAATGTTCTTTAATGATAAACTTGCCACTTTTATGCCCTCCTAAAATCTTCTTGTTTTTAACTATGTTCATGATACACAAAATCCCCGCATTTGACTATGCGGGGATTTCACAAACTTTTTTTCCTTTTTTGTGTAAACTGACAAGTTTTTCATCCGGATATTTTCGTTTCCGTCAATCTGACGAAGAAGACTCCTTTTTCTGTACAATCTGACGGAAAGCTTCCCCTCGCCTTACAGCTTAGAGTAACCAAATCCGTTTACCATAGCCTCAATCGGTATTCCCTTCTTGCAGAACGGGCAATCGTGCGGCTCATATGCCTGGTAACCCGGGATGTCCTCCGCGGTAAATATCGTGTCTATCGACATACCGTTAATTCCATTGATTGTACTAAACAGGGATACAACCTTTTCCACAATTCCGCCGTAATAACGGATTGCCTCCACGCTTCTTCGAATCGTCTCTCCTGTCGTCGTGGTATCAAGAAGAAGCACTACATGCTTGCCCGCAATCTTATCCTTCATATTGTCGCGGAACATGATCTGGTTGCTGTTGTTTAACTCCGGCTCCACAACATACAGCGTTTCATGAATATTGGTGGACAAAACCTTTCTCTGCTCCAACAACTCGGCAAGAAACGCCCCAATCACTTCCGTACCGTCCATACAGACGATCGTATCCACATACGACATCGGATTTACCCTGGTGCTTAAAATAGCCGCTGCCTCTTTTGCTTCCCGCACACGCGTTTTAATACTCGTCACATCAATGTAATAATTGATATGCGAATTACTCGTAGCAAAATGCCCCGACGACGCATGCAGTGCCAGCTTATTGTTCTCTCTCGAATAAAATTTCACCATACGTTTCTCCATGGTAACGCCCTCCTTTTTGTTTGCCCTCTGTTTTCCGCTATATTACTGCCTTCCGGTACTTCCAAAACCGCCTCTGTCAGCGCCTTCCAGCCGCTCCGCCTCTTCAAACACAATTTTCGGCTGATTCTCCACAATGCGAAACTGTGCGATTCTGTCATTGACCTCTATCCGCGTGTCGCGAATTGCATAAACGGGCATTTTCCACATATCCGTATCGCCGCAGTAAGAACCGTCGATAATGCCGCAGCTGTTTGTCTGAATAATCCCGAAGTTCTTGAATGTGGAGCTTCTCGGCACTATATGCGCCTCATACCCTTTCGGCAGCTCCATCGCGACACCGAGCGGAATCAACGCAAATTCTCCCGCGGATAATTCCACTGTCTCGGATGCCCGCAGATCAATCCAATCCGACTTTCCGTCAATATATGCCAGTTTTTCGATTTTATCCGTAAAATATTTGATTTTTATCCGTTCCATTTTTACTCCCAATCCAGTTTCTCGTGCTCCGCCTTGCGATCGCGCAGCATCAGCTCCTTCACCGCGTCCTTTGCCGTTTTGCCGCAGAAAAGCACTTCATTGACCTGCTCAATAATCGGCAGCTCTACGTGGTATTTCTTCCCAAGCGCTACCGCTGCCTTGGCAGAAAAAACACCCTCCACGACCATCTTCACCTCATCCATTGCCTCCTGCATTGTGCGCCCCTGGCCCATAAGCATTCCTGCCCTGCGGTTTCTGCTGTGCTTGCTGGCGCAGGTTACAATTAAATCTCCCATTCCGGTCAATCCGCTTAACGTCTCATATTCGGCGCCCATGGCAAGCGCAAGCCTTCCTATTTCCGTGACGCCCCTTGTAATCAAAGCGGCCTTGGTGTTATCGCCGTAACCGAGCCCGTCCGCCATACCCGCCGCAAGTGCGATGACATTCTTCAAAGAAGCCCCAAGCTCCATCCCTAGCGTATCCGGACTTGTATAAATCCTGAGCGTCTCGTTCATAAACGCATTCTGCACAAACTCCGCCGCCTCTCTTGTGCATGCTCCTGCGACAAGCGTTGTCGGAAGGCCGATTCCCACCTCCTCCGCATGGCTCGGGCCGCAGAGCACCGCCACCGTACACTGCGGTATTTCCTGTCGTATAATTTCCGACAGCGTCATCAGTGTATCCTCCTCAATTCCTTTAGAGACACTGACAATCATCTGCCCTTCTTTCACATAAGGCGCCATCTTCTTTGCCGTTTCCCTTGTAAACGGCGACGGCACCGCAAGCACCAGCATATCCTTATCCAAAACCGCTTCTTCTATATCGGCGGTAAACAAAATATCTTCCGCCAGCTTCACTCCCGGAAGCTTTTCTGTCTGCTCATGCTTTTCCTTTAACAGAACGATCTCATCTTCCAATGCCGACCAGATTGTAACCGCATGCCCATTTCTGTTCAAAACATGTGCCAGGGCCGTACCCCAGCTTCCCGCACCTATTACGCTGATTTTAAGCATATTACACCTCGTTTTCCGTTTTCTTAGAACCGAACTTGTTTTCCGTTCCCTGCATCAGCCTTGCGATATTGGACCTGTGTTTTACCAATCCAATTCCGGCCAGTATCCCAAATACCACGTACACCTCTGTCAGGTTTGCGTCAGGCACCGCAAACATCCCCGCCCGACCGAAGAACAATACCTGGATAAACAGGCTGATTAATGCAAGAATTGAGCCGAGCGAAACATATCTTGTGATAAGAACCGTTAAAATAAAGATTCCAAGACTGATCGGCGCCGCAAACGGGCAGAAGCCCAGCACCATACCACCCGTACTTGCAATCCCCTTGCCGCCCTTGAATTTCATATATACCGGAAAATCATGCCCCAGCACCGCACCGAAGCCGGCATACATTTCAAAAAGCCCCACCATATCCGGATGTGATTTGTGAAAAATCAGCCATACCAGAAAAATTGCAAGAAAAACCTTGCCGATATCCCCAATCAGCGTCACCGCACCTGCCTTCCAGCCAAGATTTCTCAATGTGTTCGTAGTACCTACATTGCCGCTTCCCATGGTCCTTACATCCACATGCTTTACTTTTCCATACAAATACCCCGACAAAATCAAACCACAGCAATAACCGATGACCACCGCCGCTATACGTTCTGCTATCATTTTGAATCTTCCTTTCTCTCACGGATAATAAATTTCAGTGATGTTCCCCGGAAACCGAAAGCATCACGAATCCTGTTCTCCAAATACCGCGTATACGAAAAGTGCATCAGCTGTTTATCATTCACAAAAATAACAAATGTCGGCGGCTTTACGGCAGCCTGCGTGATATAATAGAGCCTTAAACGCTTCCCCTTATCCGTCGGCGGCTGCTGCATCGCAACGGCCTCCGCCATTATCTCGTTGAGCACGCCGGTCGCCACACGCATACTGTTATTTTCAATCACCATATCGATCATCTCAAATATTTTTCCGACGCGCTGCCCTGTCTTAGCAGATATAAAAAGAATCTCCGCGTAAGACATAAAGCTTAAAATCTGACGAATCTTCTCCGTATGTCTGTAAATCGTCTTATCATCCTTTGTCACCGCATCCCACTTATTGACGGCAATCAAGATTCCCTTCCCCCTCTCATGGGCAATCCCGGCAATCTTTGCGTCCTGCTCCGTAACGCCCTCCGTGCCGTCTATCATCAGAATGACCACATCCGCTCTCTCAACCGCAGTTACCGCACGGATAATGCTGTAACGCTCAATCTCTTCCTTGATCTTGCTTTTGCGGCGCAGTCCTGCCGTATCGATAAATACGTAGTCCTTTCCGTTATAGCGAATATCGGTATCCACCGCATCCCTTGTCGTTCCCGCAATCTCCGATACAATCAGACGATTGTTTCCGCACAGCCTGTTAATCAATGAAGACTTCCCCACATTCGGTTTGCCCACAATTGCGATCCTTGGCCGCTCGTCCTCCGCCTCCTCTAACATATCTTTCGTAAAATGCTTTGTAATCTCATCCAAAAGATCGCCGATTCCAAGCTTCGACGCCGCCGACACCGGAATCGGATCACCGATTCCAAGATTATAAAATTCATACACATCCGGCATAAATTTTTCAAAGTTATCCACTTTATTTATCACAAGTAAGATCGGCTTTTTAGAACGCCGAAGCATATCCGCCACCTTCTCGTCCGCATCCACAAGCCCCTGCCTCACATCTGTAATAAAGACAATCACGTTCGCCGTATCAATGGCAATCTGCGCCTGCTCCCGCATCTGAGATAAAATGATGTCCCCGCTCTCCGGCTCAATACCGCCCGTATCAATCAAAGTAAAATTATAATTCAACCATGAAACATCCGCATAGATCCTGTCTCTTGTCACACCCGGGGTATCCTGCACAATCGAAATGCGCTCCCCCGCCAGCACGTTAAACAGCGTAGACTTCCCCACATTCGGACGCCCCACAATCGCTACTACCGGTTTACTCATTTGTCCGCTCCTTTCCAGTCATTGCAAAAAGCAAATCCTGACCGCTTGATTTTACAATATCTATCCATACTTGTAAAGTTTTTTTCAAATCAGAAACCGTCAGGTCGTCCAAAAAGGTCTCCTCTCCGTCGCGCAGCAGATTACATGGCAAAAGCAGAGCTTCTCCAAGATCCCTGCCTCTAAGCTGCGCAATGAGATCCTGTCCTGTTAAAAGACCGGACACAGTAATCCTCTCCCCGAAAAAATGATTGCAGATTGAAATCACATCCACAGTCAGCCCCGGAAATTTTTCTTTCACCGCATTTGCCATTCCGCTAAGAAACGGCGCCGCAAGGCGCCCCGTCGCAATCGTCACATGGCGGTTCAGTGACGAATCCTTCCCTGCCAGCGAAAGCTCCTTTGCAAATTCATTCTGCAAAAGCGTAAGCATTCCGACACCGTTTTCAAGCTGCAGATAGCCGTCATAGCGTTCCTCCTCCGGCAGCTTCTCCTCCGCCAGCAAATACCACTCATCCCCGCCGTGAACAAAATGCGTGCCGAATTTTTCCATGCAATAATCCTGCCATCTATGAATGCAATCAAGCACCGCTTTCGCATCCTCCCGTTCAAACGGCTCTAACGGATACAGCCCCTCTCTGTACTTTGTCAACCCTACCGGAACTACCGACACGCTTTTCATCTGCGGAATGTACGCCGTCAAATCCGAGATTGTACGCTCCAATTCCTGCCCGTCGTTGACATTTTTGCACAAAACAATCTGCCCGTTCATCTCAATGCCCGCATCGCTCAGACGCTCAATCTTTTTTAACGCCTCCCCCGCAAAACGGTTATTTAACATTTGACAGCGAAGCTTAGGATTTGTGGTATGCACCGACACATTTATCGGTGCAAGATTGTAATGTATGATCCTCTCGATATCCCTATCCTTCATATTCGTAAGCGTCACGTAATTTCCCTGCAAAAAAGAAAGCCTCGAGTCATCATCCTTAAAATAAAGCGTCTCCCGCATCCCTTTCGGCATCTGGTCAATAAAGCAGAAAATGCATTTGTTACAACAGGACCTGTAATCATCCATCAAACCGTTCTCAAATATAATTCCCAGATCCTCGTCAAATTCTTTTTCAATCTCAAGCTCCCACTCTTCTCCGTTTGCCTTCTCCACCAGAACGAGCAAATACTCGTCTTGTGTCAAATACTGATAATCAAACACATCCTCGACCGCATGTCCGTTGATGGAAAGCAGACAGTCTCCCTCCTCAAGCTCAAGCTGATCGGCAATGCCTCCCTTTTCTACCTTCCGAATAATATGTTTCCTCTCCCGCATATATACTCCTTTACCTGCCTACTCTTCCTCCATCGTGTCACTGCTCTTCGCGTACTCCTCTGCAGTCAAAAGACGCCTGTCGGAATCATTAATAATGCCAAGCTCTCTTAACATTCCGATTGTATTGACACAATCTCTGTTCAATGAAATATATGCAATTGATTCCTCGGACCACATGTCTTCCCCATACTGCATAGCCCATATTTCCTTAATCCCGTTTTTTGCATAAATGTGTATATTTAGCGTATTCCAGTAATTATAATCATTCGTATCAGTATATTCATCCTCAAAATGTCCTAAAATATTCCCCTCCCTGATATCCTGCTTCAACGCATTATACAATATCGCCCAATCCTTCTCTTCCACCGTTATCGTATGACTGTCGAGCTCCTCATCGTAAACTTCGACCGCAATCTCCTTTACTTCCGCTTCCTTGTAATTCAGGCAGATATTTCCTCTGAGATAGGCTTCCACATCACAGGAAAGCTTCTGTATCCTCGAGACGACAGAATCCTTCCTTGCCAGATAATCCTCCCCAACCGGAATATTATAGTTGCGGATAAACGGAGTTCCATCCTTCAATGTATAACGAATCTCCATATTGGCCGTTCTCACGTCGTCCTGGCCGCTCCTCTCATAATAGCTCTCAAATTCCTCTTTCGATTCTATAATCTGCCGGTGCACCGCAAGAACCTCACTGATTTTTGTCCCGCCCTCCTCATAGAGCGGATAATAAAGCTGTACCTGAGCGCTTACAATCTCAGACTTATCAGGAAGCTTCCTCTCCATCCCAAACATATCCATCTCAACCGCAAACAAAAACAATGCCATTAATGCAGAATATACGCCGCACTCTAATAACCTTTTCTTTTGAAATACCTTAAAACTTCTCTGGAGCAACATCTCCGCCGCAAAAAAGACGATAACTCCTAAAATAAGCATCAAAACCAAAAGCAACGCAAACTTCCTTGATTCTCCCGCTACCGGCATGCCGCTGCAGACAACCGTAGCCGCAAGCATGGAAACACTGCCCGCCGCCCCCCAGCGAAACAGCGGCTTCACCGCCTTGATAATAAAGATGTCTCCTGTCACCTCTATTTTCCTCTTCCGATACATGAAAAAAGATACGATGCCCAAAAAAACGGCCACAATAACATAAATCGCCACGTATTTGAGTCCTTTGGCACTGCAGACACTCTGATTTCCATTCCACTCCACCAAAAAACCGGCTTTCGAGAGCAGAAAGGGAAGCGGTGATAGAATACTGACCGTTCTGCCTGCGTATATGTCGTTTAATCCGTAGGAAATAATGCCCATAACCGAAAGCGCCGCAGAGCGGCATCCCACATACAGATAATTCAGTATCAGCGTCAAAAGCGGAACTACAAAGAACTGTCCGGTAAACATCCCCACAAATATCGCCATATTATAAAAGAAGAACGTCATTCCCTCCATCAGAAGAAACCATGCCAGAAGATATTCCAAGGACGTAATCCCTTTCAATGCGCAGACACAGGCACCCATGAAAAATGACAAAAGCAACGGCAGCGTATAAAACAGAAAACCGGACACATAATTTGTGACAAACAGCTCTCCCCTGCGTACCGGAAACGCATGAAACGCGTGCGCACTTTTTCCGTTGTACAGATAGTAGTATACGGCCAATGCGGACAATACCCCCATCCCAAAAGCTATCATAGGGCTTAGAGCGTCATTCAAGACAGAATAATATTCACCTGATTTTATTTGAACGATCTCCTCTGCCGTATAACTGGCGTCCATATACGAGGTTCTGAAAAAGATGGCCACCGGAATGACACAGATGAGATACAAAAAGAATACAATCCAAACCGGCCAATAATGCGTTATGTTTTTCTTAAATATGGTTCCGTTAAAAAATGATGTCCGAGACCGCATAATCAGCACCTCCTAATTCATAGATAAAGATTTCTTCTAACGACAGAGGGAGTACATCAATCAACATCGGATTCATTTTCTCAAGCTGCGCCTTTGCCGCCGCCTGGTCGCCTTTTACGATTAATGTATAGACTCTTCCTGTGCTGGACATATGAAGAACCTCAAAATCCTCGGGAAGCTTGGGCATCCCCTCCTGAAAGGCAACCTGTATTTTACAGACACTTCCCTGAAGCTCGCTTAATGACCGCTCAATCATTACCTTTCCGCAATGCATAATTCCCACATGATCGCATACGTCTTCCAATTCCCTTAAGTTATGTGAAGACACCAAAACGGTCGTTCCATACTCAGCCACATCGGACATGATGATTCCCCATAGCTGACGCCGCATCACAGGATCAAGTCCGTCCACCGGCTCGTCCAAAATGAGAATTTCCGGCCGACAGCTAATCGCAAGCCAGAATGCCACCTGCTTTTGCATTCCCTTTGACAGCCTGCGGATTCCCGCCTTTGGATCTATCACGGGAAACGCCTCTCTAAGCTTATAAAAAAGCTGCTCGTCAAAATTCTTATAAATTCCCTTATAAAACTTTTTCATCTCGAGTGTGTTCGCCTGCTGAAAATAAAATAAATCATCCGGTATATATGCAAACTTTGCCTTAGCGGCCGGATTTTCATAAACCGGCATTCCGTCAATCGCAACTCTTCCCGCATCCGGCTTATAAATTCCCGTAATATGGCGGATCAATGTGGATTTTCCCGCACCGTTCGGTCCGACAAGCCCGTAGATTGCGCCCTTTGGCACATGCATGTTGGCGCCGTCTAAGGCCGTAATCCCGTCATACTGCTTTTTTAGGTCCTGCGCCCATATCATTTTTTTGTCCCCTCCTTTAGTCTGTCCATTCTTGCATTCAACTGCTCCGGCCTCACCGACATATAGAGAAGCTCCATCACAACATTATCAAATTCCTCCAGCAGTCCCGCGGTTCTGGCGTTCACAAACTGCCCGCGCGGCGCCGCAAAGGTTCCTTTGCCCGCAACCGTATAAACGTACCCCTCCTGTTCCAGCTCCCGGTACGCCCGTCCTATCGTATTCGGATTAATTGCAAGGCTCGCCGCCAGCTCGCGCACCGACGGCAGCTTTTCATCCGCGACAATCGCCTCCGTCAGAATGAGACGCCGCAGACCGTCCTTTATCTGCTCATAAATGGGCTTTGTATCCCGATAATTCAACTGAATCAATACAGTTACCTCCTTATCCCGTCCACTGTACTACCTGTCTTAGTACACTTAATCTACCATGCACACCGGGTCAGTACAAGAGATTTCAGGAAAGTATTTTCTTAATTCTTTCTTAACCGTTCAGGCATAAAAACGCTCCCAGATTTCCTCTCCTGCCGTCTGTGGCGCGGTGGGAAAACAGCAGCTTATCATTGCAACAGGTGCACAGCCCCGTCATGCTTATATTCTTTGGCCTTACTCCCGCATCGAGCAGCGCCCTTTCATTTGCTTTCCACAGATCAAGCTGATATTTTCCATTTCCCTTATCAATTATCATTTCTTTCTCATATCCGAAAAACTCCGCCGCAAACCGCTCTGCCACATCCCCGCTCACCTCGTAACAATCCTGACAGATAGACGGGCCGATTGCACAGACGATATCCTCAGGGCAGCTTCCAAATTCACGCCGCATCACATCAACCGTTACCTGTCCCATCCTGCCAACCGTTCCCCTCCAGCCCGAGTGTGAAAGCCCGATCGCGCGCCTGCGTACATCGACAAAGTACAACGGCACGCAGTCCGCATAAAAGGTTGCAAGCACAAGGCCGTTTTTATTCGTCACAAGCCCGTCCACATCCTTATAGTCCCGCTCCCGCGTAATTCCCTTTCCCGCATCCTCCTCAGTCACCACGCGCACATTCGTCGTATGCGTCTGATCCGATAAAACAAAACGCTCACACGGAACCTGAAGCGCCTCCGCAACGCGTCTGTAATTTTCCTTCACCTTCAAAGGGTCGTCTCCTCTTGAAAAGCTTAAATTCAGCGCAGAAAACATTCCCTCGCTGACGCCCCCAAGCCTTGTTGTAAAACAATGCCTGACAATCCCTGTATTCTTTAACGCAGGATACTCCAAAAGCCAAGGGCGCCCGTCCTCACGCCACACCGGTATCTTTTCCACTTTTGACTTATAGACAAGACTCTCTTCCATTCGCTCTTCCTTTCTATCATCTTCCCACATAAAAAAAGGCGTTCCGTATCAGATGTACCTTATCGCCAAGAAACGCTACCACATCAAAACGGCAGGGAGTGACCTCCGTATAGCCCTTTGTCATGCAGTAATAATCTGCTACGCGGCTGATCACCCTCTGCTTTCTCTTATCTACCGCTTCCTCCGGTATCCCAAACGAAACGTCACTGCGATATTTTACTTCCACAAATACAAGATATGCGCCCTCTTTTGCAATGAGGTCAATTTCCCCCCATTTGCAACGGTAATTCAACTCCAGAATATGATATCCCTGTTCTTTTAAATATTCACAAGCCTGCTTTTCATAACGGCTTCCGATCCTGCGTTTGTTCTTTTCCATCCTGCATACTCCCCTGAAATTATTTTACAGCTTTTCCCGTATCCGGTCCATATCATCTACGAAAACGAGTATTTCCGCAACCACCTCATAGAGCTCCGGCGGTATCATATCGCCGATCTCCAGCTTTGAGAGCGTGTCGGCAAGCTTATTATCCTTATAAAACGGAACCTTTTCTTCCTTCGCCTTCTCAATGATTTTTTCCGCCAGATATCCCTTCCCTGTCGCCAATATTTTCGGCGCACGGTCGCCCGGATTATATGCAATCGCTACTGCGGTTTTATCTGCGGATTCTTTCTTAATAACCGGTTCGACATTTCTTTTTTCTCTATCTTCTCCCATCTTATCACGCCCTCACATCAAAGGAATACCGGTGCACTCTTCCGGCCGACGGCTGGTCTTTTTTCAGGAAATCTTCCACAAAATCCACCTTTTTTTGTCCGCTCTGCACGCTTACAGTACAGTCGTATCCCTTTCTCCTTAAGCGTTCCTCCAACAAATCCATATGATCCATCACAAGCTTATAGGACTTGTCATCCGCAAGAAAGAAATCCGTATGCACCTTTGTTCCGCGCATCCGCACCGAAACATCCGTAGAACCGAGATTGTCAAGATCCAAATGGAGAAACGCCGTCAAATCGCCCTCTTTATCGGCAAGTTTTTTCTTGTTTGTATAGACATACAAATCGCTGTGGGCATTCTGTCCGTTAATCTTTAGCGGAATCTGAAGATATGTGTATGCCTGGCTGATCTGGTTCATAAACTCAATATTTCCCCGAACATCCGACGCCGCCTTCGCAAGCTGGCCCTTATCCATCCCTGCCTGCTCAAACACCTGCTCGAGGCGCAGCATCTGATGTGACAGCTTTTGATACAGCGACTTAATCTTGTCACCGCTTGCCACATCTTTGGGATTCATCATCCACTCCGACTCCACGGCCTGCTTTAGGAGCGTCTGATATGGCTTATCCGAAAGCAGTTTTTTCACGGACGTCTGCGAGTCCGCATTTTCCAATGCCTTTTGCAATTCAAACAAAAACGCTTTGCCCGAAAGCTCCAGATTCAGTTTACCCTCCGTAAACAGCTTTTCATTCTCGGCAAATGCGGGAAACTCTGACAGCTGCCTCTCCAGACGCTCCGCCAGATTTGGCGCAAGGGTGCGCCCGATTGTGCCCGGTGCATAATCCTCCTGCCGCTTTATAGGCTCCGGAAGCTCTTCTGCCAGCTCCAACGCCTCCGCCGCGCCTTCCGCCGCTTTCGGCAGATTCGAAACATCCCCGGCAGCTTCCTTAGATACCGCCGTATTCTCCGGCGCAGCCTCACCGTTCTGCGTCGCCAAAATCTCCTCCTGTATCGGAGCCTCTTCCGCCGGCGCGGTTAGAAGCGTCTCAAGAATCTTTCCGTTCAACTGCGCCGCTGCCGCCTCTGTCAGATTTCCGCCTGAAAATGCCTCCGGCAGATTGTTCAAAAAGGACTCCATCTGTGAAGTAATCGCAGACTGATCCTGCTTATAATTTTCAAACTGATTCGCAAGCTCAGGCGTCACCTCAATACCCAGCTTTCTCATCTGGACAATCGTCGCCACATCTATATCCGGCTGCGAGGCGGTCGACTTTACCATCTCCCACAAGCTTCCCTTATTAATCGGCATCTGCTCTTCCATCATGGTATTTACCATCTTAATCATTCTCTCATTCGCCGGAATCCCCGCTGCGTCCAACGCCTTTAACAGGGTGGGATTGCTTAAGCTGCCCCTCAAATACGGACGGATCTCCACCTGGGTCCCGTTGTTTGACTTTACCTGAAAGAACATGGACTGTCCCTGGGTCAGATCGATCTTCCCTGCAATTCTCGCCGCAAGCACCTGCCCGTTGCTTAGCCCCAGGACGACCTCTCCCTTTTTGATCTCATTTACCGTTCCCTCAAAAATCTGTCCCGCCGTAAGCTCGCTGACTGTATCCGCAAGCTGCTGCACAGCTGTGGAAGGTGCCGCAATGGAAGCTCCCTGGCTTACATTTCTGTTATACTGCCCCACCAAATCGGAAATCTGCATCCACACCCGCTCCCTTCTCTTTTATAGAAATTTCCGAATAAAACTTTCTCTGTGAATAGGAGACGGACCGCACTTTTTCAATGCCTCAATATGCGCCCTTGAACCGTATCCCTTATTTGACGCAAAATCATACTCCGGCATAATCTTATCATATTCCACCATCAGCCTGTCTCTCGTCACCTTAGCGACAATACTCGCCGCACCGATAGAAATACTCTTTGCATCCCCCTTAATTATGGGTACCTGTTGTATATCAACTCCCGGAATCGTAACCGCATCATTTAATAATATATCGGGTTTCACAACCAAATTATTTATAGCTTCCCGCATCGCTTCATACGTTGCCTGTAAAATATTGATCTCATCTATCCTCTTTGGCCCAACCATACCGATTCCCGCTGCCACGGCATTCTCCATAATAATATCATACAGCTCTTCGCGCTTTTTTTCACTCAGCTGCTTCGAATCGTTGATATACAAAATGTCGCAGTCCTTTGGCAAAATCACCGCTCCCGCTACAACGGGCCCCGCAAGCGGTCCTCTGCCCACCTCATCCACTCCGCAGACATATCCGCACGCTTCATATTGTTTTTCATACCGTTTTAACTGCTCCGTCCTTCGCTTTTCGCTTTCCAGTTTCTCAAGACGCATTCCCGCCTGTTTTACAAGCTCCCTTACACCGCTTCTCTCGTCCTGCCCGTAGCGGGATATAAAATCAGGCAGCGCGGTAATCTCTGCTGCCTTTAACTCTGCTCTTATCTCTGTGATTTTCTTATTCATCAAATCGCCCTCAATCATGCCGGATCAAGCCGAACTTATCAAACGGATAAATGCGCAGCCATGCTCTGCCGACAATTTTATCACGCTGTACCTTTCCTACATTTTCATCTCTGCTGTCCATACTGTGATTGCGGTTGTCGCCCAAAACGAAATATTCCCCGTCCCCAAGCGTCACCTCATCGGCGGCTGTTCCCGGATCCTTTAGCACTTCCAAACCGTAGGATTCCACCAGCTCCTCCCCGTCAATATAAATAATGCCCTCTCCGTTAATTCTCACAGTTTCTCCCGGAAGACCGATAATACGTTTTATGTAGAATTTCCCCTCCTCAATCTCGGACGGAAACACAATTACCTCGAACCTTTTCGGATCACGAATGCGGTACGACAGCTTATCTACAATCAGATTGTCCCCGTCCTCAAGCGACGGCTGCATAGATTTTCCGCTCACCCTTGTCCGCTGCCCTACATACTCTACAACCAAAAACGTCAGCAGCACAATAAAAGCCACATATAAAACCAGGTGAAATCCTTCCCTGAATACTCTTTTTCCGATGCCAATATATCTTTTTTCGTCCATTGTCCCTCCGACCTCTATGCGCGCTTACATACCCTGCGGACTCTCCAATGTAATCCGTCCGATTTTTCCCGTACGGTATTCGTCGAGAATCAGAGCCGCCGCTTTCGCATAATCCGGTTCATTTCCTTTTTTCAGACAGTTGCGGTTTTTTGTGATTTCTTCTAAAACCTTCACCTCATCTACGAGCTCCGTCAGACCATAACGCTCCTTTAAAAGCACTGGATATGACATCATTAAATATTTTATCAGCTCCAACGCAAGCTCATCAATATTTAAAATTTCATCCTTGATTGACCCGATCAGCGCAAGCCTAAGCCCCACACTCTGATCCTCAAATTTCGGCCAGAGAATCCCCGGCGTATCCAAAAGCTCTACGTTCTTATTCAGACGTATCCACTGCTTCCCCTTCGTCACCCCCGGCTTATTTCCTGTCTTTGCGCATGCTTTTCCCGCAAACGTATTAATAAAAGTCGATTTTCCCACATTGGGAATTCCCACAACCATAGCACGAACCGGGCGGTTTTTGATGCCGCGCTTCCTGTCACGCTCCATCTTCTCCTTGCACGCCTTTTCAATCACTGCCTGCACCGCCTTCATTCCGCCCCGGCTCCTCGCGTCCAGACGCACCGCATAATAGCCCAGACCCTTAAAATACTGCATCCAGTTTTCATTCTGCTTCTCGTCGGCCAAATCGGACTTATTTAACAATATCAAACGGGCCTTATTTCTTCCGATCTCATCAATATCGGGATTCCTGCTGCTAAGCGGTATTCTCGCATCCACCAGCTCTATCACCAAATCCACCAGCTTTATGTCCTCCTGCATCTGACGTTTTGCCTTCGTCATATGCCCCGGATACCATTGAAACTGCATCTCTTTCCTCTCCTTCACTGTGTGAGCCTACAAAAAGCCAAACTTTTCAAACGGCGACACGACAAACCATGCCTGCCCGATAATGTATTCCCTCTTCACATTTCCTATATTCGCGTACCTGCTGTCCTCGCTGTTGTTGCGATTATCTCCGAGCACAAAATACTCGTCCTCGCCGACCGTGATTTCCTCGTCCGCAAGGCCCGCATCCTCCATCTTTTCACACTCTATTTCTTCCTCGTACTCCTCCCCGTTTACATAGAGAATGCCCTTGTTGATAAAAACCGTGTCTCCCGGCACCGCAATCACCCGCTTTATATAGTAATGCGATTTCTCATTGCCGTTTGGCAAAAAAACGATGATATCTCCGGCCTTTGGCTGCGTCACCTTATAGATAAAACGATTGACCAGAATTTCGTCTCTTGCATCTAAGGTCTTCGCCATGGACTGTCCTACCACGCTGGTGCGCAGGCCGATAAAATACACCAAAACAAAGGCTGCTGCCAGCACAATCACGATTTCAACTGTCCACGTCAAAATTTCTTTTATCAAAGGAATATTAATTTTCTTTCGTCTTCTGCTAAAATTCAAACCGTTTACTCTATGTCTTCTCATCCTTTACCTCATAAAACAAAAGGGACAATACAAATTGTAATGTCCCTGCGGCAGTCATTATTTTACTAACTCTTTTACCTTTGCCCTCTTACCTACACGGTCTCTCAGGTAGTTCAGCTTCGCTCTTCTTACTTTACCTTTTCTTACGACCTCCACCTTATCTACATGCGGTGAGTGCAGCGGCCATGTCTTCTCAACGCCTACGCCGTTAGAAAACTTGCGGACAGTAAATGTCTCACGGTTGCTTCCGCCCTGTTTCTTTAATACAACACCTTCGAAAATCTGGATTCTCTCACGGTTTCCCTCTTTGATCTTCGCATACACCTTAACGGTATCTCCTACATGAAACTCCGGCGCATCTGCCTTCAGCTGCTCTGCCTCAATGTTCTTAATAATTTCACTTGCGTTCATTTTGTGACCTCCTGATTATTTAGATGTTCTTAATACTTTCACGTAACAGAGGACCATCATTTATTCACAACGGATAAATTTTATCATAGTTTGACGGACACGTCAACAAATTTTATTATGCATTTCCTGCCAGCTTCACCAAACAGTCTTTGCCGCAAAAGGCAATCCCATACCGATATACCGTTTCATAACCGTCATCCTCCAATTCCTTTGCATAGCGGCGGTCTTCAATCTGCTGTAACGCTTTGTCCGCCGTCTCCCCTAAGCGGTTAAACTTATCCGTCACCTTGAATTCCAGTACATATGCCGGTTTTCTTCTTGTTACCGGTTTTACAAACAGATCGCTCCTGCCGCTCCCTCCTTCCCGATTGGATTTTACAATATATCCTTTCATACCGGATAAGATTCCCGCAAGAAACCCATGATAAAAACTCTCATACGCATCATTAAAACTGATGGTTTCAAGTAACAGCTCCACCATCTCTTCTTCCACCGCCTGCGCATCCAAATTCACCAACGCTTCAAACAACCCGGAACGGTCCCTTGCCCTTACCTTTTCATCAAACCAGCCAAGAATTTTTGTGCGGAAGATATATCTTACCTCTTCATTCGGTATAATTAATTCCACATAGATCTGCTTTGTCCTGTCATCAAATCTCTCTCCCGTCTTGCGAAAATATCCTGTAAAGAACATAAAATTCCACAGATTATCCATGGTCTTATAGATCTCATCATAGGTAATGTCCTCATGCACAGGTTTTTCAATGCTCTTGCCCTCTATCAGTTCTTCAATCTCCATTTTCGTATCTTCATCTGCCATCTCAATGAGCTTACGCACAATGCTGTTAGAGCTTGTATTTGCCCAGTATGCCTTGGGATACTGATTTTCATTTTCACACAGATCATCTATAAGCTGGATAACACTCCACGGGTTATATACGTTGGCATTCCCAAACAGATACCCATTGTACCATTCCTTAAAGACATCAAATTTCTGCGGCATGCGGTAATCCTCACAGATTTTTTTTACCTCTTTATCGGTAAATCCAAAATACTCGTCATACTGATTGTTTAAGATAGAAATAATTTTCAGATTGTTCATACCCGTAAAAATGGATTCCTTTGAAATGCGCAGACATCCGGTAATTACCGCAAACTCCAGACTGCTGTTTGTCTTAAGCGCTGATTCAAACAGGGAGCGGATAAATGCCGTCATTTCGGAGTAAAATCCACACATATAAGCATTTTCCAACGGTACGTCATACTCATCAATCAGTATGATAGCTTTCTTCCCATAATACTGCTCCAGACATCGGGATAAAAACTGCAGGGCATCTATATAAGAATCACGGTCTGCCTTCTCTGTCATAATGTTGCAGTATCGATCACGGTCTGCCTCTAACATGTCTTCATTTAAAATAAACAGATGCCGCTTATATTCATTGGCAATCTGCCGCTTGAGCATAGCATATGCCAGTTCATAATCCGGCTGTTTGCCCCCTTTCAGGCTCAGGTTAATCACCGGGTACTGCCCCATGTGGGAAACATATGCTTCGCCCGTCTCCATGATATCCAAGCCCTCAAACAAATAGGAATTGTCCTGCCTGATACCGTTATCATCCCTTGCATCCTCAAAAAAATACTGCAGCATGCTTAGATTCAACGTCTTCCCAAAACGTCTTGGCCTGGTGAAGAGATTAACATCGCCTTTTTTATCCAATAACTCCTGTATGAATTTTGTTTTATCCACGAAGTAATAACCTCTGGTAATCAGTTTTTCAAAATTATCAACGCCAATGGGCAGTGGTTTATGATTCACGTAAGCACACCTCTTTTCCTGCTTTCACATTTTATATTCCAAGTATACGGGATTCCTTACAAAATAGCAAGGTTCCCCGTATCTTTGCTCGTGTGAGATAAAGAAGCAAAAGAAGTGTAAAAAATGATATTGTCAATAATTCCGAAACATAATGATCCTATATATCTTTATTTTTCCGAAGTCCGGCTTCCTCCGCTAAGTCCATTTTATCAATCATTCTGTCCTTAAAATAATACCGGCTGTCCTTTTCATCAATCTGTCGAATTACTTTACAAGGATTACCCGCGGCAACCGAATCTTCGGGTATGTCATGGATTACGACGCTTCCCGCTCCAATTACGCTGTTTTTCCCTATCGTTACCCCCGGACATATCGTAACGTTTGCCCCAATCCAACAATTATCTTCAATCGTTACAGGCGCAGTATACATATACTCCCTCATATCGGGACAGATTGGGTGTCCCACTGTCGCAATCGTTACGGCTGGACCAAACATAACGCGTTTTCCTATTGTGATGATACCGTCATCAATAAAGTTGCAGTTAAAATTAATGTAAGAACCCTCTCCGATATATATATGCGTTCCGTAGCAGAAATAAAAAGGCGGTTCTATCCACACATTCCCGGATTTGCCAAGCATTTCTTTTAGCATTTCTATCCGTGCAGACGGATTGTCGGGAGAAGATTCATTAAAAGATTTCATTCTCTTTTTTGCGGCTGTGCGTTCCTCTGGCAGCCCCTCACATTCATCCGTAAAAAGCTTTCCATTCATAATTCTTTCTCTCATTGTCATGACTTTTCCTCCATATCAGTCCAAGATTCCGTATCAAACTTTCTTTTCTTAAAGTAGTAAATTCTATCTTCTTCCGTTATTTCACGGATAATCCTGCAAGGATTACCCGTTGCAATCACGTTGTCGGGAATATCTTTTGCTACAATACTCCCTGCTCCAATTACGACATTGTCTCCAATCGTCACTCCCGGAAGGATTACAGCATTACCGCCTATCCATACGTTATCGCCAATCGTAACAAGTATTCCGTATTCATAACCAGAATTGCGGCTTTCCGGGTGTATTGGGTGTCCTGCTGTATAAATAGATACATTTGGTGCAATTTGCGCATTTTCCCCGATTGTGACTTTTCCCACATCAAGGATCGTGAGGTTATAATTTGCAAAAAAATTATTACCTACTTCAATATTCCACCCATAGTCACAATGAAATGGCGGCTCTATCCAAACTATTTCGCCTATTTTTCCAAGCAGCTTTTTGCTTTTTCTAACAAAATCGTCGCTTAAAACTATAAATATCGTATTTGGGAGAAGATAGAAGTATAGAAACGATTGCGATTGAACTCATGCAAGATCTTTCTGAAATTGTCCATTATGAACATACGGGGATTCCGTTGTATATCCGTACCGCTGATTTAACAGTTTATCCCAACATGAGCGCGCCCTGTCATTGGCACGATGATATTGAATGGATTTATATTATATCGGGAAAAATGCGCTATGGTTATTCATATAAAGAGCAGAACTGCCATTTTTTATGTATTTTGTTTCACCCGTCTTTATTTGGCAGCAATAAAGCTTTATTGCAAAAATATGTTACGCCTGTTATTGAAAATTCTGATTGTGAATACTTGCATTTTCATTCAAAGCAGCCAAGAGGACAGGAGATAGCAGAATATCTTGAACAAATCCGTCGTTTAAAAGCGGGAGCGGCAAACGCATATGAAATGCAGGCTAAACCGTGATTACACTATGTCACCACCCGTTAGGGTGATGACATAGCGCACATCGGCGCTCTTCGTTGATTACGCCTTATTTCCCGGACGCAAGAAGCTGATACTGCGCATATTTTTCACGCGACTGCTCCCCCGCACGCGCAAACAACTCCTCGGCCCGCTCCTTGTCGGCTGCCGACAACGCGCTGTAACGCACCTCTCCCTGCAAAAATTCTCTGTAATCCGATTTCGGCTCCCTGCTGTCTAGCTGGAACGGATTTTCACCCGCCTCCTTCTTTCTCGGATCATATCGGAAGTTATACCAATATCCGGCTTCCACCGCAAGCTTCTCCTCAAGCTGGCTCTTTCCCATACCGGCCTTGATGCCGTGGCTGATACACGGAGCGTAAGCAATGACAAGCGACGGACCCGGATAGCTTTCCGCCTCCAAAAATGCCTTGACACACTGATTATAATCCGCCCCCATCGCAACCTGTGCAACATAGACATATCCGTAGCTCATGGCAATCGCCGCAAGATCCTTTCTTCCGATCTCTTTTCCCGCCGCGGCAAACTGCGCCACTGCGCCAAGAGGCGTCGCCTTAGAAGACTGGCCTCCTGTATTGGAGTACACCTGCGTATCAAATACGAGTACATTGATATCCTCTCCGGAGGCAAGTACATGATCCAGCCCGCCAAATCCGATATCATAGGCAAATCCGTCTCCGCCGAATACCCACTGAGATTTTTTTGACAGGAAATCCTTCTTTTCATAGACCTTCTGCATAAGTTCATTGCTGCTGCCCTTAAGCAGTGACGCCAACGCTTCGGACGCCTTCTGATTCTCCGCCGCATCCGCATATGTCGCCGTCCATCTGTCAATTGCCGCGCAAATCTCCTTCGGCGCTCCCTCCTTCTCTTCCGGATCCGCAACCTCAAGTACCTGCTTTATACGGCCAAGCTCTGCCTTAAGTCTCTCACGCATTGTCTTCTGCGCCATAAGCATACCGTATCCAAATTCCGCCGCATCCTCAAACAGCGAGTTGGACCATGCCGGCCCTCTGCCTTCCGGCGTCATTGTATACGGCGTTGAAGGCGAAGAATTTCCCCATATAGACGAACAGCCCGTAGCATTTGCAACATACATCCGCTCTCCGAACAGCTGCGTCACAAGCTTGGCATACGGCGTCTCTCCGCAGCCCCCGCAGGCTCCCGAAAACTCTAAAAGCGGCTGCATAAATTGGCTGCCTTTCACCGTACTCTGCTTAAATTTTTCTGTCACATCCTGTTTCTTTTTCAGTGTCCTTCCGTAATCAAAATACGCCTGCTGCTCTTCGTGCTCCGCAAACGGATGCATTGTGATCGCTTTTCCCTTCGCCGGACAGCATTCCACACAGGAGCCGCACCCGGTACAATCAAGCGATGAAATCGTAATTGCAAAATGATACGGTTCCATTCCCGTCATGGAGAGCATCTGCATTCCATGCGGAGCGCCTTTCGCCTCCTCTTCATCCATAACGGCGGGACGAATCACCGCATGAGGGCAGACATAGGAGCAAATATTACACTGAATACACTTCTCTGGCTCCCACACCGGAACATTAACGGCAATTCCGCGCTTTTCAAAAGCCGCCGTTCCGGACGGCGTTTTCCCGTCCACATATGGTTTTACCTCAGAGACGGTAAGCTCGTTTCCTTTCTGAGAAGAAATTGCCTTTTGAATCGTGTGTGCAAATTGTACTGCCGCTCTATCATGACATCCCGTATTTTTACATTCGGCCTCATTCCGGTCTGCATCCACGGCTTCATCCTGACAGTTTATCCACTCTTTTGGAACATTTACTTCCCGCGCTCCCTTCGCGCCCTCCTCAATGGCTGCCCAGTTCTTTTCTACAACGTCTCTTCCCTTTCTTCCGTACGTCTTCTCCGCCGCCTCCTTCATCCACGTAACGGCGCTCTCCTTCGGTATAATATCCGTCAGCGCAAAAAATGCAGACTGAAGTATCGTATTGATTCTTGTCGGTCCCATTCCTGTTTTCATACCGATCTCTACACCGTCTATCACATAGAAGCGGATGCCGTGCTCCGCAAGAAAACGCTTTAGCTGTCCCGGCAGATGCGCATCTAGCTCGTCTTCCTTCCACGGACAGTTCAAAAGGAAGGTCCCGCCCTCCTTCAAATCCTGCACCATATCGTATTTCCAAAGATAGGACGGATTATGACATGCCACAAAATCTGCCTGCTGCACAAGATAGGCGGACTTTATCGGCTCCTTTCCGAAACGCAGATGGGACATCGTAACACCGCCGGATTTTTTAGAATCATAGTCAAAATACGCCTGCACGTACAAATCCGTATGATCTCCGATAATTTTAATTGAGTTTTTATTTGCGCCGACCGTCCCGTCGGAGCCAAGTCCCCAGAATTTACAGCTTGTCGTACCCTTCGGCGCGGTGTCAATTTCCTTTGTCACGTCCAAAGAAAGATGCGTCACGTCATCGCGGACGCCTATCGTAAATCTCTCCTTATCCATATTTTCATATACCGCCGCAATCTGTCCCGGCGTCGTATCCTTAGAGCCGAGCCCATAGCGCCCGCCGTATATTTTCACATCCTTAAATTCCGTATCGCGCAATGCGGCGGCAACATCAAGATACAGCGGTTCGCCGTATGCGCCCGGCTCTTTCGTCCGATCCAGCACGTAAATCACTTCCGCGCTTTTCGGAATTGCCGCAAGAAGCGCCTCCTTCGAGAACGGACGGTAAAGACGAACCTTCACAAGACCGACATCCTCCTTCAGATAGTCAATCGTCTCCTCAATCGTACTGCACACAGAACCCATTGCAATAATGATTTTCTTTGCATCCTTCGCCCCGTAATAGTCAAACAGATGGTACTGCGTCCCTATTTTCTGATTCACCTTATCCATGCACTGCTGCACAAGCTGCGGCATTCTGTCATAAAATTCATTTGACGCTTCTCTTGTCTGGAAAAAGATATCGGGATTCTGTGCAGAACCCATCTCGCACGGATGCTCAGGATTCAATGCGTTTTCCCGAAATTCGGCTACCGCGCTATGATCAAGAAGCTCCTTCAACGTCTCATAATCCCACGCATCAATTTTTTGTATCTCATGGGAGGTCCGAAAACCGTCAAAGAAATTGATAAACGGCATTCTTCCCTCAATTGCCGCCATGTGCGCAACGGGAGTGAGATCCATAACCTCCTGCACGGAAGACTCACAGAGCATAGCCGCCCCGGTCTGCCTGCACGCGTAAATATCAGAGTGATCTCCGAAAATACTTAAGGCGTGGCTCGCAATCGCCCTTGCCGACACGTCAAACACGCCCGGAAGCCGCTCGCCCGCCATTTTATAAAGATTCGGTATCATAAGAAGCAGTCCCTGCGAGGCCGTAAATGTAGTCGTTAAAGCCCCGGCCGCCAGCGCTCCATGCACCGCCCCCGCAGCTCCCGCCTCCGACTGCATTTCCGTAACCATCACACGCTGCCCAAAAACATTCTTCCTTCCTGACGATGACCACTCATCCGTCACTTCCGCCATTACGGTCGAGGGCGTGATCGGATAAATCGCCGCCACATCCGTATATGCATAGGAAACATGCGCCGCCGCATGATTTCCGTCCATCGTTATTTTCTTTCTCTCCATGAAAACCTGTTCCTTTCTGGTATTTTGTTACAGTTCAGGCATCGCCAATATTATGGGCGAATGGCGCGTGCCGAACCGTTACATATTTTTTATACAGTGTTTCCATAGATTGGATTTTTCATGCAAAAAGCTTTTCGCAGGCAGGATAAATATTTTTAAACTGCCGATACCGCTCCTCGTACTTTCTGACAAGCTCCTCCTCCGGCTCTACCGTATCCGCAACTCCTACAATCCTCCCCGCAGCCTCTTCCACACTCCTGTATTCTCCGCAGGCTACGGCCGCCAATATCGCCGCGCCCAAAGAAGGGCCTTCCTCCGACTCTAAAATATCCACCTTAATCCCAAGCACATTCGCGATAATTTTGCGCCACAGAGGACTTTTTGCGCCTCCGCCGCAGATTTTCGTGCGTTCAATTTTTATTCCAAGCTTTTTCGCAACCTCAAGAGAGTCCCGCAGCGCAAACGCCACGCCCTCTAACACCGCCTGCGTCATATCCGCGCGGCCCGTATCCATGGTCATTCCAAGAAACACTCCTCTGGCGTTCGGGTTATTGTGCGGAGAGCGTTCCCCCATCAAATACGGCAGGAAATACACATGGTTCTCGCCCAGCCCCAAGACTCCCTCCTGCTCTTTCTCATAATCCTTCGTGCCGATAATTTCCTCCATCCACCACTTATTGCAGGATGCGGCGCTTAGCATACATCCCATGATATGATAGGCTTTGTCCGCAGCGCAAAACGCATGCAGCGCATTGTTCTCATCTACCCGAAATTCGGAGGATGAAATAAATATCGTCCCGCTTGTCCCAAGCGATATATTGCATTTTCCGTCGCCAACCGTTCCGGTCGCCACAGCCGCCGCCGCATTGTCTCCGGCTCCTGCCGCCACTTTTACCGTCGTGGGAATTCCAAGCTCCTTCACAATTTCCGGCAGCACATGCCCGATATATTCACAGCTTTCAAACAATTTCGGCAGCATATCCTCCGTGACATGGCAGATTTCACACATCTCCTTTGACCATCTGCGGTTCTTTACATCAAGAAGCAGCATTCCCGACGCATCTGACACATCCGTGCTGTGTACGCCTGTCAGTCTGTATGCAAGATAATCTTTTGGCAGCATAATCTTTTTGATGCGCGCAAAATTCTCGGGCTCGTTTTTTTCAAGCCACAAAAGCTTCGGCGCCGTAAATCCGGCAAATGCAATATTGGCCGTATACTCCGAGAGTTTTTCTTTTCCGATTGTCTGATTCAAATACGCGCATTCCTCTGTCGTGCGCCCGTCGTTCCACAAAATTGCCGGCCTTATCACCTCGTCGTTTTCATCCAAAATTACGAGTCCGTGCATCTGTCCTCCAAAGCTGATCCCCGCCACCTTGCTCTTATCAAATCCCTCCAGCAGCTCCTTTAAGCCCCGCATCGTCTCGCAGTACCAATCCTCGGGCGACTGCTCCGCCCAGCCGGGTTTGGGAAAATGCAAAGGATACTCTTTTGAAACCGTACTCCTTACGGTTCCGTCGCCCTCCATAAGAAGAAGCTTTACCGACGATGTCCCCAAATCAATTCCTATATACAGCATAATACCCCTCCAAATATTCAAAAAAATCAAAATCCGCGTATCTCTTTCTAAAGATTCCGTCCGTGCAGATAAGCCCTGCCATCGTTCCGGTAAACTCGCCGTATTTACAGTATTCATCGGAAAATTTGCTTGTATCAAATACAGGACCGATCTTCTGAAAGCCTTCCGGCCCATAGCTCCATTCAAACCAAGTCTGCCTCTCACAGATACCCAGACGCAGATAAATCGGTTCATCACTCACTGCCGTTCTCGTACTCAGATATTCCTTCTTTTCTCCGTTTTCAAGCTGAATGATGGAAATCGCGCTGCCGCCTAACGTCTCACTGTAATATTTTCTCAGATTAATATAATTCATATTATCGTAATAGAGAATCAGTCCGGCGCTTTGCTGCGGCACCTTAGGCACAAACTCCATCTTCGTCGTAATTCGCCCGTAAAGTCCCGTCAGTTTTCTGGCAAGGAGACTTACCCTGTTTAAGGAGGCTCCCGACTCCTGCCCTCTGATTCTCACATAGCCGCTTCTCGCGCTCACATCGGCAAAGCTCTGCGGCATCATGCGGGGCGCATAATAAAAGTTTCCAAGCGTTCCCCCGTCAAAATCGTCATATTCCGGTATCTCTTTTAATTTTACTTCCGGCAAAGACGGCTCCTTTACCTCAATCCTTGCAAGATTACCGCCGCCTGCCAGACGAAGCCAGCCGGTTTTTGTCCACTCCATCTTCTGAATCGCGGTCTCTCTCCCAAGCGTACATCGAAGCTCCGGAACGAACGGCCTTGCACACAGATGCACAAGATATGTTTCCCCGTTCGGCAAATCGACGTAGCTTCCGTGTCCCGACTTTTGCAGCGCACTGTTTGGATTGAAATATTTAGTTTTCAGATGATCGGGATCATCCCTCTCATAGGAATCATTCGGTGCGCTTGTCACAATCGGATTCTTAGGGTCCCCCTCATACGGACCCCATACATTTTTCGCCCGTGCCATCGTAACGCAGTGGTTATAGCCTGTCCCACCCTCCGCGCACATGAGATAATAATAATCTCCTCTTTTTGTCAAATGCGGCGCCTCGATGCAGCCCCTGTTTGTTCCGCCGCGCCATAACAGCCTTGGATAGCCGATAATCTCTTTTTTCTGCGGCGAATACTCGGCAATACAAATATACCCCGGCTTCTCATATCCCTCTCTTGTCTCCCACTGGAGAGAAACGACATATTTCCTTCCGTCGTCATCGTGAAATATAGAGGCGTCAAAGCCCGCCGAATGCAGATAAACAGGCTCGCTCCACGGCCCCTTAAGATCCTTTGCTTTCACAAGAAAATTGTCCACATCAAAATATCTTGCATTCATGGAATTCATCACGCCATAGACCACATAGAACATGTCCTCCGCTTCGCAGTAAGTAAGACAAGGCGCCCATATGCCCTTCGCGCTTGGAAGCTTCCTCAACTCCACCTTCTCATCATCGTTAAGAACATGGGCATACAATTCCCAGTTTTTCAAATCTCTGGAATGATAAATAGGTATCCCCGGAAACCATTCAAATGTTGAGACCGCAAGATAATAGTCTTCACCTTTCCTGCAGATACATGGATCGGGATGAAATCCCGGTAATATCGGATTTAAAATCATACACTCCTCCTATATAAATGTTGCGCCCCCTCCCTCTGGGCGGCGGCATGACGGAGGAAAACATTCTTAAAAATGCTCCGCATTTGTTTTCCTCCTATTATAGATGTTGCGCCCCCTCCCTTAGCTCGGCGGCATGACGGAGGAAAACATTCTTAAAAATGCTCCGCATTTGTTTTCCTCCTATTATAGATGTTGCGCCCCCTCCCTTAGCTCGGCGGCATGACGGAGGAAAACATCCCTAAAAATGCTTCGCATTTGTTTTCCTCCTATAATATCCCTTTGGGTAGCCAGCCAAAATCCACGCATCTTCCCATATCCCAGCTGTCCCATCCAATCCAGCCCGCTTCATTTACAGTATCCAAAAGAAGCTTATAGCTCCAATAATAATAACCGCTCCCGCGTCTCCACGCATCGAGCTGCGCTTTAGCCAGCGCTTGATAGATTTTCTTTTTCTCATCCGCCGCAACAATCTCGCCGTCCCTCTTCTCCCCTCCTGTCAGCACGTTCGTTCCGCCTTTCGTGTCATAACCGCACGCCAGAGAATTAAAAAGACACCATTCTCCGCAGATAACCGGAAAATACTGCTGCATCTCTTCTATCTTTTCTGCGAAATTCTCCTCAATACACTTCAGATAAGCCTCTAAATTCTGCTCACATCCCATACTCTCCATTACCATAAGGTACTGGTGTGTATCAAGAACGACATTCACATATTTCTCCTCACGCATAAAATCCTTCCACGCCGTCAGATCAAACCCGTCATGAATCACCACATATTTTTCCTTTGGCATATGCTTTCTGATTCTGTCATACGCATCCATATAAAACTGCCTTAAAAATTCCATTTGCACAGGCGCCGAGCCCTTTGCCATCTCCTCATCCACCGGCTGATAACGTTCCCATATTTTCATGACATCCCACACCGCTTCCGTCAGCGGCTCATTCAAAACCTCAATTCCCCAAAGCTCCTCTCTCTTTCCATAACGCTCGGCAAGCCGCTCTAAAACACTAAGTTCAAACTCAACCTCCTTCGGGTTCTGCGCCCATTTGACAACTCCGCAGATTCCCCCATTATCAAATCCGTTCTGTCCCTCCGGCGCGGTGTGCAGGTCAAGCAGAATGGTCAAACCGTACTTTTTTGCCCACTCAAAAGCTTTATCCAACTCTTCTGTGCAGCCGATGAATGGTTCCCTGTCGCCAAACACAAAATACGGAACGGGAATTCTCACCGATTCAAGTCCCATCGCTTTTATGGTACAAAAATCCCTCTCCGTAATGTACTCCGAACGGTGAATTTTAATCCTAGCCTCATACGCCTCCCTTGTAAGCTGTCTTGGCAGATAATACTCATCCTCCGCCGTTGTCCCCGCAAAAAGCGCAGGGCTCATCCATTTCTCCAGCACAAGCCAGTTTCCTAAATTAACCCCTTTTACAAACATACGCCACCCCCTGATTTTTATATATTACTTTAATTATATCTCATTCTGAGGGTGTTTCCAATCATAATCTGAGAACCAATAATTGCACATGTAACAGTTCAGCCACGGAATGATTCGCAAGCTGTGCGTGGGTGCTTGTACACAAAGCACTGATTGCGGGTCGTTCCATGGCTGAACTGTTACTTGCACATCACCATTCTGTTGGCCTATATTCTATCAATCAGCTCAGCCGGAGTAAACGCAATCACCTTGCTCCTAACAAAATCCCTTACATTTCTTGTGATAATATAATCTGCATGTATCCTCTCAGCAGTTATACTTTGCACAGCATCCTCGAAATCATCCCAATTCAAATCTGCGGCACGAGAAAGACCAGAAACACTCAAATCGGCAAATTCAAAAATCAAAGACAGGGCATACAGGGTTTCCTCAATCTGCTTTGGTTGTAGTTCCTTCCGCATAATGTAAACCAAATTCGCAAATGTCAGCGTTGAAACATAGCCCTTTGCTTTTTCTGTCTCACACAGCTTCCAGATAACAGAGGAAGCATAAACATGTGGCTCACGATTCCAAAGAACATCCAGCAGAATATTGGCATCAATCAATAACTTCATATTTTTCCTTCAGCCTTTCCGCTTTCGCTTCATCAAGATCATAATTCTTTTTCAAAATGCCCGTCAACGAATCTGTCAGATATGACACAGCAGCATCTTTCGGAATAAAACGCCCTACTTCCCGACCATTTTTCGTTACAATGATTTCCTGCCCGGACATGACAAGATTCAAATATTTCCCAAAATTGTTCTGTATTTCTGTTGCAGTTGATATAAAAAACCACCGACTGGAAATTCCAGCCGATGGTTTTCTTTGTCGCCATGCATCTGAAGATCTGAAGGAAGCTGCCGGTGGCAGGTTCCGTAAATCGTTTCACCCGACATTTTACCGCCGCGCAGTCAAAAACCCCGCCGCAAGCAGCGGGGCATCAAATTTGAAACGCCCCAAGGGGCGGGGTATCAAATTTGAAACGCCCCAAGGGGCGGGGTATTTGACCCTCGCGGCAGTCGCCAAATGTCTGCAAGCAGCCACTTGGCTCGTTGCCCGCGGGAATCAATGCACGGTTATTTTTATTTGTACAGCTCTACAAGCTTCAGCAAGTGATCATAGCGTTCCTTCGCTGCCTGCTCGGATGCCGCAAAGAGTTTCTCTGCTCTATCCGGGAAGGATCTTGTCAGACGGCTGTAACGTGTCTCGTTGTTTAAGAACTCCTGATATTTATCCCAGTCACCCGGTTTGGATGTTAAGGTAAACGGATTCTTGCCCTCTGCCTTTAATGCAGGATTGAAGGAGAATAAGTTCCAATAGCCTGCCGCTACTGCTTTCTTCATTTCATCCTGACAGTGGTTCATACCGCCCTTTACACCGTGCAGCTCACAAGGCGCATAACCGATAATCAGAGAAGGTCCGTTGTAAGCTTCTGCCTCCGCAAGAACCTTTACAGCGTGTGCCATGTTTGCACCAAGCGCGATCTGTGCTACATATACATAGCCATAACTCATAGCAATCTCTGCAAGACTCTTCTTACCTACATCTTTACCTGCTGCTGCGAACTGGCAAACCTCACCGATGTTGGAAGCCTTGGAAGCCTGACCGCCTGTATTGGAATACATCTCTGTATCAAATACCATAACGTTGACATTCTCGCCGGAAGCAAGCACATGGTCGAGTCCGCCGAAGCCGATATCGTATGCCCATCCGTCACCGCCGAAGATCCATACGGACTTCTTAGCAAGGTAATCCTTCTTGTCAATTGCTGCCTGTGCATCCGGGCATCCGGCTGCCGCAGCCTTCTCTAACTCGGCAACAAGAGCCGCCGCAGCGTCTTTATTTGCCTTTGTATCGTCTTTTGTCTCTGCAAATTTATCAAACGCCGCCTTTAATTCCGCGCTTGCCTTATCGCTTGCTGCGCACTTCTCGGCGCTTGCGATTGCCTGATCACGGAGAACTTTCTGGCCGATCTGCATTCCAAGACCATGCTGTGCGTTATCCTCAAATAAGGAGTTCGCCCAAGCCGGCCCCTTCCCTGAATCCTTGTTCACTGTGTATGGTGAAGTTGCTGCAGGACCGCCCCAGATGGAGGAACATCCCGTCGCATTGGAAATATACATCTGCTCACCGAACAGCTGCGTGATCAAACGCGCATAGGAAGTCTCGGCACATCCCGCACAGGAGCCCGAGAACTCAAGCAGCGGCTGGTTGAACTGTGAACCTTTTACCGTATTGTCTGCCGGCATACCAGGCTTCTTGCCTACGTTTGCTACCAGATAATCGAATACCGGCTGCTCTGCTGCCTGTGATTCCTGCGGAACCATCTCAATTGCGCCGACCGGACAAACCGTGATACACTCGCCGCATCCCATACAGTCTAACGGAGATACGCTCATCGTATACTTGTACTCACTTGCCTTTGGCTTTGTCTCTGCAAGCTTTGTCTGTGCCGGAGCAGCTTTTGCTTCGTCCTCGCTCAACATAAACGGACGAATTGTCGCATGAGAACATACAAACGCACACTGGTTACACTGGATACATTTCTCTGCATCCCATGTAGGTACGGTAACTGCTGTGCCGCGCTTCTCGTATGCCGCTGCGCCGTGCTCGAACTGTCCGTCCGGATTGCCAATAAATGCGGATACCGGAAGGCTGTCGCCGTCCATTAAGGAAATCGGCTCCATCAGCTCTTTTACCATCTTGACTGTCTCAGGACGTCCCGTCAACTCTGCCGGAGCAGGATCCGCTGCCGGATTAGACCAGGAATCCGGAATCTCTACTTTATGTACTGCATCTACACCGGCGTCAATTGCCTTGTAGTTCATCTCTACAACCGCATCGCCCTTCTTGCCGTAAGACTTTTTCGCTGCCTGCTTCATGAAGTCAACCGCCTCGTCAATCGGCATTACATTTGCAAGCTTGAAGAATGCAGACTGCAAAATCGTATTGGTACGTTTGCCCATACCGATCTCAATTGCCTTGTCGATTGCGTTGATTGTATATAACTGAATGTTGTTATCGGCAATATATTTCTTTGCCTCCGCATTCAGATGATGCTCTAACTCTTCATCTGTCCACTGGCAGTTAATCATAAATACTCCGCCCGGTTTCACATCCTGGACCATCTTAAAGCCCTTTGTCACGTAAGACGGATTATGACATGCAACAAAATCTGCCTGATTGATGTAATATGGGCTCTTGATCGGCTTATCTCCGAATCTCAGGTGGGAAATTGTGACACCGCCTGTCTTCTTTGAGTCATACTGGAAATATGCCTGGATAAATTTATCTGTGTGATCACCGATAATCTTTGTGGAGTTCTTGTTTGCACCTACGGTACCGTCGCCGCCAAGTCCCCAGAATTTACATTCAACGGTACCTTCCGCTGATGTAATCGGAGCCGGTTTTACCTCCGGTAAGCTTAAGTTTGTCACATCATCCACGATACCAAGTGTAAATCTGCTCTTAGGGGCATCCTTCTCCAATTCCTTATAAACTGCAAAAATGCTGGAAGGAGGAGTATCTTTAGAACCTAATCCGTAGCGTCCGCCAGTCAGAACAATATCGTTCAGGCCAGCTTCACGAAGCGTTGCCGCCACATCCAAGTATAACGGATCTCCGAGCGCACCCGGCTCTTTTGTTCTGTCAAGAACGGCAATCTTTTTCGCTGTCTTAGGAAGAACCTTAAGAATGGATGCCGGAACCCAAGGACGATACAGACGAACCTTGATAAGACCTACCTTCTCGCCTGCTGCCGTCAGGTAATCAATTACTTCCTCTGCAACGTCACAGATTGATCCCATCGCGATAATCACGCGGTCCGCATCCTCTGCGCCGTAGTAGTTAAATAAATCATAATTTGTGCCAAGCTTCTCGTTGACCTTAGCCATATATTTCTCAACGATTGCCGGCAAATTATTGTAAGCCGTGTTACAAGCCTCGCGATGCTGGAAGAATACGTCTCCGTTCTCATGAGAACCGCGCATTGCCGGATGCTCCGGATTTAACGCATGCTCACGGAATGCTTTTACAGCGTCCATGTTGCACATTTCTTTTAAATCTGCGTAATCCCACTTCTCAATCTTCTGAATCTCATGGGATGTACGGAAACCGTCAAAGAAGTTGATAAACGGAACTTTTCCCTCAATTGTCGCAAGATGCGCGATCGGGCTTAAGTCCATAACCTCCTGCGGATTCGTCTCTGCTAACATTGCAAAGCCTGTCTGACGACAAGCGTATACATCGCTGTGATCACCAAAAATATTCAAAGACTGTGTCGCTACCGTACGGGCAGATACATCAAACACGCAAGGAAGCATCTCACCTGCGATCTTATACATATTCGGGATCATTAACAAAAGACCCTGAGAAGCTGTAAACGTTGTTGTCAATGCGCCCGCAGCAAGGGAACCGTGTACTGCGCCTGCCGCGCCTGCCTCTGATTCCATTTCTACGACCTTAACCTGATTTCCAAAGATGTTCTCCTGTCCTGCTGCAGACCACTGGTCAACAGAATCTGCCATCGGGCTGGATGGTGTAATCGGATAAATTGCTGCTACATCTGTAAACGCATACGCCACATGAGCGGCAGCTGTATTACCATCCATTGATTGTTTTGCTCTGGACATTCCTTATTCCTCCTTATAATTAATTGTAAAATTATGTCATGTCGACTTAACTCTCATTTTATCATTTTATTTATCCGTTGTAAAGATTTCAAACTGTACGAAACAAAAAACATTAGGGCTGAATCGTAACAAAACTTTCGCTTCTACCTCACTTCTTGTACAATTCATCTATATGCCGCTTCCCATAAAAGTAGTCCAAGAAATACCTTCTCCACTCCGTTCCGGTCCACGCCAAGCAAACGTCCGCCGGACGTTTAGCGCACTCCATTTCTCATTTTTTCTGACAGACTGCACCGCTTTGTCTAATTCTCTGGTAAAATCGTCCTCCGGCTCTTTGCCATTAATAAAGTCAAGCAGTCTTTTCATTTCCGGTGAGATGTCATCCATTGTGACTTTGGTATATTTGAAATATCCCTACAATTCAATCATTCCGGCTGATAACAAGACAAAAGGGAAACAACTTCCTTACGAAGTGTCTCCCTTAAAAGTCTCGTTTTGTTATGCAGTAAATATCAAAAAGTTTTATCTTACCGTAATCTTAATTTTTGCTTTCTTTCCGTTAAATGTCTTTGCCGTTATCGTTGTTGTTCCTCGTTTCTTTGCCGTGATTTTACCGGAGGCCGAGACAGATGCCACTGATTTCTTACTGGAAGAATAAGTGATCTTATTGCTTGCCGTATTCTTCGGAAGTTTCACTTTTATCTGCAGTTTCTTCCCGACCTTCATCTTTTTATTCTTTACCTTTATTGTGATCTTCTTCGGCGCTTTTTTCACAACTACAGTAAGCACTGCCTTTTTACCGTTCGCCGCCTGCACGGTTACTTGGCAAGTTCCTGTCTTCTTGGCCTTTATCTTACCGGAAGCGCTGACTGACACTTTATTATTAGACGGTTTGTATGTCAATGATTTACTCAACGCATTCTCCGGAATCACAGAAGCCTTTATTTGAAAGCTCTCGCCAACGCCAAGCGTCACTTTCTTTATTGACAACACCACACTCGTCACACCAAGCTCTATCGGATTTACCGGCTTTATTCCCGGATCCACCGGTTTTTCCGTCGGCTTCTCCGTTGGCGTCTCTGTTGGGGTTTCCGTCGGAATCTCTGTCGGTGTTTCCGTAGGCGTCTCTGTCGGTGTCTCCGTCGGCGTCTCTGTTGGTGTTTCTGTCGGCGTTTCCGTCGGCGTTTCCGTAGGCGTCTCTGTCGGTGTTTCCGTAGGCGTTTCCGTTGGAGTCTCCGTCGGTGTTTCCGTTGGAGTCTCTGTCGGTGTCTCCGTAGGTGTTTCCGTTGGAGTCTCTGTCGGTGTTTCCGTAGGCGTCTCTGTCGGTGTCTCCGTCGGCGTCTCTGTCGGTGTCTCCGTAGGCGTTTCCGTAGGAGTCTCTGTCGGTGTTTCCGTAGGCGTCTCTGTTGGTGTCTCCGTAGGCGTTTCCGTAGGAGTCTCTGTCGGTGTTTCCGTAGGCGTCTCTGTTGGTGTCTCTGTTGGGGTTTCTGTCGGCGTTTCCGTAGGCGTCTCTGTTGGCGTTTCCGTTGGGGTCTCCGTCGGTGTTTCCGTCGGCGTTTCCGTTGGGGTCTCCGTCGGTGTTTCCGTCGGCGTCTCTGTCGACTCCTCCGGCTGCTTCGTCAATGAAACGATTATATTGTCCACAATCGCCGCCGTTACATTTTCACTCTGATCTCTTATTGTTACATTACAGGAAAGCTCCACTTCCCCTTCCTTTTCCTCAAAGGATGTCTCTAACTTCTCAAATGCCAGATCAACTGTATTCCAGCCTGTATTTAACCGTTTTTCTTCGGAATAGGAAGCAACACTCTTTTTGTTTTTATCCACAAAGGAAACCGTAACCGTTACATTTTTTTCGGATAAGGAATTAGAGCTTACATTCATGCTCACATCGCCGCTTAACTGATTTTTGTCGTCACACAGCGCCGAGGCTTCAAAATCCGATATCTTAAACGGATTTTCTTCTTCGCCGGCTTCAAAAGAACACGACGCTTTCAGGTCTGTCAGTTCCACTTCTTTTCCGTCGATCAATATGGACTGCTGCCCCGGAGCCTGAACAGAAACGGTATCATCCGCCGGAAGCTCAACCGTTACATTTGCACTCTCAACCTCAATTTTCCTTTCCATTCCCTGTTCGTTCATAACCGTGATAACAGCCGTCTCCTCCGCTGTCGAATCCGACTTCAATTTTATTTCCAGTCCGCCGGATGCCGTTTTTGTCTGTTTCACTTCAAGCACTGCCGCCTCATCGGAGGTCGTAACCTTGGCAAAATTCTCGGAGGACGCCATGTAAAATGTCACTCCCTTTGACACATTGCCCTCTTCGGACGCGTCTGCATTCTCCTCTTGCGTCTCTGCATAAAGGCGGTAATTCCCTTTCGGAAGAACAAACCTTTTGACACTTGACTCCGTATCAAAATCCTGCGAATCAACAGGCCTCTGTTCTTGTGCGCCCTCTATTTCATCAAGCCCCTGTCCCTTTTCATTCTCGACCGTTCCCCTCGGGCTTTCAATCGCAAGGTACATGGAAGGGTCTTCCTCGTTTTCATATGTCTGCACGCCTGACATAATACCTGCAATCACGGAATAATCAAGATAGGATGCTTCGGTATAACCGTCATACCATATTCCATGGAAATCCTTATAAATTTTCAACGTCTGCAGGGCAGAAGGCTTATTCGGCTCATACACCTGCACCAGGAAATCCCCGTTTTCCGCCTGGTCGATTGAAACCGGAATCACTGAATGCTGTCTGGTTGGGGAATAAATTAAAAGAGCAATCGGCTCCGCAGTATTGTCAACCGTAAGTCCGCCGGAACGTTCAAATTCCTCCACCTTCTGCACAATCTCTTTATACTTTCCTTTGTTTTTATAAATAATCCCCTGATATCCCGCAACAACCGGATGAAACTGGGAAACCTGATACTCTTCGATAAGCGCCGTCAGCTTCGCGTTCTTGTCGTGCGGCGCGGCAAGGTCATATAGATTTCCTGCCAAAGCGTCATAATCCGCCGCATTCAGTTTCTGATTCTCATAAAAATCCAATGTGGAAACCGCCATACCATAACAGGAGCCTTTCCACTCGTCGGAAGTCGCATAATAATAACTTCCCATTATAATGCTGTCAAGCACATCCACATAACGCCGCCGTCCGATCCGATAATCATAAGGATAACCAAACGAACCGGAAGTATTCATAAAAGAATAATGATCCTTCTTCTCCTCATAAAACTTCTCCTGCGCTACAAGCGGCAGTTCATTCCAAACGCCTTCAAACTGTTCCCAGTCTGTCTGCACACTGCGATAATAAAGCGTCAATGCCTGCCCGCAGTCCATAAAGCTGTCCGCAGCCCAGTCTGCAGGTACGTCTCCATAGAAATATACCTTCTCCAACGCCGTATTCCCGGCAAACGCCTGTGCGCCGATCGTGTCCGCCGCCGCCGGAATATTGACGGTCCGCAGATTTACACATCCCTTAAGCGCGCCTTCGCCGATTGCCGATACACTGCCTGGAATAACAAAACTCTTTACGGCGGTACAATCCGCAAAGACTTCTCTCTCAAGCGACGCAAGAACGCTTCCAAGCGTTACATCCGTAATTCCCTCACATCCCTTAAAAGCCTCCTCTCCGATCGTCTCCACATGACAAAGCGCAAGCTCCCCTTCAAGCGAACGGTTATTCAAAAATGCCGCGGCGCCGATATTTTTTGCTTCGGCAATATCTACAAAACGCAATTTGTCACAGCCTGCAAACGTATGCGCTCCTATCCGCTCCAGAGCAGCTCCCGCTTCCATGCGAAGCAGCGCGTCTTTATTTACAAACGCATAATTTCCAAAGGCCGTAACCTCCCTCGCCTCGATAGTCTGAATAAAATATTCACTCCAAGGCGCCGGCTCCTGCTCGGTGAAATCCGGCACCTCACCGGCTCCGGTAATTGTCAGCCGTCCGATATCCCCCTCATACTTCCAGGTAAGATCACCGCAGGTCCCGTCAGTCATCACCGTTCCCTCCGGAATATAGTCCGCAAATGTAAAATCATTCCATGCAACGGCATCCCAGCCTGTCGACACGCGCGTCCGATACAAAATCAAATTTGCGGAATTATTTTTTATACTCGAAGCTCCTGCGGTAGGCGCATCTCCCAAAAAATAAATGGACTTCAAATTCGCATTCGCCTGAATCGCCAAATTATAATACAGAGATTTCAAAGACTTTGGCATATACAATTCCACAAGAGCAGGAACATAAGTTATGGCATACGGTTCAATCCGCTCCACGGTATCCGGAATATGATAAACCTCATCACTCTTGGCCGACGGATAACAAAACAGCTTTGTCTTTTCCTTATTGAAAACAAGATTATCCCACGAAGCAAGATACGGATTCTCCTCTGAAATCGTAATATTTGCCAACGACTTACTATACCATGCATTACGATCCCATTCCTTAAGGCCTTTTCCGACCGTCACCGTCTCCAATCCGGTTCTCGTAAATGCATAACTGTCTACCCGTTCTACGGAATCCGGGATATGAATTTCCGTCAATTTTCCGCAAGCCGAAAAACAGTACGCCTCAATGTTTTTTAAAGTAGACGGCAGCGTAAACGCAGAAACTTTCGATGCATTCGAAAACGCGTAACGATCCAAAATTTCGGTACCCTCTGCAATCACAACCGGCGAATCGGAATCAAGCGCAGCCGGATACGCAATTACGCGATAAGGCGTACCGTTCTTCATCTCATATAAGATATGATCGATAATCTGAAAATCGGCGTTGCCGTCCGCGGTAATTTCCGCCAATTTTTCACATTCCCCCAGAACGGCATAACCGATACTTGTTACATTTTTCGGAACCGCAAAGCTCGTCAATCCGGAATACCTAAACGCATTGTATCCCAGATAAGTAACACTTTCCGGAAGCGCAACGCTCTGTAATGCCCTGCAATTGATAAACGCCTGGTTGCCAATTTTTTCCAAAACCGGACTAAATGTGATACTCTTAAGCCGGCCGGCCCCGGAAAACACCGTATCACCAATCGTTTTCAGTCCCGTTCCGCATTCGAAAGTCTCAAGTTTGCTCGTTCCCGAAAACCCACTTTTCCCGATACTTGTCACACTGTCCGGAAGCGTAACGGATACCAAAGACGTACATTCACTAAACGCACCGTCCCCGATTGTCTCCAGATTGCTTCCGAAGCTCACTTCTTCCAGAAGCGAATTCCAAAAAAATGCCTGACCGCCAATGGAAACTACGTTGTCGGGCAGCGCAATTGTCTTTAAACTGGTAAACTGATAAAAAGCCTTATCAGGAATCGACGTAATCCCGTCTGCAATGGATACGGACGTAACCGTCTCCCGATAAGCGTACCACGGCGAATTCGTACCCGTCCAGCTCATATCGCCGCTTCCCGTTATCGTCAGCTTATAAGGCGTCTTGTCAGAACCCAAATCCCAGCCCTCCACAGTATCCTCCGTCAGTTCCCAGGCTGCATCGCTTCCGCACGTTCCCGATGCAATCACCCCTGTCTCCGCCGCAATCACTGAGAAAAGTCCGCCAAACGGCGCCTGTGTCAAAATCAAAACGAAAATCAATAAAAAATGGAGCTTTTTTGGTATTTTTTTCATTTTATCCCTTCCTTTCTAATATCACAGCTTCATTTTTGTCTTATTTATATTAATTTTAATATAAATGATATTTTCTTTCAACAAAAATAATATTAAATATGGAAAGTTTCGGTTGATTTTCGCCCCTGTTTTTAGTATGATACGAATTAGTGTAATTGAAAACTACTGTGAAATAAAAAATGAGGAGATATCTATCATGATTAGTGCAAATAATGTAACTCTGCGTATTGGAAAAAAAGCACTGTTTGAGGATGTGAATATCAAATTTACAGAGGGAAACTGTTACGGTCTGATCGGTGCAAACGGCGCCGGAAAATCTACGTTCCTAAAAATTCTCTCCGGACAGCTGGAACCGACAAACGGCGATATTGTCATCACACCGGGGCAGCGTCTTTCCTTTTTACAGCAGGATCATTTTAAATATGACGATTATTCCGTGCTTGATACCGTTATCATGGGAAACAAACGTCTCTATGATATTATGAAGGAAAAGGAGGCCATTTACGCCAAGGAGGATTTCACGGATGAGGACGGAATCCGTGCCAGTGAACTTGAGGGTGAATTTGCCGAAATGGACGGCTGGAACGCGGAGAGCGACGCCGCTATGCTCTTAAACGGCCTCGGTATTTTGCCGGAAGACCATTACGCCCTGATGAAAGACCTTCCGGGAGCGCAAAAAGTCAAGGTTCTGCTCGCCCAGGCTCTTTTTGGCAACCCTGATATCCTGCTTCTTGACGAGCCGACGAACCACCTTGATTTGGATGCAATCGCATGGTTAGAAGAATTTCTGATTAACTTTGAAAATACCGTTATCGTAGTCTCGCACGACCGCTATTTTCTAAATAAGGTCTGTACGAACACAGCTGATATTGATTACGGCAAAATCCAGCTCTATGCCGGAAACTATGACTTCTGGTATGAATCCAGCCAGCTTCTTGTAAAGCAGATGAAAGAGGCCAACAAGAAAAAAGAAGAAAAAATCAAAGAGCTGCAGGAATTTATTTCCCGCTTCTCCGCAAACGCTTCCAAGTCCAAACAGGCGACCTCAAGAAAACGCGCGCTGGAAAAAATCCAGCTTGACGAGATCAAGCCTTCCAGCAGAAAATATCCGTACATTGACTTCCGCCCAAGCCGTGAAATCGGAAATGAAGTGCTTACCGTTGAAAATATCAGCAAGACAATCGACGGCGTAAAGGTATTGGATAATGTTTCTTTTATCTTGGGACATGACGACAAAGTGGCCTTCGTAGGAAGCAATGAGCTGGCAAAAACCACCCTGTTTAAGATTCTTGCCGGTGAGATGGAACCGGATGAAGGAACATACAAATGGGGCGTGACAACCTCCCAGTCCTATTTCCCGAAAGACAATACAGCGATTTTTGACACGGATCTGGTAATCACCGACTGGCTGACTCAGTTTTCCGAGATCAAGGACGCAACCTATGTGCGGGGATTCTTAGGCAGAATGCTCTTTGCCGGTGACGACGGCATGAAAAAAATGCGTGTCCTCTCAGGCGGTGAAAAAGTGCGTGTCCTGCTCTCGCGCATGATGATTATGGCAACCAACGTCCTGATCTTAGACGAGCCGACCGACCACCTTGATATGGAGGCAATTACCGCTCTAAACAACGGTTTGATTAAATTCCCGGGCGTTGTCCTGTTTGCCTCCCGTGACCATCAGATCACACAGACCACGGCAAACCGGATCATTGAATTTATGCCAAACGGAACCATCATTGATAAGATTACGACTTATGACGAATACTTAGAAAATGATGAAATGGCAAGAAAACGTCAGGTATATGCAATGTCGGAGGACGATGCAAACGACAACTAAATCCATATAACAAAGAATCCGGCTCTGCCGGATTCTCCGCCTGCGGCGGGCCGCATATACGGCATTTTTCCTCTCCGCCGCATGGCGATCCTGCCCGGAGGGCTTTTTATATCATAGGAAAGACTTTGACTTTCCTATGATATAACAAAAGCAGCTGCGCAAATTACGCAGCTGCTTTTGTTATACGCTAATTGTAGCAATTTTCCCCATTATCTCGAATCCGATATTTTGATAACAGCGATTGGACGGAATATAATCCGCGTCCGCATACAGAATCGGAATCTGTCCTTCTTTCAAAATCTCGGAACAAATTTCATAAATCATCTGCCCTGCGTAGCTTTTCCCTCTCTCCTCAGAAACAGTATAAACCTGTGAAATCTTCACATAGTTTTCGTCTGCGTTTCTGTCACAAAATGCCACCGGCTTTCCTTTGCCGTTTCTCCATATGTACAGGCATTGCCGCTCCAACTGTTCCTTTGCCGCTTCCATGCTCTCTTCCGGCGTAAATACCCGGTCGCCTATCGCAAGAGATGCTTCCCTTATCATACGTGAAGCAAGCGCGGTATCTTCTCTGGCTATCCGCTCCAGATGCCCGTCCACCGCTCTGACCGGCGCTTTCGCTTTATGGCACTCATACGCTGCAATATTTACCGCAACTTTCCATTCATCCTGTTTTTCTTCCGAAAACCGTCTTATCAGATACTCCGCAATTTCATATTTCGTGTTAAACCGGTAATACACGACAGGGACAAACTCTTTTCGTATCACCTGATATATACTCTCTAATTCCGCACCATTCACATCATCCGGAGCCCATATCCAAGTCGGATAAACCGGAGCCGTATGCGCTATGATAAGACGCTCATGATCCGTAACGATCTTCTTAACGGTCCCGCCCAGCACCTGAAACAGCACTGCATATGATAATTTATCTTTTTCCAACAAGGTTCTGTCCACAACCTGACTTTGATCTATATATACTTTCATCTTTTTACACATTCTCAATCTGCCAATCAATCGGCTCTACGCCGTTTTTGGAAAGGAACTCATTAGCCTGACTAAAGTGCCTGCACCCGAAAAACCCCCGGTACGCCGACAACGGACTCGGATGCGGCGCTTTCAGAATCAGATGCTTCGGATTGGTCAGCATCGGAATCTTACTCTGCGCCGGTTTGCCCCAGAGCAAATATACAACCGGACGGTTCTGCTCATTGACTGCATGAATGATTGCATCCGTAAATTGCTCCCACCCTTTTCCCTGATGGGAATTAGCCTGATGCGCCCGCACTGTCAAAACCGTGTTCAAAAGCAGCACGCCCTGATCGGCCCATTTCTTCAAATATCCGTTGTTCGGTATATCGCACCCCACATCATCATGCAATTCCTGATAAATATTCTGCAATGACGGCGGCAGAGTCCTTTGCTCCGGAAGAACGGAGAAACTCAGTCCATGCGCCTGATGCTCATTGTGGTATGGGTCCTGTCCCAGAATCAATACCTTTACTTTTCCGAGAGGCGTCAAATGAAGTGCATTAAAAATATCGTCCGCCGGAGGATACACCACATGCGTACTGTATTCCTGCTTCACAAATTGGTACAACTCCCTGTAATAAGGCTTCTTGAACTCTTCCTGTATATCCGGCAGCCAATCATTTGTAATCATTCCCATAATATATATTCCTCTCCTTATTGCGATGCCCCTCTTGAGCAGCGCCCCTCGCCTTAGGCTTATGGACATTTCGGCGGAGGGTGTCAAATCCTAACGGACAGGCCACGCTCTGCAAGATAGTGTTTCAATTCCGATATCTCAAGCTCTTTATAGTGGAACAGCGAAGCCGCCAATGCCGCATCCGCTCCTCCATCCGTCAGCGCCTCGTAAAAATGCTCCTTTGTGCCTGCTCCTCCCGAAGCAATCACAGGAATAGATACACTTTCAGCAATCATCCGTGTAAGCTGGGTATCGTACCCCGCTTTCGTTCCGTCACGGTCCATACTTGTCAAAAGTATCTCGCCCGCGCCAAGCTCATCTACCTTTCTGGCCCATTCAACGGCATCCATTCCCACGTCAATGCGACCGCCGTTCTTGTAGATATTCCAACCTGAGCCATCCTCACGTCTCTTCGCGTCAATGGCAACCACGACGCACTGGCTCCCGAACTTTTCCGCGGCTTCACGAATCAGATCCGGCGTATTAATCGCAGCAGAGTTGATGGAAATCTTATCCGCCCCCTCACGCAGCAATACCTTAAAATCATCGACCGTGCGTATCCCTCCGCCTACGGTAAACGGAATGAACACCTTTTCCGCCACGCGTCTTACCATATCCACGACAGTGGAGCGCGCATCAGAAGACGCGGTAATATCCAAAAAAACAACCTCATCCGCACCGGCCCTGTCATATGCCGCCGCAATTTCCACCGGATCTCCCGCATCCTTTAAATCCACAAAATTGACGCCCTTTACGACCCTGCCGTTATTTACATCCAGACATGGTATGATTCGCTTTGTAAACATTACAGTCTTCCTCCCTCTATCGCAGCAAAATTCTTCAAAATAGCAAGTCCCACACTGCTGCTTTTCTCCGGATGGAACTGACAGGCAAATACATTTCCCTTTTCCACGGAAGCATGGATTGTCGTGCCATAATCCGTCACTGCCTTCACGATCTGTGCCTCCTGCGCTTCCAGATAATAGGAATGTACAAAATAAACATAAGCATTCTGTGAAATCCCGTCAAACAGGCGTCCATTGTTTTGAAACTCCAACGAATTCCAGCCGATATGAGGGATCTTAAGTCCGGCTTCATCCGGAAGCTTCTTAATGCTGCCGGAAAGGAGATGCAGCCCTTCCACGCCGCTGCTCTCCTCACTTCCGTCAAACAAAAGCTGCAGTCCCAGACAGATCCCAAGCAGCGGTATCCGTTTTTCACAGACCTCTGTAATCACCTTATCCAAATCGTATTTTTTCAGATTCTCCATTGCCATCCCAAAAGCGCCGACACCAGGAAGAATCACCTTGTCCGCCTTCTCAATGCTTTTAAAATCCCTTGTCACCATACATTCCTGGCCGAGAAGCTTAAGCGCTTTCTCCACGCTTTTCAAATTGCCGGCATCGTAATCAATGATTGCTATCATACCTCTACTCCAGTCCTAAATTCTCAAGCACCTGCCGAAGTCCTATACTGTACTCTTCCCGTCGGCGCAGCCCATACAGCTCTCTCGCCTGTTCCGGTGTGACTGAAAACTGCGACTCTAACATCTGCTCTATCTGCGACTCCATCTTGCCGTACTCCATAAGAATCCCATATTCCTCCGCCCGCTCATAAAACTTATCATACCTTCCGATTCCACGGATCAGGGAATCCAACGCCATCGCATACTGCCCGGCATCCATAAGCGCCACATAAGAATCATATTGCTCCTGGATCATGGCCATGATCGCGCACTGCTGATAAAGCTCTTCGTCTTTTTCTTTCACATCAAGACCCGCAATCGCAGAATATGCCGCCACATAATCACCGTTTCGATACTTCTCCTTCGCTTCCGATACGCCTCCCGAATAGCCCACAAAATTACCGCCCAGCATAATCAGCAGCAAAATAGAGGCTGCCATAACTGTTATCAAAATCACCGGCTTTTTAGGAAGCGGCGGCGATAAATCCGGCTCCTTCGGCTTCTTCTCCTTTGGCGGCTTCGGTTTCTTTTCTTTCTTCGGCTTTGGCGGCTTCGGCGCCTTTTCCTTTTTTTCTTTCTTCTTTTTCTTTTCCTTCTTCGCCTTTTTTGTCTCTCCTTTTTCGGTAGAATCCAGCTCCCTTAAAATTTCAAGGTTCTCATCCGTCAGACTTTCAAGCGATCCTTCCTCGGCAACCTTTTTATTTGACGGTTCATCATCATCATCTCCGAAAAGGGCATTCAGAAACTTGGAAAATGCGCCCTTCTTTTTCTCTTTTTTCTTTTTCTTTGGGTTAATGTCCGCAAGCTCCTTTATGCTCTCCAACATCTCCAGATCTTCACTTTGACCCCCGCTTTCGATTTCCTCGCCATTCTCGTCAGCCTTTAATAATGCCTCAATATCCGTCAACTCCGAGTCCTCTGTTAGACCCGAAAGCAAATCCAGCAATCCGTCATCCGAGCTGCTCTCCATCTCCTGCGCAAGCGCTGCTTCATCCTGTATCTGCTCCTCTTCCGCTGCTGATTCATCCCCAAAGGATGTTTCATCTCCGAAAAACAAATCCTCCGAAAGCTGCGGTCCTGCTTCCTCTAACGGAGCCGCATCTATTGAAGCTTCCTCTGTCAAACCAAAGCTCTCAAGAAGATCTTCGTCCGACATCTCCTTCCCGGTGTCCTCCACACGCTGCTTCACTCCGTCCATAATTCCGTCAACACTCTGGAGCATATCATCAATCTGCGGCTCCCCTGCCGTAATCTCTTCCGCCGGAGCATCCTCTTCCAACAGGCCGTCCAACAGCTGACTTTTCTCCTCCTCCGAAATATCATCCTGATAAGTTTCCTCGTCCGCGGGAATATTCTCCTGCCGTTCTTCTTCACCCCAGAGGCTGTCCAACAATTGCCCTTCCTCGTTTACAGGGATATCTTCCATTTGCTTGTCTGCCGCCTCGGCGTCCAGTTCCAATTCAAAGCTGCGGATAAAATCATCGTCATCGCTGTCCGCACGCAGCTCCTGATCAAATTCATGATACATCTGCGTTCCAAAATCTCTTCTGCGCTTCTTGCTCTCTCGATCCCGAATCGCCCTCTCTTCATTTTCACGCACCGTATCCAGCAGCTGTGTAATATCTTCCCTGTCATTTCTTCCTGATACAGAATTTAACAGGTCGTCCAAATAATCTTCATTCTTACTCAAAGGATTTTCCTCCGTACACATTTTAATAACAAAGGGATGTGATAAATATCACACCCCTTCCCAACATTATAATTATTGGATCAGTCGGTCAATCGCCTCCACGAGATGTCCAATTTCCGGCTTCGTCAACTGCGCGTCCGCTCCCAAAGCCTCACCTTTTCTTCTCATTTCATCATTCACAAGGGATGAGAAAATAATTACCGGAATATATTTCATTTCATCATCCTCCTTGATTAACTTTGTCAGACGATGTCCGTCCATTTCCGGCATCTCAATATCTGTAATCACACAATGCACTTTATCGCGCAAAACGCCGTCATCCTTATACTCTACCAGCTTATCCCAAGCCTCTCTCCCGTTCGCATTTACATTAAGGTTCGTATAACCGGACTTTTTGAGACAATCGGTTATCAGCTTGCTAAGCAGCGGCGAATCCTCCGCAATCATAATAGGCGAAGTATTCCTGTCTCTTTCTCCCAGCTCCGCAATATCCGAGATCTTTAATCCTGTCTCCGGACAGATATCCGTCACAATCTTCTCGAAATCAAGAATCACAACAAGCTTATTCTCCATCTTGATTACACCGGTAGATACTCCGTCATCCTTCGCATTCACCGTAGAGTCAGGCTTGATAATCTCGGTCCAGGATACTCTGTGTATTCCCACCACGGCATCCACATGGAACGCAATATTCAGCTTATTAAAATTCGTAATGATAAATAATCCCTTATCCTCACTTGGCTGCATACCAAGCGAACGTCTTAAGTCAATTACCGTTATCATCTCTTCACGCGGCATAAAAATCCCTTCTACATAAGGATGCGAATTCGGAACGGGTGTAATCTGCTGATACACCAGTATCTCGCGAATCTTTGCCACATTAATCCCATAATGGTTATTCCCAAGCGTAAATTCCAGAACTTCCAGTTCGTTCGTACCATTTTCTAACAAAATATTCGTTTCCATGTGTCTTCTCCTCTCGAAACGTTCTCTACAATTGAACATATTATAACATAATGTTACATAAAAGGCACCGTTTTTTTGCAATTTTTATATATTTTTACGAAATCTTATGTAACAGTTCCGTTTTGCATTCCTGAATCACCTTTTTACAATCTGTGCAGTGAATGCACAGATCTACCTGAACTGTATTAAAATTCTTACATATTAATCCTTACAGCGCAGCTTCCTTCGACGTTCCTCCCGCCTCAATCGTAATCTTAAGGCTGCTGACCTCTGTGATGTCTGCCGGAACTTCAAATAACAAAACCGTCTCCACAGACTGCCCGGCCGGAATCGTTCCCTGGTATGTACCGAGATCATTCAGAAGAATCGTTGTATTTGCCGCAGTGCGCACATTTCCGTTGACTTCCGCCACAAATCCGACCCTCCTTGAGAGCATGTCGCAGTCTATGTCATTCTCTGACGTATTTGTCAGCAAAATATTCAAAATCAAAAATGTTTTCCCCGCTGATGCATCAAGCGAATAATAATCCGGCTTTACATAAGACGGCGCCAGCTCCGCTTTGGAACATTCGGCAGTAACCCCATCTATTCCCAGCGCCTCTGTCAGGCTCACGCTCTGCGTATTCCCCGATGCGGAACTTCCGTTATTGCCGTCCGGCCGCCCCGACGAATGCTCCTGACCGTCATTCTCCGTATCCTCCTCCTCTTGCGTATCACGTTCTTCTCCGTCCGGCATATCCTCTGACGTCTTCTCCTGATACCGTTCCTCGGGCACATGAACCAATCCGTCCGGCTGTCTCGTATTGAACTTGGAAACAACATGCGCCGCATAATTCACAATTACCGCTTCCTCATCTCCCGTCAGCGTCATCGGCTTTTCTCCGCATCCGCCTGCCGCAAACGACAATACCAAAATCAAAACTCCTATTTTTCCCTTTGTACTCTTCATCGGTCTCTCCTTAATCGTCACCCAATGTATTTCTAGCTAATTCTAATGTTATCATTTTTTCCATGTCTAAGCAACTACTAAATTCACATCGTTTTTATTTTACTGTTTACAATAACGCCGAGGAGGAAATGCTTGGAAGCTCTGTATCCAACTCGAACCAAAATTCCACACCGTTTTCATGATTTTTTACACCGCACCGGCGATGGAAGGAATCCATAATTGCTTTTACAATGGAAAGTCCTATGCCGCTTCCGCCGTACTCCCGTGTGCGCGCCTTGTCGACTTTGTAAAATTTAATCCAGACATTTTCAATATCCTCATCCGGAATCTGCTTTCCCGTATTGAAAACACTGATACGGACACAGCCGTCTCCCGGCGTATACCAAACCCTTATTCGCTTTTCAAAATCACAGTGGTGAATCGCATTGCTCAAGTAATTTGTAAATACTTCCTCAACCTTAAATTCATCCGCCCACACATGAAGCGTTTCTTCCTTAAAATCAAGCGTAATTTCGTTTTGTTCTAACAGTATGGATGAACTGTTTACCACGCCGTTTATCAGCTCCGTAATATCAAAACGCTCTATAACCACGGCGTCATTTCCAAACTCCAGCTGATTTAATGTCAAAAGCTTCTTCACCATACGGTTCATTTTGTCCGCCTCGTCCATTATGACCTCACAATAAAAATCACGGCTGTCAGGATCATCCTGCACACATTCCTTTAGCCCCTCCGAATACCCCTGGATTAGAGCAAGCGGCGTCTTTAACTCATGCGAAACATTGGACAAAAATTCCTTGCGCATCTCATCAATCTGTTCTTTTTTCTCAATATCTATCTGCAGCTCATTATTCGCACTCTTAAGCTCGGATATCGTCTGCTCAAGCGTTCCCGACAGCCGGTTCATATGCGTTCCGAGCTGCTCAATCTCATTGCTGCCGGTCACGTTATACTTCACGTCAAAATCCAACTCCGACATCTTTCTTGAAATTTCCGTAAGCTGTACAATCGGATCGGTAATCTTCTTTGTCACAAAGTGCACGATTATAATGCTGAGTATCAGCGCGAACACGCCGATCACCGCCAGCAGCTGATTCGAGATGGATACGCTCTCCTGTATACTCTCCAACGCCACACGCATTAAAATCAAATTGCCGTCGTCAAGCGTTCCCCAAAGCACAAGATAGTCTGAATTCATCCGCGAGTCCTCGCACCGCTCCAGAGTGTAATTATTTTCCTTTCTGATAATCTCGGCCTCATTTGTCTGAATGCCCAGTATAATTTCCAGAAACTGCCTGTTAAGCTTGTCTATATCACCGGTAGACGAGCGGATAACCTCCCAGCCGGAGTTTATTACCATAATCGTAATATTGCCGTTGGAGCAAATCCTCTCAAATTCAATGTCAAAATCCGCACTTGTAAGCATCCCGGCATTCCCGGCCTCATTGACTGCACGGAATGCATCGAGAAGCGTCCGCTGCTTATTCTGCGTATAATACCATCCCGCTATCGTAGTATTTAAAAGCCAGCACAGTAAAACCGTGCCGGCTACGAGTCCGGTTATAATTGCTGACATTTGTTTTCTGATAGACTGCTTTCCTTTTTTCATACGCCTACGCTTCCTCTACGCTGAACTTATATCCCATTCCCCATATCGTCTTGATATAGTCTCCCTGTTCTCCAAGCTTGCTCCTCAATTTTTTGACATGAGTGTCAATTGTACGCGCATCCCCGAAATAATCATAATTCCACACATGATTTAAGATCTTTTCTCTGGATAATGCAATCCCCTCATTCTCGATAAAATATGTCAAAAGCTCAAACTCCTTAAAGCTCAAATCCACATTTCGGCCGCTTACAGTCACAAGATGCGCCGTCTTATCCAAAACAATGTTCCCCACATGAATCGCCTCCTCGGCAGCGTTTTTGTTGACACGGCGCAAAATCGCCTCAACCCTTGCGACTAAAATCTTAGGACTGAACGGTTTAGAGATATACTCGTCCACACCCAGATTAAACCCTAACAGCTCGTCGCTCTCATCGCTCTTCGCCGTCAGCATGATAATCGGCACCTTCGATGTCTCCCGAATTTCACGGCAGACATCCCAGCCGTTCATCTTCGGCATCATAACATCCAGTATAATCAACGCGATATCCTTCTGCCCGTAAAACAAATCCAACGCTTCTTCACCGTCGCCCGCTTCAACCACTTCAAAATTCTGTTTCACCAGAAAATCCCGGACCAGTTTTCTCATACGGCTCTCATCATCTACAACTAAAATCTTTAATTTCTCCATATATCATCCGTCCCATCTAATTTATCCTGTATTTTAACAGACAATTATGTAAAAATTGTGTTTTCGCATCTTATTCGTTCTCTAAGGTCCTCTCCCGCTCTTTCAGCTCCTCCTCTTTTTCTTCCAACTGACGCTCCCATTCCTCATAACGGTTGATAATTTCGTTTTCATAATTTAAAATATTGGGATTGTTCGTCGTCGCCTCAATCGCAAACATTGCCGCGACAATGACAAGCAATGCAATACACATCGGAAGAAGAAGCTTATAACGCTTCTTGTAATCAACATGCTTCTCCTGAATCTCCACCTTTTTTTCCGGATTTGCCTTCACCGCCTTTTCACTTTTTTTCTCCGGCTCCCGCTTTTTCTGACGCGAAACGGGAATCGGCGCGATTCCCTCCCCGCGGATGGCCGGTATCGATACCAGATATTCCTGAATCTCCTTTAAAAAATGAACTCCCACCGGCGTCTCAAACAAATCCTCCGCGAGTACCCTACGATAAACCTCAAGCACCATCTTAGGATTCTCCATATCCATCTGTTCCCTGATATATTTCATTCCCTCAAGCTCTTTTTTTGCCTGCGCTGCGGCCGCCTCATCCTGAAACAGGAAACCGCCTACGATATACCGCTGTTCCTTTTCGTTTGCCATCGTCTGCTCCTTTAAAATAATTGCCTCATTTCCCCGTTCCGATATGCCTTCATATCTATCACGCGCTGATTTTTAGACCCTTTAAATTTTAGTGTAATATCCTTTTGTTCCGCAATAAAGGGACCGTCCACCAGCACGTCAATCAGCTTTAACAGCTCGTCGGTAGCCCCGCAGTGCTTTTTGCCGCCCTCCACCAAATCCTTATCCAAAATATAACCGGTATATGCCCATATGCTTTTTTCGGGGTAAACCTGCCTGACCCTTCTCACAAAAGAAAGAAGCGCCTGCTGATTTTCCGGCTCAAACGGATCTCCGCCAAGCAAGGTAAGACCGCTGATATAATCAGGCTTTAGTGACTCTATAATCTCATCCTCTATCCGTGTGTCAAACGGTTCCCCATTGTAAAAATCCCACGTCTCCGGCTGAAAACAACCCTTGCAGCAATTGCGGCATCCCGAAACGAACAGAGTCGTGCGCACACCCGTACCGTTTGCAATATCGTTATATTTTATAGCAGAATAGTACATCCTTCTTTCCTCTCCGACTTAAAGATGCAGAACCCTTTCTTTTATTTCCTGCGTTCTTCCCTGGTTCCAGAACTGGCTTCCGATATAACCGCAGGTTCTTCTCGCAACATTCATTTTGTCCTGATCCCTGTTGTGGCAGCGCGGACACTCCCACACAAGTTTCCCGTCGTTGTCATTCACAATCTGTATCTCCCCGTCAAATCCGCAGACCTGGCAGTAATCGCTCTTTGTATTTAACTCCGCATACATAATATTTTCATAGATAAAACGGATAACGGCAAGCACAGCCTCCAAATTGTCCTGCATATTCGGCACCTCTACATAGCTGATTGCCCCGCCCGGCGATAACGCCTGGAACTGTGACTCGAATTTCAGCTTGGCAAACGCGTCTATTGGCTCCGAGACGTGCACATGATAGCTGTTTGTAATATAATTCCTGTCCGTCACGTCTTTAATTATCCCAAAACGCTTCTGCAAACATTTTGCAAATTTATATGTGGTGCTCTCAAGCGGCGTCCCGTATACGGAAAAATCTATATTGTGTTTCGCCTTCCACCTCGCGCACGCGTCATTTAAATGCTGCATAACCTCAAGGGCAAACGGCGTTGCGGAAGAATCCGTGTGCGATTTTCCGGTCATATACCTGGTACACTCGCAGAGTCCCGCATAGCCGAGGGATATCGTAGAGTAACCGCCGTACAGCAGCTTATCAATCGTCTCACCCTTTTTCAGTCTCGCCAGAGCCCCATACTGCCAAAGAATCGGCGCCACATCGGAAGGCGTGCCCTTCAGACGGTTGTGACGCGCCAAAAGCGCCCTGTGGCACAGCTCCAAGCGCTCGTCAAATATTTTCCAGAATTCATCAAAGCTGCCGCCCGAGGAACAGGCGATATCTACAAGATTTAACGTCACTACGCCCTGATTAAATCTCCCGTAAAATTTCGGATTACCGTTCTCATCATGGTACACGGTAAGAAAGGAACGGCAGCCCATACAGGTATAGCAGTTGCCCTGCTTTAATTCCTTCATTTTTTTCTCGGATATGTAATCCGGAACCATACGCTTTGAGGTGCATTTTGCCGCTTTCTTTGTCAGATAATAATACTCGGAGTCTTCATGGATATTATCCTCCTCCAGCACATAGATAAGCTTCGGAAACGCCGGCGTAATCCAGACGCCGTCTTCGTTTTTCACGCCCTGGTACCGCTGGTCTAACACTTCCTCAATAATCAGCGCAAGATCATGCTTCTCCTGCTCATTTTTCGCCTCATTCAGGTACATAAACACGGTCACAAACGGCGACTGTCCGTTCGTCGTCATAAGCGTCACCACCTGGTACTGAATCACCTGTACCCCCCGCTCAATCTCTGCGTGAAGTCGCTCCTCAACGATTTTTGCAATTCTCTCTTCTTTCAGCTCTGTCCCCGCCTCCGCGAGCATCGACGTTACCTCACGACGGATTTTATCACGGCTCACCTGCACAAACGGCACAAGATGCGACAGGGAAATGCTCTGCCCTCCATACTGGGAGCTTGCCACCTGCGCAATAATCTGCGTCGCTATATTACAGGCCGTAGAGAAGGAATGCGGCTTGTCAATTCTTGTACCGCTGATTACGGTTCCGTTTTGCAGCATATCCTCCAGATTTACAAGGTCGCAGTTATGCATATGCTGCGCAAAATAATCGGCGTCATGGAAATGAATAATTCCCTGCTCATGGGCGTCCACGATATCCGCGTCAAGAAGAAAACGCTTCGTGATATCCTTGCTGACCTCTCCGGCCATATAATCACGCTGCACACTGTTGACCGTCGAGTTCTTGTTGGAATTCTCCTGCTTTACCTCCTCGTTATTGCACTCAATCAAGCTTAGTATCTGCTCGTCGGTGGAATTGGATTTACGCACCAGCGCACGTTTGTAACGATAGGTGATATATTTTCTTGCAACAGAAAAAAACTGCTTCTCCATCAACGCATTCTCCACAAGGTCCTGGATATCCTCCACATTGAGGGAATGATTCGAGGTTTTGCAGATTTCCTCTATATATTGTGCTATCTCATGGATCTGTCCCATGGTAAGACGCTGACTTTCCACCACCTCATGATTTGCCTTATCAATTGCCCTAATAATCTTTGTAATATCAAACGGGGCTTCCATTCCGCTTCGCTTAATAATCTTCATACTTACCGGTTCTCCTTGGCTTTTCTTGGTGCGCCCGTTAGAACGCTTTCTTCATTTTACCACATATTGTGTTTTATGCAAGAACTTTATACAATATTTATGGTACAAACTTATAGCCAACGCCATGTACGGTACGAATATAGCGCGGCCTTCTCCTGTCCGGCTCTATTTTTTTTCGCAGCTCCTTGATATAGGTGTCAATGCTTCTGTCATAACCGCGAAATTCATCCTCCAGGGCATACGTAATCAGCTGTTCCCTGGTAAATATTCTGTTCGGAGATTTCACCATTGTCACAAGCAGCTTATATTCTGTCGGCGTCAAATGAACCTCGCTTTCGTCCATTTTTACCATACGCCGGTGCGTATCAATCACAAGCCTTTTCTCTTTGTCGCCGATTGTCTCTTCGACGCTGTCTTCCGTGCGCCGGACCCGGCGCAGCATTGCCTGCATTTTGGCCAGCAGCGTCAGGGTACTGACGGGTTTTGTGAGATAGTCGTCCGCTCCCCAGGAGAGCGCCTTAGCCATTTCCTTCTCGTCTGTTCCCGAGGCCAAAACAACAATCGGCGCCTTCGTCTCGCTGCGCATTTTCCTGCACAGCTCTTCCCCCACCATATCCGGCATAATCAAATCCAATAAAACAATATCCGCCTGCCACTGTCCCACATATTTTAACGCCGTCCTCCCGTCATGAACGGCAATCGTGCCATATCCGTGCTCACGCAGCACATTTTGCAGCCTGTCCGTCAGCTCCAGCTCACTGTCCGCAATTAAAACGCTTTCCATCCCTATCCCTCCTCGTAGGACAAAATAAATCTTATGTCTTACAGTATGCACAAAAAAGAACCATACTATCACGAAAGAAATTTCGCTTTGTATGGTTCTTTTTTATATATTTCGCCGCTTACTGCACAATTCTTCGGATAGAACTTATCGAGCGGTAAGTCGCGCTTGACACCTTAATTCCGGATGCCGGCGTGCTTGCATGTACGATCTGCCCGTTTCCGATATAGATTCCTATATGTCCCGGATAGGCAATCAAATCTCCGGGTTTCGCATTTTCAATGCCGTACACTGCCGTCCCTGCGCTTCCCTGTTCCCCTGAGGTTCTCGGTAGAGAAATTCCGAAGTTCTGATAAACGCTCATAACAAATCCCGAACAATCCGCCCCGTTTGTCAGGCTTGTCCCGCCGTAAACATACGGATTCCCGACAAACTGCAGCGCGTAGTTTGCAATCCGGCTCCCAAGACCTCCCGATGTGCTTGCTGCATTGCCTTTCGATGAGGAGCTGCTGCCCCCTGACGCACCCGAAGCTGTCGCAGCGCCTGACGCCGGCGCGCTCTGTTGCGCCTGCTGCTGTCTTTGATACTCCAGTCTCGCCGCTTCCTCCGCAAGGCGTCTCTCCTCTTCTTCCTTAGACTCTGCCACTGCGTTTTCCGTGTGAAGCTTCACATAATCCGCGGAAATATATCCTTCGGTTCCGTCCGCTTCTATTTTCACCCAGCCCTCCAGCTCTTCTTTTACCACAAGGGCGTCCCCCTCGGGCAGAAGACCTACGATTTCAGACTCGGTAGTCGGCTCCATGCGTATTCTGAGTGTTGTTGTATCCACGGTCGCAATGCGTGTTCCCACTTCCTCGGCCAGTGCGCGTCCTTCTTCTCCGCGCAGCACATACTCTGCGCTCACAAATCCACTGACGTTTCCGGATTCTATTCGATACCAGATGTCTTTCTCATTGTTGTCATCGACAGATTCCGTCTCCTCCAAAAGCGTCCCGACAGAATGGTTGTAAAGCTTGCCGACAATTTCTCCTTCAAGATGCGGTTCACTTCTCACGTGAAGATAATTGTCTACCGTAGCAATTACGATCTCCTGTTCCGCCTCTTCTTCCTCTAAACTGTCTTCACCTTTATTTTCGTCAGCTTCATCTGTATCTTCATCTTTAATCTCTTGTATAGCTTCATCCCCGACCTCTTGTTCCGGCCCGGTTTCCGTCACAACTTCCGGTTCTTCCACATTTTCAGTAATCTCTTTTTCTTCTTCCTTTGTATCCGCAGCGGTATCTGCCGCGTCATTATCCTGCGTATCTATCTCTTCCAACGACAGTTCATTTTCTTTTGTCTGCTCCTCATCTGACGCCGCAGGCTTTAAATCCTCCCCCGCCTCCATCGTTTTTGCCAGGTCAAGCGCCTCAATATCAGCCTCACCGCTTTCCATATCGGGCAATACTGCCAGCTTCACGCCTGCGAAAAGCGCCTCATCCCCGCCTGTGAGAGTCAAAACCTCTTTCTCCTCTACAGACGCCTCGCTGGCGGTATGTAACGCAGCCTTTTGACTTACCGCGATTCCTCCCGCCGCAGCGATACCAGTCGCTCCAATCAACATTGCTTTCACATGCTTGAATTTCATAATATCATTCTCCTCTATGCTTTGTTTGTTACAATTTTGTTAAATGATATTACGAATTTATGGGAATTCTATGGGGATTCTATAAGAATTTTATAAAAAGCCTTTTTATTTTGCAAACTGGCTGTTATACAGATTGGCATAAAATCCGCCCCCTGCCAGAAGCTCTTCATGATTTCCCTGCTCTATAATATGGCCGTCCTTCATAACAAGAATAATATCCGCCTCGCGAATTGTGGAAAGCCGATGCGCAACGATAAAACTCGTCCGTCCCTTCATCATCCTGGCAAACGCGTTCTGGATACGAAGCTCCGTGCGCGTGTCAATGGAGGATGTCGCCTCATCGAGAATCAGCATCGGCGGCAGGCACAGCATAACTCTCGTAATGCATAACAGCTGCTTTTGTCCCTGTGACAGGCTCCCCCCGTCCTCTCCGATTACCGTATCGTATCCGTTCGAGAGACGCTTGATAAATCCATGGGCGTGCGCCGCTTTTGCCGCCGCTATAATCTCCTCCTCCGTCGCCTCCGGTTTTCCCATCGAAATATTTTCACGGATTGAGGCATGCTTTAACCATGTCTCCTGAAGCACCATTCCGTAAGCGCTCCTTAAGCTCTCCCTTGTCAGCGACCGGATCGGATGGGCGCTTACCACAATCTGTCCTTTATCCGTATCGTAAAAGCGCATCAGCAAATTAATAAGCGTCGTCTTTCCGCAGCCCGTAGGTCCTACAATCGCTATCCTCTGTCCCGGCTTCACATTCAGATTAAAATCCTCAATCAGCCGCTGCTTTGGTGTATAAGAAAAATACACATGCTCCAAATCCACACTGCCGTCCACATGCTTCAGCGAAACGGCATCCTGCGCATCCGAGACCTCCGGCTCCTCTTCTATCAGCTCAAAAATACGCGCCGCACACGCAAGCGCATTCTGCAGCTCCGTAATCACGCCTGATATTTCATTAAAAGGCTTTGTATACTGGTTCGCATAGCTTAAAAAGCAGGAGAGATCCCCGACTGAAAATCCGCTCACGGCACGGATTGCAGCCAGCGCGCCGGTAACCCCGACACCTGCATAGACTAACGAATTGATAAAACGGGTAGACGGATTGGTTGTGCTGGAGTAAAAAATCGCCCGCAGAGAACATTTTTTTAATCTCTCATTGATCTCGTCAAACTGCTCCATCGCCTCTCTCTCATGGCAAAAAGCCTGTACAACCTTCTGATTGCCGATCATCTCGTCAATCAGCGCAGTCTGCTCTCCCCTCGTCTTAGACTGGAGCTGAAACATAGAAAATGTCTTTTTCGCAATAAATGCAGCGACCACAAAGGACAGCGGCGTAATCAGCACTACAACGAAAGTAATCTTGATATTTATCGCAAGCATGAAAAAGAGCGTTCCCAAAATCGTCACAACCCCGGTAAAAAATTGGGTAAAGCCCATCAGCAGTCCCTCTGCAAACTGGTCGACGTCTGCAATGACACGGCTTACGATATCTCCATGTGAATTGGAATCGAGATAGGCAAGCGGCAAATGTTCAATCTTCTCAAACGCTTCCATCCGGATATCTCTCACAACATGATATGTCATTTTATTGTTACAGATATTCATAACCCACTGGGCAACGGCCGTGAACAGAACAACAACCGCCATTTTCTTTAAAATCGCCAGAATCGGACCAAACTCTACAAATCCCTCTTCTATAATATAATCAATTGCATCGCCGGTCAGTATCGGCACATAAAGGGTCAGAACAACGGAAACCGCCGCAAGTATAATAGAAAGTATCAGATAAAACCAGTATTTTTTAATGTAACGAAAAACTTTAGAGAGCGTCTCTCTCTGGCTCCTTTTCTTTTCTGACTGCTTCATTGCCCACACACCTCCTCTTCTTTTGAAAACTGGGAATAATAAATCTCCCTGTATACCTCACACGTCTTTAACAGCTCCTCATGTCTTCCAAGACCGTTTACCTCGCCGTCGTCAAGCACCAATATCTGATCCGCATGCAAAATAGATGCCGCGCGCTGAGAGACAATAAACACCGTAGGAGCATTTTTCATTTCCCGTATCGCCCTGCGCAGAGCCGCATCTGTCGCGTAATCAAGTGCGGACGCGCTGTCGTCAAGAATTAAGATTTCCGGCCGTCCTACAAGCGCTCTGGCTATCGTAAGCCTCTGACGCTGTCCTCCGGAAAGATTCCTGCCGCCCTGTTCAATCCCGGCGTCAAGCATCCCCTCCTTTTTCTCTACAAATTCCCTGGCCTGAGCAACCGTAAGCGCCTCCCATATCTCTTCGTCCGTCGCATTCCTTTTCCCCCACTGCATATTTTCGCGAATGCTCCCCGCAAAAAGAACTGCCTTTTGCGGGACGATTCCGATGCGCTCCCGCAGCTTTTCCAATTTATATTCTCTGACATCCCTTCCGTTCACACAGACAACGCCCCCGGAAACATCATAAAATCTCGGAATAAGCTGTACCACCGTAGACTTGCCCGAACCGGTGCCGCCTATTACCCCAATTGTCTCGCCTCGCTTCACCTTCAGTGAAATATCGGATACGGCCTCGGCGCCGGCGCCCTTATAGCGCATGGAAACGCGATCGAATACCACTGCATAATCTGCCGCTTCCGCTCCCGCCTCTTCCTTTCCGTCTTCCATGGAGCCGTGCAGCGAAAGCACACTCTCGATCCTGTTTCCGCATGCAACGGCTTTTGTCACCGTGACGATCAAATTGGCAAGCTTAACAAGCTCAATCAAAATCTGCGACATGTAATTCACAAGCGCTACAACCTCTCCCTGACTAATAAATCCCTTGTCAACGCGAAGCGCTCCCGTCCAGATTAATGCAATCAGTGCCGCGTTGATAATAACATAAGTAAGCGGATTCATCAGCGCCGATATTTTCCCGACATACAGCTGCAGGCTGGTCAGTGTTTGATTGTGCTCATAGAATGCCTCTATCTCCTCTTCCTCTTTGTGAAACGCACGAATTACCCTGCTGCCGCTTAAGTTCTCCCTCGTAATTCCAAGAACCTCATCCAGCCCCGCCTGTACCTTTTTAAACAGCGGAATCGTAATCATTATGATACCAAATACGACAACTGCCAAAACCGGGATTGCCACAACAAAAATAAGCGCCGCCTTCACGTCAATCGTAAACGCCATTACCATCGCGCCGAATACAATAAACGGAGAACGCAAAAAAAGCCGCAGCACCATATTGACGCCGGACTGAACCTGATTGACATCGCTGGTCATTCTCGTAATCATCGTGGAGGTTCCGATCTCGTCCATCTCCGTGTAGGAAAGCGACTGGATATGTGCAAACAGCGCGTGACGCAGCTTCGCGGCGAACCCGACAGCCGCCTTTGCCGCAAAAAACTGTGCGGTAATGGAACAAGTCAGACCGATGACTGCAAGCAGAATCAAAACACCGCACATCTTTAAAATGTATCCCCGATCCCCCTGCTTAATTCCCACGTCAATAATCGCCGCCATGACAAGCGGAACAAGCAGCTCAAACGAGGCCTCCAGAAGTTTAAAAAGAGGCCCTAAGACGCTCTCCTTCTTATAGTCTCTTAAAAATACCAGTATTTTTCTCACGTAAACCCATCCATCCTTTCTCCGCTGCCGTACCTTATGTCCGGTCCGCCAGAATATCTATCGATATTCTAGCAGACTTTTCCTACTTTTTCCACTGTCTCTTTATTTTCCATGCAGTCTCTCCAAAAACGCCGCACGTTCAATAATCTCAGAGGCATATTGTGTATAATCAACCGCTTCCCCTCTCTCTACCGCACGTGAAGAACCGTTATACACCATCAGTACCGTTCCCGTCTCCTGATATTCCATAAACAGCTCCAGCAGATAATCCGCTCCCAGCGTAATGTTTCCGTAAGGATCATAAATATTTGTGACGCCAAGCTTTTGCATGCGCCCTCTGTGATACGGCTCGTTAATCTGCATCAACCCCTTACAGTTTCCGTTATAAACCTGCGGCTGACCGGAGGATTCCTTTTCAATAATCGCCATCAAAAGTTCCGGTGAAATCGCATATCTTGCACCGATCTCCTCACAATACTGCTGATACTCCACCGGTATCCAGGTGTCTTTTGAAGCCGTGTCCGCAGCATCCAGACAAAGCGGACCGCAAAATAGTCCGCATACGAATACTGCCAATGCCAAAAGCCTTGAAATTATGTTCATTTTACTTTTTATCATACATTTTCCCTCCATAAAAAAACCTACAACTTTTTATATATGCAAGTTTTCCCTCTTTTATGACAGCCTAAACGGATATTTTTCTAAAAATGTATGATTTTTGTAATAAAACCGGCATTTTCACAAATAAAAATTTTACAAAATATTAGTAATTCTCACAGTTTAACTCATAAAATCCCTGCGGATAACGGCAAACCGGACAAATTTTCGGCGCGCAGATACCGGAATATATATAACCGCAGTTTAAACAGACCCACAGCACCTCCCCCGTCTTGCAGAACACTCTTCCGCTCTCCATGTTCTGCGCCAGTCTGCTGTAACGAAAGTTGTGGCTCTGCTCAATTTCCGCCACCTCGCGAAACAGCTGCGCAATATCTCCATATCCTTCCTGATCCGCCGCCTGTGCATAGCTTTTATATAAATCCGAGCACTCCCTTTCCTCACTGCGCGCGGCGTCCCTCAAATTGGCAAGCGTCTCCTCCTCTTTCCCCGCACAAATTCTCTCGTGCCATATTTTTGCATGCTGCTGCTCATTCCATGCCGTCTCGATAAAAATATTGCTGATCTGTATGTACCCCTCCTGCCTCGCTTTCTGGGCATATAACTGATATTTTGTATTCGCCCTTGCCTCTCTGTTAAACGCATCCAGTAAATTTCTATATGTCCTGCTCTCTAAAAATTCCACATCTCCACTTCCCATGTTTTCTCCCTCTATTCTATGTCATTTTCCTTCTTTTATTTCATCCATTTTTATTTCTCTGGTCCGCTTCCACTCCTTCATCCCTTCCACCTTGTTCACCTCCGATCTGTTTTTCTTCAAAAAACGCACCAAATTATACGGATTGATCCAAATTTCCGTATTGCCGTCCTTCTGGGATTCATCAAAAATCAGCTGGATTCCAAAGTGAAGATGCACCTCATCAATATTGTTGACATTCTCCGTATCACTGTAACCGGTATGTCCCATATACCCGATCACATCTCCGGCAGTCACATTTTCCCCCTCCTTCAGCCACTCGGCATACGGGTAATTCTGTCGCAAATGCGCGTAATAATAATATCTCTTTTTATCATGGCTGCGGATTCCGATTCGCCAGCCGCCATACCGATTCCACCCAAGCGCTTCCACGTAGCCGGATTCTACCGCTATAATCGGCGTACCTATCTGCCCCATCATATCATGCCCCAAATGCTCCCTCTTGTACCCAAAGCTTCTCGCCACCCCAAAATCATCATAATCACGGTAATCAAAGGCTTTGGCAATCGGAGAAAACGCCTTCAGCCCGTATTTTTTTTCAAATGACGTTCCCTGTTCATTTTGGATTTCATACTCGCCCACATATCCGGATAACACCGCCGAATATGCCTCCAGATAATAATTATAATACTTTAGCTCCTTTGTGAGTTCCTCTATGCTTACCTTCTCTTCTGTCAGCTTCTTTGCCGCCGACTCAATTTCTTTTAACGCCGACTCCTTAAAATCTCCCCCGCACTTCGCCCCTGCATAAGCCAAAAGCTCTATCCAGTTAAGATGCACCGGCTTTTCGTACGACTCCACATCCATCTCATATGCCAGGCAGAGTGCTTCATAGGAAACATTAAAATCCACCCATTTAATAAAATCTCCGCTGTTTGCCGCCACATCCGCCTGCTCATACGACCTCGTCCAGACCGCGCCGCCTGCCAGGATCACAAATGCCAAAAGCTCCAGCAGAATGCCTTTTTTTATTTTCTTACCATACTCCATAACGTCACACTCACACTCTTTCATAAAAATATATGTGAGGGCTTGCCGTATTATTTTTATTTATTGGGATTTATTTGTATAGATGCACATGCGTTTTCAGCATATCCTGAATATAGCAACTTCCTGCAATGGCGGCTCTGTTTTGTTTGGGGAACAGATATGTTTCACTGTTAAATCCTTTTTCCGCCGCAGAAAATCCAGTGTCTGTATTGGATACGCCAATTTTTTTCCGCCATTCTGTATTAAATATCTGATTCTGATTTACTATAAATCTTGATTTCCTGCTTCACTGTTCCGTCTGCTGACTTCTCACGCTCCGAAACAAGTATCTTGTCCATCAGTGCATTTACAACAGTTGCGTCCAGTTCTTTTAAGCCTTGATAATTGCGGATAAGGGAGAGGAAGTCACGGATTCCCTGTGATTTCTCGTAGCTTTCGTTAAGCGTTTCCGTTACTTCTTTTGTTCTTTCTCCATTGCTTTCGCTTTGCTCTGGTCTGTTTCCGTGAGCCGCTTCTCAATCGCCCTCACCGCACGCTCGTCATTCACTGCCATATCCGCAAAACAGTTGATGTCGGGGCGTTTCCTGCTTTTCATGTTGGCGGCAATCTGTTTGTAGCCTGCAAGGCTTCCCGCATATATCGGACTTCTTAAAATGCCCCTCACACTATTCTCACTCCAAATATAACGGTTTTCTTCGTTGTCCTCAAAGTACCGTTCATAACCTGTTGCCCCTGCCCTGCCGCATAAGCGGCAGGGCAGGGGCAACCTTATCATCTATAAGCAGGTGACCGCTTCATCAACGCCGCATTCCCGCAGCACCTTTTCCTCGGCTTCTTTCCAGATACGCCACTTCCTGTCCTCACGTCCGTGGTTGTATGCCATGTTCCTTTTCCTCCAATCTGAATTGAGCAGGCTTCTGCCTGCGATGCTTCTTGACCATCAGGTCAAGAAGATTTCTGTTTAACGGATGTAAAACTAATCCAGATTGGAAAGGCGGCGAATGACAACCAACAGCAGAAACAGCCCTGCGGCGTATTCCGATAAAAAACGACAAAAGAAAAACCGCAAAG